>DYMN01000024.1 GCA_020740485.1 Polaribacter sp. | reverse complement strand
TTTGTGCGGGCGAAGGGACTCGAACCCCCACACCTCACGGCATCAGATCCTAAGTCTGACGTGTCTACCAATTTCACCACGCCCGCTTGATAACTTTTCTTTTCATTCTGACGTTTCTACCATCCCGATAGCTATCGGGATCAACACGCTTTCTAACAATTTATCTACAAAAATCGTTAATTCGATTACTGTTTCTTTTTAGGACTGCAAAGGTAATAAGTTTTTTTAATTTCAAAACAATTTTTGCTGTCTTTTTAAGTAAATATCGTTTATTTGCACCACTTAATTTAGATTTTGTGCAAAATAGAAATTTAGCCTTTGTTTTAGCTTTCTTTGCTGCTTTTATTTACGGTATTTCTTTTACTATTTCTAAAGATGTAATGCCCCTTTACATCAAACCCTACGGATTTATTTTACTACGGGTTTCAGGGGCTTTGCTGTTGTTTTGGGCTGTGAGTTTCACTATTCCTTATGAAAAAATTGAACTAATCGATTTTAAAAAAATTATATTAGCATCCATTTTTGGCGTAGGATTGAACATGCTTACTTTTTTTAAAGGCTTGAGTTTGACAACGCCAATCAATGGAGCAGTGATGATGATTACTTCACCGATCTTGGTGATGCTTTTTTCTTATATGATATTGAAAGAAGCGATGAATAAGCGAAAAATAACCGGAGTTGTGTTGGGTTTGGTAGGTGCGTCACTACTTATTGTATTAGGAAAACACGCACAGGTAAATGCCCCTAACATCAAATTTGGCAATTTTTTAGTTTTTGTCAATGCGGCATCCTATAGTTTATATCTCATTATTGCCAAAGGGCTTTTGCATAAATACCATCCGATTCACTTTGCAAAATGGATGTATTTGTTCGGATTATTTTGGGTATTCCCTTTTGGTATCCAACAAGTTATGGAAGTGAATTGGGAAGTATTACCTACTATAGCTTTTTTAAAAATCGGATTTGTAGTTGTATTTACTACTTTTATAACTTATTTATTTAATATACTGGCTTTAAGACGTTTAAAACCCACAACACTCAGTGTTTTTATCTATTTACAACCTTTAGTCGCTACCATTTACGCCATAATGGTTGGGAGTGATGGTTTAAATTGGATTAAAATTATAGCATCGCTCTTTATTTTTACCGGAATTTACTTGGTAAGTTTTAGAAAGGCTCAAGTATGATGGTGTTTTACTATAACTCTATTTTATATTATCAATTGATTAAAAGTTGAATCTGCCATTTGTTATGATTAATTATGGTTTTATCAACTTATAAATTTTTCATTAACTTTGTATTCTCAAAATTTAAAATTTTTACATGATAGCATCTATGACAGGATTTGGTAAATCTGTATACCAAGCTGAAACCAAAAAAATTACTATTGAAATAAAATCCTTAAACAGTAAAGGTATAGAAATCAATGTGCGTATTCCATCCAATTATCGTGAAAAGGAATTGGAAATCAGAAAATTGTTGTCTGAAAAGTTGGTGCGGGGAAAAGTAGATTTTGGATTGTATATTGAGAATACCGGAGCGGATGATTCCATTAGAATCAATAAGTCAATGGTTTTAAAATATATGGAAGAATTGAAAGAAATAAGTACCAATCATCAAGAACATTTGTTAGAAATAGCCATGCGTCTGCCTGAATCGGTTAGTACAGCCAAAGAGGAAATTGATGCTGACGAATGGCAAATTATTATTCAAACAATAGATGTAGCCATAAAGAATATTCAAACTTACAGACAATCGGAAGGAGCTGCATTAAAAAAAGACATTGAATTACGTATTGAAAATATTTCCAATGCGCTGAATGAAATAGTAGAATTAGATGCTTCACGTAAGGCAGATATGAAAGTCAAATTGAGAAAAGCAGTTGTTGAACTTGAAGCCACAGTAGATGAAAATAGATTTGAACAGGAGTTGATTTACTATTTGGAAAAATTAGACATCACCGAGGAAATAGTTCGTTTAAAAAATCATTTAGAATATTTTATACAAGATTTGAATCATCCTGAATCCAATGGACGTAAAATGGGTTTCATTTCACAAGAAATGGGTCGCGAAATCAATACGATTGGGAGCAAAGCCAATCATGCCCCGATGCAAAAATTAGTGATTCACATGAAAGACGAATTAGAAAAAATCAAAGAACAATCACTTAATGTGTTATAATGGACAAAGGAAAACTTATCATCTTTTCAGCCCCATCTGGAGCAGGAAAAACCAGTTTGGTTCATCATCTGTTAACACAGCCGGAACTGAAATTAGAGTTTTCTGTTTCGGCAACTTCACGCCCTAAAAGAGCGCATGAAGTAGATGGAAAAGATTATTATTTTATTGATAATAAGACATTTGAAAAACATATTTTTGAAAATGCCTTTGCTGAATATGAAGAAGTGTATAAAGGAAATTTTTATGGAACCTATAAAAAAGAAGTCGAAAGAATATTAGAAAAAGGAAATAATGTTATTTTTGATATTGATGTTAAAGGAGGATTGAATATCAAGAATTTATATAACGAAAACGCATTGGCAATTTTTGTAAAACCGCCATCAATTGAAGTGTTGGAAGCACGTTTGCGCAACCGCAAAACCGAAACAGAAGAAAAAATCCAAGAACGATTGGCAAAAGCCCACAACGAATTGAAATTTGAATCGGAATTTGATGTGGTAGTAGTCAATGACGATTTTGAAAAAGCGAAAGAAGAAGTTTCCCAAATTGTAAATCGTTTTCTGAAGAGACGCACGGACGTGCGTCTCTAATCAATAAAGACGCACGGAAATGCGTCTCTAATCAATAAAGACGCACGGAAATGCGTCTGTAATCAATAAAGACGCACGGAAATGCGTCTGTAATAAAAAAGAGACGCACGGAAATGCGTCTGTAATATTAAAGAGACGCACGTCCGTGCGTCTATCATTAATAAAGAGACGCACGTCCGTGCGTCTGTACGGGAAAATTTTATATTTTTGGAATTTAATCCCGAAAATTATCGGGATTATGAAAATTAAAATTTATGAAAATTGGTCTTTTTTTTGGAAGTTTTAATCCGATACACATCGGGCATGTCATCATTGCCAATTATTTGGTAGAGCATTCCGATTTGGATAAAATCTGGTTTGTGGTTTCGCCACACAATCCATTGAAGGACAAAAAAACCCTGCTTGAAGATCATCAACGTTTGCACATGGTGCGATTGGCGGTGGAAAATTATTCGAAATTGGAAGTTTCGGACATCGAATTTAAATTGCCACAACCTAACTATACCGTACATACTTTGGCTTATTTGAGCGAAAAATTCCCACAACATCATTTTTCATTACTCATGGGAAACGACAATCTTCAAAGTTTTCGCAAGTGGAAAAATTACGAATTTATTTTGGAAAATTATTCGTTGTATGTGTATCCGCGCATAACGGAAACTCAACAAAAATCAGAATTTGATACACATAAAAATGTGCATTTAGTTAAGGCGCCTATCATAGAATTGTCAGCAACTGCTATCAGAAATGATATTAAAGCGGGGAAAAACATTCGCCCTATGTTGCCGGAAAAAGTGTGGCAATATGTAGATGAGATGCATTTTTATAAAGTGTGAAGTTTGAAGTATGAAGTAAGAAGTTGAGCGATAGCGATTCCGATAGCTATCGGAACCGCAAGGCGGGATTGGAAGTTTGAAGTTGGAATTTTGTCCCATTTTATTGGGGATGAATTTTAATTATTAACCAGAAAATTAATGTTTTTTGAAAATATAATTTGTAACAATTAAACATTTTTTATTTCTAACTTACATCAAACAAATAAATTGAATTACAGATTTTACGGTATTTCATCATGTCACGATACAGACAAGGCAAGCCTTATCTCATGAAACACAGAAAGGTATTTCTTGTCTCTTAATAAACCTTAAACCTGAAACAAACAAATGATACAAGATCACGAAATCGATTATAAAATTTTTGGAGAAGAAATGCAATATGTTGAAATCGAACTCGATCCGCAAGAGACGGTTATCGCAGAAGCAGGAGCATTTATGTATATGAAAGACCATATACAAATGCAAACCATCTTTGGTGATGGATCAAGACAAACTGATCAAGGTGGATTGTTTGGTAAACTCATGGGTGCCGGTAAACGCTTGTTGACCGGTGAAAGTCTGTTTATGACGGCTTTTACCAACACAGGAACGAACAAATCGCATGCAGCATTTGCATCACCGTATCCCGGAAAAATCATACCGGTAGATTTATCCAAAGTAGGAGGGAAGTTGGTTTGTCAAAAAGATGCTTTTCTCTGTGCTGCCAAAGGCGTTTCTATTGGAATAGAATTTCAACGTCGATTAGGAACCGGACTTTTTGGAGGCGAAGGTTTTATTATGGAAAAATTGGAAGGAGATGGTATGGCATTTATGCACGCAGGAGGCTATGTAACAGAAAGAACATTAGTACCGGGAGAAATATTACGCATAGACACCGGTTGTGTTGTAGGTTTCACCAAAGAGGTAGATTTTGATATAGAAATGATTAAAGGCGTTCGCAATATGATTTTTGGAGGCGAAGGCATGTTTTATGCTGTTTTACGTGGACCCGGAACCGTATGGATGCAATCCTTACCTATTTCTCGATTAGCAAGCAGAATTTTCTCTTATGCACCCCAACATGGAGGTAGTAAAGAGGAGGGAAGCATTTTAGGAGGATTGGGCCGTTTGTTGGATGGAGATAACAGATAGGAAATTCCAATTTTTTCAATCCAGATAACTATCGGAATTAAATTCCAACTTTAATCAAATTGGAATTTAACATTTTAAAACAAGCCATTTAAGATTTCATGTTGAATTCCCATTAATTTTGGATTAAAATTCAATTTATTTTCTAAAAGGGATGCATACACACTTCTAAAATCGATTTCATATTTTAAGTCGCCTTCATCCAAGTCGATTAAATTTGGATTTTTTCCTATAATACTACCTTTGTTTTTTCCCCCAATAACAAAAATGGGTGCTGCTGTTCCGTGGTCTGTTCCATTGCCATTGTCGTTTACACGTCTTCCAAATTCTGAAAAAATTACCAAAGTTACTTTATCTAAAAGTTGGGCATTTTTTAAATCTTTATAAAAACTAAATATGGCATCGTTGAGTTCTGATAGTTTATTTTGATGTATATTCAGTTGATTATCATGAGTATCAAATCCGCTCTGAGAGGTGTAATAGATTTTTGAATTCAAATTTCCTTTAATCAATCTACTAATCCATTGAAGATTTTTTGCTAACGGCGTTTTAGGATACTCGGTATTTGATGTGCTGTTTGCCAAGGCATTTTGAATTTCTTCGCTGCCTTCTTCAATGGAATTGGCTATTTTTCTGACAAAATCCAATTGCGGGTTTCCCGATAATTCAGTAGTGCTTTGAATTTGTCCTTTGGTTTTTAATTTGTCAGGGTCTTTCACGGTGATAAAATGCGGTTCATTGCCTTTCAAAGCAGGATTGTCAATTCGGTCTATGTTAAGTGCTGCAATAGGATCGGATTCTGCACATTGTAAATCCAAATATTTTCCCAACCAACCTTGTGTCAAATATTCATTGGATGCACTAGCCGTTTGCCAAATTTCAATACTGCGAAAATGAGAACGATTCGGATTAGGATAGCCCACATTTTGAAGAATACTCAAATCACCGTTTTGACGAATTTTCTCAAAATCTTTAAATGCCGGGTGAAAACCCATGCCTTGATATTTTCCAACAATTTGATTTTCAGGAATTCCAATGTTAGGTCTGGATTGGTAATACAACGCATTACCATAAGGAATAAACGTGTTTAACCCGTCATTACCCCCATTGAGTTGGATGAATACCAAACAATTACCGGTTATTTCTTGATTGTTTTGCTTCCCAAAAGCATACAAAAAATCAGGAAGTACTAAAAGTCCGCCGGTAAAAGTGCCTGTTAGGGATAGAAAATTACGTCTGTTCATGGATCGTTTTAGATTATTGATTATTGTTTTTTTGTTTTTTAAAGTTATTAATCAGATCAACTTTATAAACTCGATTGACTTATATTAAACTATTTGAAATTCAGGTGATTTTGTGATGTAATTGTATAATTTTAAAATACTAAATTCAGCATTTGCGCTAGATGCGTCAAAATCGTATTTGATGATTTGGATTAAATCATTTTGCATTTCTTCTGATAACTCAAAGAGCATTTGTTCTGAGAATGTTTTGATAATTTCTTTGGCTGATGCTTTTTTATTCCAATTTAATTGAATGTCAATAGGTTTTATTTCAAACTCAACATCTTCTAAATTATCTTTTAATCCTTTAAACTGTACGGATTTGCCACTACACAACAAATCGGATGCTTTGTTGCGTTGTAAAAAAACCTGCGAACTCAACCAAGATTTTCCACCTTCCCAACCTTTTACGTTCGGTTGATTTAGTAAATCCATTCCTTGTTGTTTTAAAAAGGAGGCAACGGTCAAAGGTTGAAAAGGTTGTACGTTCAAATCGTTTATCAATTGAAAAATATACGTTAAAGGATCTTTAATTTTTGAACCTGCGTTATTTTTTGAATATTCTTCGGTGAATATTTTGATTAAGAGTGGTTGAATTTCAAAATTTTGTGAACGAAAATAATCACCATAATATTGTATAATTTCAGCATTGGGTTCGTCGTAAATAAACCATTGCAATATTTTTTTGGTAATAAAATAGGGAATATTGGGCTGTTCAAAAATAATATCCACTATATCATCTGCTTTGAAATAGCCTGTTTTTCCTAAATAAGTTATCTCTTCGTCCACTTCAAATTTTTTTCTGTATGCGGCAGTTTCATCACCCAAGTGTAATCCTGCCAGTGCCTTAGCCCCTTCTTTAATGTCGTTTTCGGTGTAATTACCTATTCCTAAAGTAAAAAGTTCTAATAACTCACGACTTAGGTTTTCGTTGAGTTCGCCGTTTTTATTGTCCACATTGTCCAAATAGCGCACCATCGCATTGGTTTTAATGATTTTTTTGGTTAAATCTTTAAAATTACCAAAAGCATTTTCTCGAAGGATTTGATTGTGTTGGTAAATCCAATAGTTTACTTTCACTTTTTGGGCTGTGGACACAAAATGATTGTGCCAAAAAACGACCATTTTTTCACGCAACGGATATTCGGCATCATACAGAAGTTGTAACCACCATTTTTTTAATTCTATTTGATTGATAATCTGTTTTTTGAGCATTTTTTTCTTTTCGCTGTCATCCGCGTTTTTTATTTTTTCCTTAATAGCTTTGAGTTCCAATAAAGAATGAGGTTCATTGCTCAAAAATTCCGGTTCTGATCGATTATATTTCGCTTGAAACGATTGGTTTAGAAACGATTTCAAACCTGAATTTTGAATCAAATTTGCCTGTTTGGTACTATAGCCTAAACGTAAAGACCAAAGATAAGATGCTTGCATAGTCTGAATTGTTTCAAATTTAGACTGCAAAATAAGGATTAGGTTTAATTTAGATTTTAGAATTAATAGTGGAAAATAATCTGCGAATTTTTAAATAGGCGGAGCTAAAATCTGTAAAAAATGCATTACCTGGTTCGTTGGCAAGGCTGGTTTGGGTTCAATAGAATTTTTTATAGGGATATGAATAGTTATTTTTTATAGCAAACCGGCAATAATTCCCCTTTTGCCAAACGGTATTTTTCAAAGAGTTCCGAAGTTATTTGTTGACTGTAATCAATCATATCTACTTCAAAACCAACAGATAAAAGGTAGGATTCATAGTCCCTTCCATACACTCTTACATGGTCATACTGACCAAAATGTTTGGCGCGTTCTTTAGGGTCGGTGATGCTGAAATCTTCGTAAGTGGTGGCTCTATTGAGGTCCTGCGGGATTTGAAAAATGCCCCAACCGCCTTTTTTCATCACTCTGTATAATTCCATCATCGCTTTTTGGTCATTAGGAATATGTTCTAATACGTGATTGCAGAAAATCACATCAAAACTCTCATCCGGAAAGGGTAAGTTGGTGATGTCCGCCTTAACATCTGCCAAGGGCGAATAAAGGTCGGAAGTGGTGTAATCCAAATTTTTTTGATTTCTGAAGAGCGTTAAAAAAGCTTGTTCGGGAGCAATATGTAACACTTTGAGTGGTTGGGTAAAAAAATCAGACTTATTTTTCAAAAATAGCCACATCAACCGGTGGCGTTCTAATGAAAGGGTTCCGGGTGCCAACACATTTTCGCGCTTCACTTGGTAGCCGTAAGGCAGAAACTTGCGGTAACTTTTTCCGTCAATAGGGTCGGTATATTTATTCCCTTTGTAGAATAAAACTAACAAAGGGCGAACCCAATAACTGGCTTTGATAAGCAAGCCACGCGGAATGGTATTGAGAATGGTTTTTATCATATTCTAAATTCCTTCTCCTCATCGCTTACAATCCCCAAAGCGTCATAAATATATTGAAATGTAGAAAGTAATTCTGGTTTCCCATTTATCATGGCCACATCGTGTTCAAAATGTGCACTTGGTTTTCTATCTTTTGTCAGAATGGTCCAACCATCTCGTAATTGGTCAATCTTATGAGTTCCCATATTAATCATAGGTTCTATAGCTACTACCATCCCATTCAAAAACATTTTTCCTCTTCCTCGTTTTCCATAATTGGGCATTTGAGGGTCTTCGTGCATTTTTTTCCCTAAACCGTGTCCTACCAATTCTCTAACTACACCATAACCGTGTTTTTCTACATGATTTTGTATAGCCCAACCCACGTCTTCTACTCTATTTCCTGTTCTAAATTCTCTAATGCCCACATAAAGACTTTCCTTGGTAATAGTTAACAATTTCTTTATTTCTGCGGACACTTCGCCTACTTCAAAAGTGTAGGCATGATCGCCATAAAACCCGTTTTTCAACACCCCACAATCTATCGAGATAATATCTCCATTTTCCAAGGGTTTATTGTTGGGAATACCGTGAACCACTTGCGCATTGGGACTCATACACAAGGTATTAGGAAAGCCATATAATCCTAAAAATCCAGGAATTCCTCCGTTGTCACGAATGAATTCTTCTGCTAATTTGTCTAAGTATAAAGTGGTAACGCCGGGTTTTACTTCTTTGGCTAAAATACCTAAGGTTTTAGATACCATTAAGGCACTTTCACGCATCAATTCAATCTCTTCTTTGGACTTGATTTTAATCATTTTCTAAAAATAAAGGGGCAAAGATAATAAATTGTTTAAGGTTTCATGTTTAATGTTTTGCGTTTCACGTTTTTCATTGTGAATATTTAGGTTGATTTTGTTTCTAAGTTTTAAAGTTACAACAACCTGAAACCTAAAACTTCAGACTTGAAACAATTTTTGATTAATTCTCATAATATAATTTAAAAAACTGATATATTTTATAATTTTGAAATCGATTTCGTTGTATTTTTGTGAATTGTATAATTATTAGTTTTTACAATCAAAAATTTGATGGTTCATAGAGCAGAAATCAGATAACATTCGGAACGTAAAGTATAAATCATAAATTAACAAATATGTATAAATCAGTTTCTGCAGAAGAAGCAGTAAAAGTTATAAAATCAAACGACAGAGTTTTTATTCAAATGGGTGCTGCAGCTCCGCAAGCTTTGGTTATAGCTATGTCAGCACGTTATGAAGAATTGCGTAATGTGGAAGTTTGCCATTTGCATACTGAAGGGGTAGCCCCTTATGCGGATATTTCAAAAAAGGACAGTTTTCATGTCAATGCTTTTTTTATTTCAAAGAATATTCGACATACCTTGGCTGCAGGAAACGGTTCATATACGCCAGTTTTTTTTAGTGAATTACCACTTTTATTTAAAAATAGGGTTTTAGAAATTGATGTTGCACTGATACAAGTTTCACCACCTGACAAACATGGATATTGCTCATTAGGTGTTACAGTGGGTGAAACGTTAGCAGCCATAGATAATGCAAAACATGTAATAGCGCAAATAAACCCGAAAATGCCAAGAACACATGGAGCAGGCATTATTCACATATCAGAACTAAATAGTTTTGTGGAAGTAGACGATGAAATTCCAACGCACGAAATGCATAAACCCAGTGAAGTTGAGCAAAAAATTGGGGATCATATCGCTAATATGATTGAAGACCGTAGCACTTTGCAAATGGGTGTTGGCAATATTCCGAATGCGGTTTTGTCACGTTTACATAATCATAAAGATTTGGGTTTGCATACCGAGATGTTTTCCGATGGCGTGATTGACTTAATTTTAGAAGATGTTATTAATGGAAACTATAAAGGGATCAATCCGGGACGTGCTTTGGCTACATTCCTAATGGGCTCGCGCAGATTGTACGATTATGTTGATGACAATCCGTTTGTGGAAATGCGAGAAGTAGATTATGTAAACGATATACATAATATTCGCCAAAATCCTAGAATGGTAGCGATAAATTCTGCCATAGAAGTTGATTTAACCGGCCAAGTTTGTGCTGATTCTATTGGAACAAAAATGTACAGCGGTGTTGGAGGTCAAATGGATTTTATTCGTGGAGCATCGCTTAGTAAAGGCGGAAAAGCCATTATTGCATTACCTTCAACTACTGAAAAAGGAGATAGTAAGATTGTCCCATTTCTGAAACCAGGCGCTGGCGTAGTAACAACAAGAGCACATGTGCATTATGTGGTTACGGAATATGGTGTTGCAGATTTATACGGGAAAACCATTGAACAACGCGTAAAAGCATTAGCAAACATAGCTCATCCCAATTTTAGAGAGCAAATCATGAAAGATTATTTTGAGAATAATGTAGCTAAATATTGTTAGATTAATTAGAAAAGAGAAAAGAGAACCAATTTTTATAAATAAAAAACCCGTCTTGTAATAAAACAAGACGGGTTTATTTTTTAACTAGATTAGTTAAGGATTATGCACCGTGTAACCACACTTTTTTCGCCATCAATTGTTCTTCGCTTTCTTTGTGGTCGTTATCAGGAACGCAAGCGTCAACTGGACAAACTGAAGCACATTGTGGTTCATCGTGGAAACCTTGACATTCAGTACATTTATCTGTAACGATAAAGTAGAATTCATCAGATTTTGCTTCAAATTTTTCATCGGCGTCCACTTCTTCTCCGTTTGAAGGAAGTTTTACAGTGCCACTTAATTTAGAGCCATCAGAGTAAGAATACTCTGTATCAGGTTCGTAGATAGCGGTGTTTGGACATTCTGATATACATGCATCACAATTGATGCAATCATCGGTTATTCTAATTGCCATAATGTTTAGTTTTAAAATTTATTTGACACAAAAGTATTTTAAATTTTGTTTATAGGAAACTAAATTTAAAATTTAGAATCATTCTAAATTAGGTGTTTTAATAACAAAATTTCTATTTTAAAAGTTCTAGTCCTTTAAATTTTTAATTATAAATTCAATTTTTTTTATTGATATTTGCCTATTATACTTTTTAAAATCTAATATTCGTGAAATCGCAAAGCTTAAGCCCTGTTCAAAAATTTCTTAATATTGAAAGTTCAAGTGGCATTTTGTTATTTGGGGCTACTATTCTGGCATTAATATGGGCTAATACTCCTTTTTCAGATGTTTATCATAGCATTTGGAATCAAAAAATGGGAATCAAAATTGGTGAATTTGAATTGATAAAACCCGTTTTCTTATGGATTAATGATGGATTAATGGCAGTTTTTTTCTTTTTGATTGGCTTGGAAATTAAAAGAGAAGTGTTAATAGGAGAGCTCAATTCTTTGAAAAAGGCTTCTTTTCCATTAGTGGCAGCTATTGGCGGAATGGTTTTGCCCGTTTTGATGTTTTTTATATTTAATAATAATCACGTAACCCAAGCAGGTTGGGGTATTCCTATGGCAACAGACATTGCTTTTTCATTAGCGATATTGCAATTATTAGGAAACAGAGTGCCATTAGGGTTAAAAGTTTTCTTAATGGCATTTGCTATAGTTGATGATTTGGGAGCCGTGATGGTGATTGCCATTTTCTATAGTGGTCAGCTAAATTTTACAATGATTATCATTGCTCTATTGATATTAGCTCTTTTGTTTGTATTTACTTATTTTAAGAAATATTCTAAATATATCTATTTTATTGCTGGAATTATAGTTTGGTTTTTATTTCTAAAATCAGGAATCCACCCAACCATTGCAGGTGTTTTAGTCGCATTTACCATTCCAATTAACAGGAAAATTGATGAACGTATTTACACCCAAAAACTGAGTGAAATCAATCACCAGTTCAGTGCTTTGGCTGATGATCAGCCTATGACGCTTTCAAAAGAACAAATAGAATGCATAGACGAATTAGAATCTTGGACCGAGCAGTTTCAATCACCATTACAACATTTAGAGCACAAATTGCACAATTGGGTGGCTTATGTAATTATGCCTATTTTCGCCTTTGCCAATGCGGGTATAACACTAAAAGGGAACACCGCGTTTGAATGGAATTTAGTTACCACTATTATTATAGCCTTGGTAATTGGAAAACTGTTAGGAATTTCTTTATTTACATATATTGGTTTGAAAATGAAATGGATTGAATTACCTGATTTTGTTTATTTTAAGCAAATAATAGGCGTTGCTTTTTTAGCAGGAGTTGGTTTTACTATGTCTATTTTTGTAGCTAACTTAGCATTTTATGAACCCATTTTTATAGATTCTTCAAAATTAGGAATTCTTATAGCATCAATTGTAGCGGGTATATTGGGTTATTTTGTCTTGAAATTTACCTTTACCAAAAATTTTAAAGATTAAAAACTTTTGAAGTACAATGAGGTCAATTTTTAATTTTATATTACAATTAGCAGTTTTAACTATTTATTTATTAGTTAGACTCCATAAGCCGGAATGGTTGGTGTGGGAATCTAAACACATATTTTTCAAGGCGATTCTCAATTTTGTTCTTTTCTGGATGATTGTCAATTTGGTTTCTCGGTTTGTACGCTATTATTTCACCAGAAAATTTGGACTTAAGAAAGGCGAAAAAGACAATATTCATTATGGAATAAACAATATCACCAAAGTATTGATTGCATTTGCAGCTATTTTTAGTGTTTTTGGGGCTTTTGGTATTGAAATTAAAGAGATTGTTGCTTCGTTGAGTATCGTAGCGGCAGCTATTGCCATCATTGCCAAGGATTTTGTTTTTGATTTTTTGGTGGGATTGTATTTTAGTTTTTCTGAAGATTTTGACATGGGAGATCATGTGAAAATTAACAACATTAAAGGTAAAATTGTAGAAATTGGATTACAACGCATCAAATTTCAAAATGAAGACGATGACATTGTGATTATTCCCAATTCTAAAATTTACAATAACGAAATAATCAATTATACTAAACGCGATTTGAGATTGACGAGTATCGATTTTCAATTGGATATTAACCGAATTGGAAATATTGAAACCTTAGAAAAAGATTTGGTTAAAACACTAAATGGTTTCGAACAATATATTGAATCACAATCCTATAATCTTAAAGTTTTGGACATCAAAAAAGATTATATAGACTTTAAGTTTTTATACAGACTTCAAAAGTTAGATAGCGATATGCAAAAGCAAATCCGTAAAAAAACGATTAGAGAAGTTTTTAATTATATCTCAAAAAAAACGGCTCCAAAAGAAGTTTAAAAACTGATTTCCAAATTGATTTCATAAATATTATTTTCTTTTAACAGATTTTCATTCTTTTCAATATTAGCTACAAACCTTAAAAAATTATTGATTCTGTAGGTCAAACCACCAATATAGCGTTTTGTGTCATTCTCATCAGCTCCTGCTACATTAAATTGGTCTAATCTTCCCCAAAGTGCCCAATTGGTTTTTTTAAATTTATATTCTGAAAACAAGCTGTATCCATTGTTTTTCAATGCTTTATTGTTAAAATCGAGATAGATGGCTCTAAAGTCACCAATTCCGGTATGGCATTGAGTAGCCACAGTCAATTGTTTTCCCGTGTAAGCCAAATAACCTAATATTTGTCTAAAATCAGGGCTTTCAATATGATTTCCTTTTCCCAATAATCCAAAGGTACTAACTGTGATTTCGGGCAATTTTTCAGGAAAGGGTCTAATCGAAAAACGCCCTTGTATCACTTTGTTATTGTTTTTTTCTTTGCCCGAATATCCTGCACCGTTGTATAAACCCACCATATAACTAAAATATTTTCCTTCCATAGCATCGTTTACGTCTTTTAAAAAAGTTGCATCCATTTTTGGACCGATATTTCCTCCTATTGTAAATCCAAAATCAGCAGAGTTTATGAGTTTATTTCGCTCTATTGCCATATTGTCCTGCACTCTGTAGGTATTGATGTTTTGCTCAAAATCCAACCAAGGTGTATGCACCATTCCCACTTCAATAAAAGTACCAGTTAACCAATCTGTTTTCAAATTCGGTTTGGCTTTTAAGTAAAGATATTTTAAACGGGTTTCTACATTTCCGGCATCTTCGCCTTCGGTATCTAAAGTCAAATCCATAGTATAACGAACGGAAAATACATCATTTAGATTTTTTTTCAAAGTAAAATAACTGCGTTTGAGTAAAAACTCATTTTTGATGATATTCTCAGCCGGATTGTTTTGGTCGGCGTGAATTTGCTCAATTCCATTTCTGTAGGAAACAAACCAATTACCTGACATCTGAATAATATTGCTAATATCAATTCCTTTAAGGTCATTTTCTTTCCCATTGTCTTGAGCTTGAAGCATTGCTGTACTCAAAAGAAATAGAGTCAAAATGATTTTAGTATTCATAATAAAAAAAAGCCAATCAGATTGGATTGGCTTATTGAAAATTATTCTCTTCTGCTTAAATATATCATAAGGTACTGTACAAGAGTGGCTAAAGCTCCGATGGCTGCGACCACATAAGTTAGAGCGGCCCATTTTAAGGAATCAGCGGCTCCGTCATATTCTTGCGGGGTAACCATATTTTTATCTTTCAGCCAAGCTAAGGCTCTATTGCTGGCGTCGTATTCTACCGGTAAGGTAACAAAGGTAAAAACAACGGTTACTGCAAAGAACAAAATGCCGAACAATAAGAGTTGCGGAAAAGTATTTACTAACAAAATTCCGCCAATGATGGCAAACTGGGCAACAGTACTTGAGATTTGAACCGTTGGAACCATTTTAGAACGAAATTGCAACCAAGAATAGGCTTTGAAGTGTTGTACGGCGTGTCCAACCTCGTGGGCGGCAACGGCTGCAGCAGCGGCATTGCGCTCGTTGTAAACAGCCTCACTTAAATTAACCGTTTTGTCCGCCGGATTATAGTGATCGGTCAATCTTCCGGCTACAGAAATTACTTTGACATCATAAATTCCATTGTCGTGCAACATCTTTTCGGCAATCTCCTTTCCGGACATTCCGTTTTGAAGTTGTAGATGAGAATAATGTTCAAATTTACTCTTTAAGCGATGTTGAACAATATATCCTACTAACGCAATTAAACCGGCTAATACATAGCCGCCAAACATAATATTCATTTTTTTGAGTTTAGATTATGGGTTAAAATTAAATAAAAATCTTTAATCCGACAAATTTGAAACTACTTTGTTGTAAAAAATCAAAGAATTCCAAAATCAAATCTGTATTTTTACAGCATATTTTGTTCCAATTTTTGTGTTTTAAGTGTTAATAACACTAATTAGCACAAAAACAATAGTTTGCAATTTAAATATTATAAGACAAAATGTCAAAAATTCCACATATTCTCATCATTTACACAGGCGGAACCATTGGAATGATGAAAGATTATAAAACCAATGCACTTAAATCTTTTGATTTTAAACATATTTATAATAGTATTCCGGAATTAAATCATTTAGATTGCAGCTTAGAAACTATTTCATTTAAAGAGCCCTTAGATTCAAGTAATGTCAATCCGCGTCATTGGGAAAAAATAGCTAAAATCATTCAAGATAATTATTCTAAAGCCGATGGTTTTGTAGTATTACACGGTTCTGATACCATGTCCTATACAGCATCTGCTATTAGTTTTATGATTGAGAACTTAGATAAACCTGTCATTTTTACAGGTTCTCAGTTGCCTATTGGCGATTTGCGCACAGACGCAAAAGAAAATATGATCACTGCCATAGAAATAGCAGCGGTACAAAAAGATGGTAAACCCAGAATTGCAGAAGTTTGCATCTATTTTGAATATAAATTATATAGAGCTAACCGAACTACTAAAATCAGTGCAGCTCAATTCAGAGCATTCGATTCACCCAATTTTCCCATTTTAGCTGAAAGTGGAGTGGAATTAAAATTTTATGACAACTCTATTTTAGTGCCAAGCAAATCTCAAAATCTTATTTTCAGATCGATTTACAACTTCAATATTATATTGATTAAATTATTTCCCGGTATTACTGAAATAGTTTTGCGACATCAGCTTCAAACCCCCGACTTGCAAGGAGTAATTTTAGAAACCTACGGTTCCGGCAATGCACCAACCGATGCTTGGTTTTTGAATTTACTACAATCAACTTTGGAAAAAGGAATTCCGGTTATTGACATCACCCAATGTGTTGCAGGAAGTGTGGTGCTGGGTAAATACGAAACCAGTGTAGAACTACTTAACATTGGTTTAATTGATGGAAAAGACATAACTACCGAATCAGCGGTTACTAAATTGATGTATTTACTCAGTGTAGATGAAGCAAAAGGAAAAATAAAGGAGTATTTTGAAAAATCATTACGTGGTGAAATTTCAGAATATTAATTTTTGGTATGGAATTTGTTTAAAGTTGAATGGTTTTTTAAAAATTTATACTTTTGCATCTTAAATGTATTTAAAATGATAAAATCTTTTTTTACTTATTTGTCCCTATTTTTCATTTCTATCAATGCTTTTGCGCAACTTGAAGCTGCACAATATTCGATAAAGAATTTAATTGTAAACACACCCTACACGGATATGAGTACATCATATTGGGGAAAAGGGCGTGTGATCTTTGCAAGTAGTAAAAACTCAAAAGCAGCAGTAACAGATAAAGTCCAGAATATTAATGATAAAAATAAAGTCCTTCTAGAGATATTTTCGGCTTTTATCTCAGAAGATAATGAATTAGCTTATCCAAAAAAGGTAAATTTTGCTTTTGATACAGACTTTAATCAATCTAATGTAACATTTACTCCTAACTTACAATATGTTTACTTTACATCGAATGATATAAAACGTAAAGGGAATAAAGATGCTCAGTTAAAAATCTACAGAGCAAATGTTGAAAAAAACGGTGAATGGGCTAATTTAATAGAGCTACCATTTAACAGTGATAAATACGGTTGCGCACATCCAACCATAAGTGACGATGGAACAAAATTGTTTTTTGCTTCAAATATGCCTGGAGGTTTTGGAGATACGGATTTATATTATGTAGAAATCAGTGATTCTGGTTATGGTACTCCTCAAAATATGGGTGGATATATCAATACTTCTGCGAAAGAAAATTTTCCTGATATTAATGGCACATTACTGTATTTTTCATCCAATAGAAAAAACGGATTGGGTGGTTTGGATGTTTATATGGTTCCCGTAGGGAATATGTTTATTGAACCTATAAATTTAGGTGAACCTGTAAATAGTAAAGCAGATGATTTTAGTTTTGTAATTAACGGAGATATGCGTAGAGGTTTTTTTACTTCTAACCGACCGCAAGGAAAAGGGGCGGATGATATTTATTCGTTTGTTCAAGAAACAGCTATAAAGAGTTGTTCGCAAATGGTGGATATTGAAATTCTCGATGCCATCAGTGACATAGGTATAGATGAAGCGGAAATAAATGTATTTGATGAAGAAGGAAAATGGCTCAATAGGTTTGAAGCAAATGAAGAAGGAAAATATAAAATTAAACTCAACAAATGTGGAAAAAATTACAAGTTAGAGGCTTCAAAAAAGAATTACAGCAAGGATTATGCTCAAGTGATTTATGTTGAAGGAAAAGAATCACACGAAGTAAGAATGAGATTAACAAAAGATTTGGTTGCTGTAGAAGAAGTTGTAGAACAACCAACGATTTCAGATATACCTGATTCTCAATTGACTATTGATGTTAAAAATATCGAATTTTTATTGAATAAATATGACATCGAAAACGATTCAGCCGAAGAATTAGATAAAGTAGTTAAATTTATGAAGGAGCATCCAACGGTTATCATTGAATTTTTAGCGCATACTGATTCTCGTGGTCCTGATGCTTGGAATCAAGAATTAACAGAACATAGAGCGCAAGAAGTAGTGAGCTATATCGTGAGGAAAGGAATAGATTACAGAAGAATTTATGGAAAAGGTTATGGGGAGTCTATGCCTGTTAATCAGTGTGTTAACGGTGTTGATTGTACTGAACAAGAACATATACAAAATCGTAGAACTGAGTTTTTAATTTTGGCAAAATAACACATTAAAAAAATATGAAAGGTTTGCTCTTTTTGCCTTTTTCATATTGAAGTCATTTATATTTTTGTTTAAAGCAAAATTTTTGTAGACGATTAATATCTTTTTTACCTTATCAGTGGATAGTGGATTAAGTTAATTGAGTCCCCAATAAGTTGGGGACTGAGTTAATTGGGCATTAATCTATTATTGACGCAGTACAAATTAACTTTTTTAATCTAAAGAACGCGGTGTTTAAATTTAGTTTATAAAAGCAAAAAAATTCCACAAAAACTTACTAAACCCCTATTTATTTTGTTTGATATCAATAAAACAGGTGATTATTTTCCAATCCTCAAAATACTGTATATCGTGTTTGCAAACAACGTTTTATGATTGAGCTTTTACAACTTAGTTATGAATGTAAGGATTTTAAATAAACAATTACACTTTTTCGTATATCAAATGCATCACTGTCCGGTTTGGGTTCTTTCACTTTTAAAACGTTTTTATTATCATAATTTAAGAAAGGAATATCGTAACCGGTCATTAAAAAGTCAGTGATAGCCACTTCGTATTTTTTATTTAAATCTAAAGGTTTAGTGCCAATAATCCATTGTTTATTAGGCTCGTCCCACAATATTCCGGCTCTTTGCAAGTAAGCGCCTTTGCCTTTCTTTTCTGCGCCGTAGTCTAATATTTTCTTCAAAAAATCCCCTTTTACTTTTATGGTAAACACTGCTCCACCATAAGGTAGCGTGCGGAAAATATCAACAGGAGTAATGTTGCCGTGCAATTGGTCGTCAATTCTTACTGAACCACCATTAAAGAATGCAGCATCCGCTTTAGTAGTTTGCATCATGGCTTTGGCTATGATATTACCCAAATTAGTTTGCTCACTTCTGATGGGCACTTCCCTTGCTTCTAAAGGTTCTTTGGCTACATACACTACTTCATAGGGTTCAGAAACAACTTTTTTCACGGCATCATTGAGCACTACTTGCCATTTGCTTACTATTTTATCTATTTCAGGATCGGATTTTACACTATCATCTATTTTTTTTAAGGTAGATTTGATTTCTAATTTTTTAGTTTTTTTATCATAAACCATTTTGTGAATATATACGGTTCTGGCATTGGCATCGGCTTTGGCTATATTGAGATTACCTACCGGAACCAACATATTATTGTGTTCATGTCCGCCCATTATTATTTTTAAATCCGGCAACAATTGAGCTAATTTTTTATCTTCTTCAATGGATAAATGGGTTAAAGCAACGACAAAATCAGTGTTAGGTTTAAGTTTATTGTAAGCAGCCTGGGCTGATGTATAAATATCTGAAAATTGGGTATATTCCGGCTGGTTGTCTAATACGCAAACACTAAAAACACCTATTTTAAGCAAAGTCCCATCTTCATCTTTTGCATTAAGTATATATGTATCAGGAATCATCATTTTGACACCGCTTTTTTCAGTATAGAATGGACCGGTAATACTATCGATTTTATGCTTGACATTAGCTATAGTCCAAGAAAAGGTAGATTCGTTTAATCTCTTTTGAAACTCTTTTTCTTTTAAATCAAATTCGTGATTTCCAAAGGTTACTAAATCAAAATTCATGGCATTCATCACTTCTACCATCTGACGACCTTTTACTTTTTCGCCTTCAAATTCCATAGTTCCTAAAAGCGATGGACTGAAAAAGTCGCCGGCGTGTACTAAAAAAGTATTCGGGTTTTCTTTGAGCAATTCTTTGTGTACGGTTTCAACTCGCCCCATACCGGCTTCTTTTCCGCCGGACAACGGTGCAATTTCGTACACATCATTTACTTGCAAAAATGTTACAGCAATCTTACCATCTCCTTTTTCTTTTTTGAAAATTTCACAAGAAAAAAGACTTAACATGAGAGAAACTAATAATAAAATTCGGATATTCATTTTAATACTATTTTAGAAAATTAAATTTAACCCTTTGCGGGGGCTAATATAAGGAAAATATAAAAAAAACACAATAATATTCTTCAAAAATATTGAATAATCTCTATTTATAATATTATTTAATTTTCAAATTAACTTTTTAAACTATTTTTGCATAAATTTGAAAACTTATATATTAACTAAATATTAATGGCACGTTACGAAGTTAAATTACCAAAGTTAGGAGAAAGCGTTCTTGAAGCTACTGTAACCAGTTGGTTAAAAAAAATAGGTGATGCTGTCAAAATAGACGAAGGATTACTTGAAGTGGCTACGGATAAAGTAGATACGGAAATCCCTTGTGAAATAGATGGCGTTTTAACAGAGATTATAGTCAACGAGAATGAAATTGCCAAAATAGGGCAACTTTTAGCTATTATTGAAACGGATTCATTTATAGAAGCGACAGCTTCAACTAAATTGGAAGAAAAAACAAAATTGGAATCACAGTTTTCTGAAATTAAAGAAGATACCGCTTCCGATTCCCTGGAAAGTCAAATTGAGCTTTTAAAATCTGAAGTGAATTACACTTCAAATGATACACTTTATCTATCACCGTTGGTTAGAAGTATTGTTCAAAAAGAAGGCATATCAGAGGATGAGTTAGCTCAAATCAAAGGTAGGGGTTTACAAGGAAGAATAACAAAAGATGATATTCTAGATTACCTCCCCAATAGAACAAAACAAAGTGCTGTCATAAAAAACGAAACGTCTGGCGTTGTTGAAAAAACAAGTCAAAATACACTAACCGATGAGATAGTTCCCATTTCAAGAATGGGTAAACTCATTGCGGACCATATGACAAGGTCAAAACAAACCTCGGCACATGTTCAGAGTTTTATTGAAATAGACGTCACCAATATAGTAAATTGGCGTACGGAAAACAAAGAATCTTTTCTATCCAAAACTGGTGAAAATTTAACCTACACTCCTATATTTTTATTGGCTGTAGCCAAATGTATCTTGGAATACCCAATGCTAAACATTAGTTTTGACGGAGAAAATATCATCAAGAAAAAAGACATCAATTTAGGTATGGCTACAGCGCTACCCGATGGAAATTTGATAGTTCCTGTTATCAAAAATGCTGAAAGGCTCAATTTAATTGGAATGGCTAAAATGGTTAACAAATTAGCTGATGATGCCAGAAATAATAAACTTAATCCTGATGACATTCAAGGCGGAACCTATACGGTTACTAATGTGGGAAGTTTTGGCAGTTTAACCGGAACACCCATTATCAATCAACCGCAAGTTGCTATTTTGGCACTGGGTGCCATTAGAAAAATGCCTGCGGTTATCGAATCAACTGAAGGAGATATGATAGCCATACGCCATAAAATGATTGTCGCCCATTCTTATGATCACAGAATTATCAACGGAGCATTAGGAGGAAAATTTATTTTAAAACTCAAGGAAATACTTGAAAATTTTGATGAAAAAGATTTTTAAAAATAATTATTTAATCGCAACGTATAACTTTAACAAATAATTTTATGAAGTTTTTTATAGATACAGCTAATTTAGATCAAATTAAAGAAGCCGAAGCATTAGGCGTTCTCGATGGGGTAACAACAAATCCATCTTTAATGGCGAAAGAAGGTATAACCGGTGAAAAAAACATCAAACAACATTACAAAGACATTTGCAAGATCGTTAGTGGCCACGTCAGTGCGGAAGTCATAGCTACCGATTACGAAGGGATGCTTAGAGAAGGCAATGAATTAACAGCTTTAGACCCGTTGATCGTAGTTAAAGTTCCTATGACTAAAAATGGAATTAAAGCCATTAAACATTTTACTAAAAATGGAATAAAAACTAATTGTACTTTAGTCTTTTCAGTGGGGCAAGCCCTGTTAGCCGCCAAAGCAGGAGCCACTTATGTTTCGCCATTCATCGGAAGATTGGACGATGTATCCACAGACGGACTTAACTTAATTGCCGAAATTCGTGAAGTTTATGATAATTATAATTACAAAACTCAAATTCTCGCTGCTTCCGTTCGTCACACGATGCATATAGTAGATTGTGCTAAGATTGGAGCCGATGTGATAACAGCACCTTTAAGTGCTATCGAAGGATTATTTAATCATCCTTTAACCGATTTGGGACTACAGAAATTTTTAGCCGATTATAAAAAGTTAAACGGCTAATATTTTAACACTTTATTCTGAAATTAAAGTCAATTATGAAACAATAATTGACTTTTTTTTAACGTATTAAAATATGGAAATCCTTTAATATTGCCCTATGCAAAAAATTACACTTATTCTGTTTTTGTTAGTAACCATTACCGCTTTTGGGCAAAACAATCATGCGTTAAAAGGACGATTATTAGATGGTGATACACAAAATCCACTACCAAATGCTCATATCATCAATCTTAATAGTGTTAGAGCCACTATTTCAAACAGCACCGGTCATTTCAGTATTCCGGTTCAGGTCAATGATACGGTTTATTTTTCTTATGTGGGTTATCAATCCATAAAAATTAAAGTCACAAATGATTTATTGAAAGGAAATGATCTTGAAATTAGGATGTTCGAAACGCCAATAGAATTAGGTGAGGTAAAATTAAAACCTTATCAGTTGATTGGTGTTTTAGAAATTGATGCAAAAATGATACCTGTAAATAAATATGAAAAAATTCATATTTCAGGGATGCCTCAAACCTTTGAAACTGGCGCACCGGTTGCCAGAATATACAACCAACCTGCTGATGCTATTTATCATCCGGTAGATTTTATGTATGAGTTATTCGGAAAAAAACCGCAACAACTCAAAAAACTCAAAAAGCTCAAAACCGAAGATGATTTAAGAAGCATGTTGGAACAAAAAGCCAATAGAGAAGTATTGATGGAATATACAGAAATGGATAAAGAACAATTAAATTCCCTATTGGATTATTGTAACTATTCTGAATATTTCATACAAAATGCCACTGATTTGCAGGTGATTGAAGCTGTTTTGGAATGTTATGAAAACTACAAAGCTTTAAAGACAGGGAGCACCAAAAGAGATCAAGTTCCTGTGAAAAATTAGAATTATTTTTTTTGAATAGGAGCAAACAAATAACAAATACAAAAAGGATGAAAATCAAGATCAATCATCTATTGGTCTAATCTTTTTTCTAAAATGGCTTTTGCAACAATCTCATTATTCTATTCTGATACGCGCATCAACTGCCGTAACTTGGTTTTCATCTGCTAATAACGGATTGATGTCTAATTCTGCAATATTTGGTAAATATTGGGTCAATAAAGAAACCTTTGATATGATTTCCACAAATTTTTCAATGTTTATCCCTTTTTTACCTCTTGTTCCTTTGAGCATTTCAAAGGATTTCAATTGGTGTATCATACTTTGAATTTCACCTGGATTAAGAGGTGCCAATCCTATACTTACATCTTTGAGAATTTCTATCATAATGCCACCCATGCCGCAAACGATGGTATGCCCAAAATTACCTTCTTTTTTAACGCCAACAAATAATTCCATACCATTGATCATAGGTTGAATTAACACTCCTGTTGCCTCATTGATTTGAAGTAATGAATGTATATTTTCAGATAATTCGGATTTGTTTTTAATATTCAATCTTACACCACCTACATCTGTCTTATGTACAGGACCTATTACTTTAGCCACCACCGGATAAATGATGTCATTAATTATAATTTCTTCCTCATTTGCAACAATAATTTCTTTTACAATCGGAATATCGAGTAAGCGAAAAATGCTTTGAATGTCTTGTGGAGTTAGATAACCGGATTTTGACTGTATGATGTTATTCAATTGCAATTGAATCGTTTTATTTAATTGGTATTCCATTTTTTCAGAAGGAACAACATGGTATGTTTTAGCTAAAGCATTTCCAAAACTTACTTCATCAAAAAAGGCAAATCTTCCTTTGGCAATAAAATCTTTTATTTCACGCTCCACATTGATGACAGAAGGTAAAATAGGGAAAATAGGTTTTGTTGAAGTAGTAATTCTATTGTGGAGCACCTTGTAAACTTCGTCCACTTCGAATAACCCCGGACTACCAAAAATAACGGCTATCGCATCAATTTCATTAAAAATATTAATGCAATACTCTAAGATTAAATCCAATTGTTCAGCAGTACCGGTAGCTAAAAAATCAATTGGATTGGCAACAGAAGAACCGGCAAAAAGGCCATTTAATAAATCATGAGCTTTTAAACTTGTAATGTTGGGCACGTTCAATCCATTTTTGCTCAAAGCATCAGTCAGCATCACTGCCGGACCTCCAGCATGGGTAACAATAGCTATATTTTTACCTTTAAGTTCGGAATAAGTTAAAACTCCGGCTACATTAACCAATTCATCTCTACTATAACAACGTATAATTCCTGCTTTTTCAAATAAGGCATCTACTGCTGTATCTGCATCAGCGAGCGCTCCGGTATGCGAACTGGCGGCTCTGCTTCCGGCATCGGAACTGCCGGCTTTGATGGCGGCAATTCTAGCCCCTTTGATACGCAATGATACTGCATGCAACAATAGTTTTTGTGGATTATGAATGCTTTCAATATAGAGTAATTTGATAGCTGAAGAAACACCGTGAACATAGGTTTCATCCAAATGTTGCAACACTTCTTCTACCCCAATTTGTGCTGAATTTCCTACCGAAAATAAGGAATTGAAAGTCAATCCTTTAGGAATCGCTGCTTCCATAATAAAAACAGCTGTAGCTCCGGAACCGGAAATAAAATCTACGCCTTTGGGATCTAATTTAGGTATGGGTGTTGTGAAAACCCCTGCAAAATGGGTATTAATCATACCAATGTTATTAGGTCCCAGGAGTGTTCCGTTTACTTTGTTTATCAGTCTGACTATTTCAGTTTCCATTTTTTTTCCCGCTTCATCTTGTTCACTGAAACCTGCTGAAAAAATAATGAATGCTTTTGTGTTTTTGGTTTCAGTCAAGGTTTTTACAATATCAGTACAATATTTTGCGGCTACAGCTATAATAGCCATATCTACTTCGGGTAATAAACTCACATCGTGAAAACAGGGAATATTTTGTACCTCATCCAATTTTGGGTTCACTCCATATAATCTGCCTTGGTATCCGGAGGAAATCAAATTTAACAATACTTTACCTCCAGGCGATTGTAAATTATCACTTGCTCCGATAACGACAATAGAATTAGGCTGTAAAAGTTTAGAATTTAGCACTTATTGTTTAGTGATTAAAGGTTAAAAAATTGAAAATTAAATTTGTCTTTCTAATTTAATGTTCATTTTTGCGGAAGTTATCGGGAACTAAAGTAATGCCTATTTCAAAAGCATCTATATTCATTTGAACAATTCTTTCTCCTTTGTGCTCAAATAAGGTTTTAATTGCCGCTTTCAAACCTCTTTCTTTCAAAGGGACAAATTGAGAGAGTATCCCCAGGAGAATCATATTACTTATATTGGCATTTCCAATCTTTCTCGCTTGCTCTGTTGCATTGACGATCAGATGATTTTTATGTTGTGCTATTAATTCAAACAAACTTTCTTTATCAGGATAAGATCTTATGTTTTCCACTGTTTCATTGTCCGTAATCAACCAGCCTTCAGGCTTTAAATAATGCAAATAACGCAATAATTCCATAGGTTCCGTAGCGACGATAGCATCAGCTCCTTTCAACGGAATAATATCAGAATAAATGGTATTCTCTGAAATTCTAACATGCGAATGAACTGATCCACCCCGCTGGCTCATTCCGTGTATTTCAGATTGTTTGAATAAGAAATTATTATTTAAACAAGCTAAATCTAAAACGCCTGCCAAAGTTAGGATACCCTGACCACCTACTCCTGCTAAAATTATATTGGTTGTCATTTTTTGATTTACGAATTATGTGTTATGATTATAAAAAAATAATGATATTTATGACTTAAAAATTTGCCTGTAACTCCACAACTAACACATCACATCAAACATACGCCATTTCCTTTGCTAATTTCTTTCTTTCTGCTGATAAACGAACGCAAGCTCTTTGTGAAATAATGACGGAAACATCTTGATAATCTATTTCTTCTTTGATTAGAGATATATTTTTGCTGTGATTTTTAGGTAAAGGTTCCATAATCCTCACGTGGTCAGGATGTACACCGATTCCCAAGCATATGTTTTTTAATTTTGTCTTTGCTGCCGATTCTTGACCACCGGTCATTGCAATAGCAGCATTATCTGAAATAATAATGGTTACCGGTGCATGATCATTGACACAATCTAATAAACCGGTTATGCCGGAATGTGTAAATGTTGAATCTCCAATTACGGCTATAGACGGTCGTAAACCCGCATCTGCAGCTCCTTTTGCCATGGGAATAGAAGCACCCATATCTATTAGTGTATTGATGGTTTCGAATGGGGGCAATGCTCCTAAAGCATAACATCCTATATCTCCAAAAATTTTACCATCTCCTATTTCTTTCTTAATTTCATTTAAAGAATTAAACAAATCAATATGTCCGCAACCTTCACATAATTGCGGAAGCCTTGGCTTTACAATTGCAGGTAATTCGGTATTTTTGACTTTTGAAATACCCAACGAAATAGCAACTAAATCGGGATTCAATTCTCCTGTTCTGTTAAGATGTTGAGTTAATTTTCCTATAACTTTAGATTTTTTATCAAAAAAGTTTCCTAATTGTTCTTCAACAAACGGATATCCCTCTTCTAAAACTAAAATTTGATCACATTTTTCATAGATAGTCTTGATTTGTTCTGTTGGAATGGGATATTGTGATAGTTTTAGAATATAATAAGGACAATTTTTTTGGAAATGTTCCATTAAATAGTTGTAAGCTATTCCACAAGCTACGATTCCCAAGGAAGTTTCACGACCGATTGCCAGCTGATTAAAAGGAGATTCAGCAGATTCGGCGCTAATCACACTTTGTTTTTTGATGAGTTCATCGTATTGTTCGCGCGCCTTTGAAGGAACGAGTTTAAATCGATCTGTATTTGATAAAATTTTAAAATCAGATTTTGAATCAGGACTGTTAAAACTAACTAAAGAACGTGAATGGGCTAATCGGGTTACAAGTCTGTATAACACAGGCATTTTCAAACGCTCTGAAAGATTGAACGCATGCCTAATTCCATCATAAGCTTCTTGTTGATTACTTGGTTCAATGGTTGGTACTTTAGCAAAATGAGCCAAATAACGAGAATCTTGCTCATTCTGAGAAGAATGCATAGATGGATCATCGGCAACAACCAGTACCAACCCCCCATTGATGCCGGAAATTGCCATATTCATAAAAGCATCCATTGCCACATTAAGCCCTACGTGTTTCATTGCAACTAAAGCTCGTTTTCCGGCATAGGACATTCCTAAAGCAGCTTCTAAGGCTGTTTTCTCATTGGAAGACCATGTAGCCTGTAAATTGAGTTTTCCCGTTTTATTTTTTTTGATGATATATTCAGTAATTTCGGTTGATGGTGTCCCGGGATAGGCATATACCCCACTGATACCTGCATCAATTGCTCCTTGAGCAACGGCTTCATTTCCCAATACTATATGTCTCATAATGAAATTTTTAGAAAACATTAATATGCTAAAGTACAATAGGATTGTTTTAGTTTTAATGATTAAAATCAGTAATATTAAAATTTTTGGTAATTAAAAAGATGCCAAAAAGAATGAGCTGAAGAAATGATTAATAAAAAGATAATTATCAACAAACCGATGATAATTAGGGAGATTATTATATAAGAACCAACCTGAAAACGGAAAACTAAAATCTACACTGAGCAAACCCGAAATCAATAATCATAAAAACCACTGTTTATGGTGTAATGGCTTTGGATAGCTGCAATGTGGGAGAAGAAAAATTGTTTTTATTTTATATGTTTAATGACTTTGATACGGAAGGGAAGAGTGATGTAGGTTGATTAGCAATTTCTCGTTGGCGTCTTTTATATAACCAAAAGTAAATTCAACTTTTACTTCATTTTCAGTATTTGCATCGGTAAAATAATAATTTCCCATAACAACCGCATAATCATTCATCAATAAAAAATCTTCGTTTTCAAAGCGCACATTTGACCAAGGTTGTATGGCAAACCCATGATCTTCATCCATCAAACCACTCACAAAATAAGAAAGGGCTTCCTTCTCAGTACCGCGAAATTGGTCTTTTCCTGCTTTGGTGGGTTTAAACAAAACATTTCCTTCATCATAAGCATACAAATGGTCAATCAATTGATGTGCCACTCCAACATAATCCCCTTTTTCCAAATAGGTTTTCCCAATTTTAACAATAGCATCCGCCCATTTTTGTTGGGCTTCTAAAATGTGTTTTTGTGTAATCATGATATTTACGAGTTTTGAATTTGGGAATTTGAAAATTTGAAAATTTGAAAATTTGGAAATGCGATGAACTGAGCTTGCCTGCACTGAGCTTGTCGAAGTGTCGAAGTGTGCTAATTTGTTTAACTTAATAAACTTTCACCCTTTACTTTTTACCTTTCTATTTCCTTTTTATTTTACGATTCACGATTCTATTCTATAGTTATCAGGGGTTAATAATCACTTCTCAAATCTCAATACTCACATCTTTTATCTCACTTCTAAAACCTTAAACATTAAATCTAAAATGCATCACATCGCCATCTTGCACCACATATTCTTTGCCTTCTACACTTAATTTTCCTGCTTCACGCACTTTAGCTTCACTGCCATAGTTTACAAAATCTTCATATTTTATCACTTCGGCACGGATAAATCCTTTTTCAAAATCGGTGTGAATTACTCCTGCCGCTTGTGGGGCTTTATCTCCTTTGTGAATGGTCCAAGCGCGAACTTCTTTAACGCCTGCTGTAAAATAGGTTTGTAAGTTTAATAAATGATAAGCCGTTCTTATCAAACGACTTGCACCGGGTTCTTCCAACCCTAATTCTTCTAAAAAGAGTTGTTTTTCTTCATAAGACTCCAATTCTGCAATATCAGATTCAGTGGCAACAGCCAAAACAATTAAATCTGCGGTTTCATTTTTAACGGATTCCTTGACCGCATCTACGTATTTATTGCCATTTACTGCCGAACCTTCGTCCACATTGCACACATACAACACGGGTTTATCGGTCAATAATTGTAATGGGGTTATATATTCTTCTCGTTCTTCACTTGTTAAATCTATGGCTCTTACAGATTGCGCTGCTTCCAATCCCACTTTAACTTTCTCTAAAGTTGCCAATTCTTTTTGGGCAATTTTGTCTCCGGTTTTAGCAGCACGTCTTACTTTTTCTAATTTTTTATCTAAGGTTTCCAAATCTTTGATTTGTAATTCGATGTCGATGATTTCCTTGTCGCGAACCGGATTTATAGTAGTTTCAACGTGGGTAATATTGTCATTTTCAAAACAACGCAAAACGTGAATGATAGCATCGGTTTCACGGATATTGGCTAAAAATTGATTTCCCAAACCTTCGCCTTTGCTGGCGCCACGCACCAAACCGGCAATATCCACAATCTCTACTACAGCGGGTTGCACACGTTGCGGATTGACTATTTCAGAGAGTTTTTCCAAACGCGGATCAGGTACGTTGATAACGCCCAAATTGGGTTCAATGGTGCAAAATGGATAATTGGCAGATTGCGCCTTTGCATTGGATAAACAATTGAATAAAGTTGATTTACCCACATTGGGAAGTCCTACGATACCTGCTTTCATCGATTGATTAATATGTTATTGATTATGGATTATTCGTTATTGTAAACTTTTTGAAAATTGGTATTTCCAAAAAAATTGTTGGCAAAGGTAGTATTTTTGAGTTTATATCAAAATGGCGAAAAAAACAGAAAGTTATTATAAACCTTCGGGGATGAAATTACAATTTCAATAAAAATTCCAGTGTATCTACGCCATCAGCATAGTCCCATAATTGCGGGATTTGGGTTTGTCCAAAATCTACGGAATTTTCAATTAATTGGTTACTAACGATACATTGTGTTTGTTCTTTTTCAATGAAAAGTCTTGTTTTTAAAGCATTTAAATCATCGTAATATTCATAAAAAATCACAGCGATGGGAGAAGCATAAGTAGCATCTTCTTTGAATAATACAAATCCATTTTCCAATAATGAAATACTGCTCATCAAGTAAACGGCTTTGTTATAATCATAATTATTTTTGTATTTGTTATGATCTATAATCTCTTCTTGTTTGTAGATTGCTTTGAATAGTAGGTCTAAATTATAATTTCGGGGTACAAATATTTTGGATACACTTCTGCAGCCCAATCCAAAATAGCGAAAAATATCTTCTCCTAAATTTTCTAATTGTTGTTCGGATTCTGAACCATTTAACACTGCAATTGCATTTCTATTGCGACGAATGATGTGTGGATATTTCTCGAAATAGGCTTCAAAATAACGAGCGGTATTATTGCTTCCTGTGGCAATAACGGCATCAAAATCAGAAAGTTTTGAATCAGTAAATTGGATGTAATTTTTAAATTCAGGTTGCACACCTATCAGAAAATCAGCCAGAACCGGCAATAATTTTTGATCATTAGACGACATTTTGATTTGGATTTTATGTCCCGAAATCAAAACGGAAATAAAATCGTGCATTCCCACCAAAGGCAAATTTCCTGCGGTTACAATACCAACCGTTTTGGGTTCTTTTTCTTCAAAATTATAAGCATTGGTCCATTGGATTAAATTTTCATAAGTCAAAATTGCTGCCCAAGTTTTAATAGCAAATCGTACATTTTCTTCCGTAAACCATGCGTTATAATGCACGGATTGTCGGATTTGATTTTCAAAAGTTGAGAAATATTTCTTTTGGCAATCCGTTAATTGTGAAAATTCTGTATCAGTGTTGAAACATCTTAGAAATTCACCTAATTGATGAAATGCTTCGATGCGGTTGGATAAATTCATTTAATATAATTTAGAAATGCAAATTAAATGAAAAAACCACGAATACTTTGAAAATTGCGTTCGCGGTTTGATGAAAAAGATTGAATTTTATCAAATTAATCAACATTTTTTAATCCAATTTGATAAAGAAATTCAGGAGCAAAATCTGCTCCATTTTCCCATTCTACAGTATTAAAATTAATTTTAAATTTTTTAAAAAATTCAATATCTTTTAACGGTTGGAAAATATCACCATCTAATTTATCTTTTAAATCAACAATTTTTTGCTCATTATTATTAAATGAAAGCAAAAGTTCATAGTTTTTAATATATTTTGCATTAATTACTTCTAAAAACATATTAAGTTATTTTAATGGTTCAATCTTTAATAATGGTTTTCCTAATTGCGCTAATTTCCAATCGTTTAACAATTCATTCTTATATAATTCAAGCCATTCAAAAATCAATTTTAACGCACGTTGTGCATTTCCCCTTTTACTATTCCATCTTCAATGCTTACTATTGCTTTAAAATCGCCATACCAAACATGAAAATGAGCAGGAGCGTGATCCATAAAATTCATATAAATAATCAGACCATAAAATCTTGATAACTCTGGCATTGTATTAAGTTTTATTATGGCAAATATATTAAAAAAACCACGAATACATTAAAAATTGCATTCGTGGTTTGATAAAAAAAATTTCTGTGAATTATTTTCCTATTTGTTTAATCAAATTGAGAGCACTTCCGGCTTTAAACCATTTGATTTGTTCAGCATTATAGGTGTGCGCTAATGCTATGGTGTCTTTGCTACCGTTGGAATGTATGAGTGTCATTGCCAAATTTTTTCCGGGTGCAAATTCGGTTAAACCGGTAATGTCAATTAGGTCGTCTTCTTGAATTTTGTCATAATCAGATGGATTGACAAAGGTCAACGCCAACATTCCTTGTTTTTTCAAATTGGTTTCGTGAATACGTGCAAATGATTTCACAATCACTGCTTTTACCCCCAAATGTCGTGGCTCCATGGCTGCGTGTTCACGTGATGACCCTTCACCATAATTTTCGTCACCTACTACGACAGAATCCACTCCGGTGGCTTTATAGGCACGTTGCACTTTAGGAACTTCGTTATAGGTTCCGTCTAATTGGTTTTTCACTTTATTGGCTTCGCCATTGAAAGCATTGGTGGCACCGATCAACATATTGTTAGAAATATTGTCTAAATGTCCGCGGTATTTTAACCAAGGTCCAGCCATTGAAATATGATCGGTAGTGCATTTGCCTAGTGCTTTGATAAGCAATTTGGCATTGGTAATGTCTTTGCCATTCCAAGGAGTGAACGACTCTAACAATTGTAAACGATCTGAAGTAGGACTTACTTTTACTTCGATATTGCTACCGTCTTTTGCAGGTGCTAAATAGCCGTTGTCTTTCACTTCAAATCCTAAAGGTGGTAATTCATAACCTGTTGGTTCTGATAATTTCACTTGTTCACCTTTGTCATTAGTCAATGAATCTGTCATTGGATTGAAATCCAATTTTCCTGCTAATGCGATGGCTGCTACCATTTCGGGTGAAGCCACAAAAGCGTGCGTATTTGGATTTCCGTCAGCGCGTTTTTTGAAGTTACGGTTAAATGAATGTACGATGGAATTTTTTTCTTCTTTTTCGGCTCCAGGTCTGTCCCATTGACCTATACAAGGACCACAAGCATTGGTAAAAATGGTAGAATTGGCTTTTTCAAAAATTGTTATAAGCCCATCACGTTCTGCTGTATAACGTACTTGTTCCGATCCTGGATTGATACCCAAAGTGGCTTTGGCTTTAACTCCTTTATCCGTTGCATCTTTGATAATGGAAGCCGCACGAGTTAAATCTTCATAGGATGAATTGGTACAAGAACCTATCAATGCCCATTCGATATCTGTAGGATAATCATTGGCTTTGGCAACTTCTTTCATTTCACTTACCGGATGAGCCAAATCGGGTGAAAAAGGTCCGTTGAGATGTGGACTTAACGTATTTAAATCTATTTCAATAACTTCGTCAAAATATTTTTCAGGATGTGCATATACTTCAGCATCACCGGTCAAATGTTCTTTCACTTGGTTGGCTAAATCTGCCACATCAGCACGACCGGTACCGCGAAGATAACGTTCTATGCTTGCATCATATCCGAAGGTTGAAGTGGTTGCACCTACTTCTGCACCCATATTACAGATAGTACCCTTTCCGGTAGCAGACAAATTAGTAGCCCCTTCGCCAAAATATTCAACAATAGCCCCTGTTCCCCCTTTGACAGTTAGGATTCCGGCTACTTTCAAGATCACATCTTTTGGAGCAGTCCAACCGTTGAGTTTTCCGGTCAATTTCACTCCAATCAATTTCGGCATTTTCAATTCCCACGCCATACCTGCCATAACATCCACAGCATCAGCACCACCAACACCGATGGCAATCATTCCTAATCCACCTGCATTAACGGTATGTGAATCGGTTCCTATCATCATTCCACCCGGAAAAGCATAGTTTTCTAACACCACTTGGTGAATAATTCCCGCTCCCGGTTTCCAAAATCCGATACCATATTTTGAAGATACGGATTCTAAAAAGTTATAAACTTCATTGTTTTTATTGAGTGCATCTTGCAAATCTTTATCAGCGCCGAGATGTGCTTGGATCAAATGGTCTAAATGCGCAGTAGAAGGTACTGCCACTCTTTTTTTGCCGGCTTGCATAAATTGCAACAAAGCCATTTGAGCCGTTGCATCTTGCATAGCCACGCGATTAGGGGCAAAATCCACATAATCTTTACCACGGGCAAATTCGCGTAATTCCATTTCGGAATGTAAATGCGTGTATAATATTTTTTCGGCAAGTGTTAGGGGTTTGTTCACCACTTTGCGAACAGCATCCATTTTGGATGGCATTTCAGCATACACTTTTTTGATCATTTCTAGGTCGAAAGTCATAATTATGGTTTAAGGTTTAAAGTTTAAAGTTTCAGGTTTAACGTTTAAGTACGCCCTTTTTGTTATTCTGTATTTCTCGTTGAGCGATTTATATTTCAAGTTCTAATCATGTTTCTAAATTCTCACTACTTGATTCTAAAGCTTTATGCAAAAGTAACAAAAAGCATCAAAACAATGAATAAAATGTAATGAAAATCTTTTTTTTGATGTAAAAAATTGAATAATAATAAAATTGATTAAAAAAAACAAATAAAATACAATATTAGGGAACTTCTATTTATGTAATGATAATTGCGATTTTGGTTAATTGAGTTGATTACAATATTAAATTACTTACAAAAACTATTAAAGACTAATTATACAACTTCTCACTTCTCACTTCTTACTTTACAAGTGTATCACTTCATCATAAGCAGCCGCTACCGCTTCCATAAAGGCTTCACTCATCGTAGGGTGAGGATGTACCGTTTTAAGAATTTCATGCCCGGTTACTTCCATTTTACGCGCTAAAACGGCTTCGGCGATCATATCGGTAACGCCATTTCCTATCATGTGACAACCCAATAATTCCCCATATTTAGCATCAAAAATCACTTTGACAAATCCATCAGGTGTTCCGGCTGCTTTGGCTTTGCCGGATGCTGTGAAAGGAAATTTTCCCACTTTGATTTCCAATCCTTTTTCTGTGCATTGTTTTTCGGTCATTCCTACACTGGCAATTTCAGGTTGGGCATAGGTACAAGCGGGAATATTTGTATAATCAATAGGGTGTACATCCATACCGGCTATATGTTCCACACAGAGTATTCCTTCTGCTGATGCCACGTGAGCCAAGGCTTGCCCAGGTACGACATCACCTATAGCAAAATATCCTTTCACATTGGTTTCATAGTAGGGATTGACCAAAATTTTATCTCTATCGGTCATAATGCCCACTTCATCCAAACCAATATTCTCAATATTTGTCTTAATTCCAACCGCAGAAAGTAAAACATCGGCTTCAATGATTTCTTCGCCTTTTTTGGTTTTGATGGTGGCTTTCACCCCATTTCCTAACGTATCCACTTGAGTAACTTCACTTTCGGTCATCAATTTTATTTTGGCTTTTCGGAAAGATCGTGCCAATTGGGCTGACACATCCGTATCTTCTAATGGTACGATATCTGGAAAATATTCAACTAAAGTTACATCAGTTCCCATACTGTTATAGAAAAAGGCAAATTCGGTTCCAATAGCACCTGAACCCACCACAATCATAGATTTAGGTTGTGTTTCCAATGTCATCGCTTGACGATAACCGATTATTTTTTTTCCATCAATAGGCATTGTCGGCAATTCTCTTGCGCGAGCACCTGTGGCAATCATGATATTTTTGGCTTCGTATATATTTTTTATTTCTTCTTGCGTCGTTACTTCGATTTTATGTTCGGGGAGCAGTTTCCCAAAACCTTGAATCACGTCTATGTTATTTTTCTTCATTAAAAATGCAACCCCTTTACTCATCATCTCTGCCACGCCACGGCTGCGTTTTATGACTGCTTCAAAATCGGCTTCTATAGCTTGGGCTTTGAGTCCGTATTGGTCAGCATGTTGTAGATAATCATACACTTGTGCAGATTTTAAAAGTGCTTTGGTAGGAATACAGCCCCAATTGAGGCAAATGCCACCTAAATTTTCTTTTTCTACAATTCCCACTTTCATCCCTAATTGGGACGCTCTAATGGCAGCAACATAACCACCGGGCCCACTTCCGAGTACTAATAAATCGTATGACATAATTAAAATGATTTTTGCAAATGTATCAATATTTCAAAAAAATAATTTATTTTTATTGTTTATCAAAGTACGCAGTGTTGTAGATGGTATTGATAAAATAAACCATGACAAAAAATTTATTTATTTTAGCAATTTAATTTGTGTTTAAAAACTGAATATCTAATTAGATATTTATATTTTAAAACAAATTTAGCGTGTTTTATTCTTACTTTCATATTTACTATGACTCAAACACCCTCAAATACATTATTATTTTATCTCAAAGGGGTCGGACCTGCAAGAGCCGAACTATTGGGAAAAGAATTGGGCATAAAGACGGTCTACGATTTAGTCAATTTTTTTCCCAATCGTTATATAGATCGTACCCGTTTTTACAAAATTTCAGAACTGCAAGAATCCGGAGCAGAAGTCCAAATCATAGGACAAATTACTTCAATCAGCACCGAAGGTAATAATCGGTCTACTCGACTAAAAGCCACATTTACTGATGAAACCGGAAGTATGGAATTGGTTTGGTTTCAAGGAATAAAATGGATCAAAACAGCTTTGAAAACGAACACACCTTATGTAATATTTGGAAAAGCGAATCAATTCAAAGGCGTTTTTTCAATGCCACATCCAGAGATGGATTTGCTGCTTGACTTTCAAAAAAGTTTACAAACTGCTATGCAACCAGTGTATCCTTCTACTGAAAATTTAGCCAAAAAAGGAGTTTCAAATAGGGTCATCCAAACCATTATGCAAAACCTCTTCTTGGAATTCAAAAGCCGGTTTCAGGAAACTCTATCTAAAGAAATTTTAGATCAAAATCATTTTATTGATAAAAATACAGCTTTATTCCAGTTGCATTTTCCTGAAAATCAAGAACTATTGAAAAAAGCGCAATGGAGAATGAAATTTGAAGAATTGTTTTTCATTCAATTACAACTTTTACGTAATAATTTGATTCGAAAAAGAAAAATCAAAGGCTATATTTTTGAAAAAGTAGGGGATTATTTCAATAATTTATATGAAAAACACATCCCATTTTCTTTGACTAATGCTCAAAAAAGAGTGATTAAAGAAATAAGAAAAGACATGATGCGCGGTGCGCAAATGAACAGATTATTGCAAGGCGATGTGGGTAGCGGAAAAACCATTGTTGCTGTTCTATCTGCCATGATTGCAATTGACAACGGGTTTCAAGTGGCTATCATGGCACCAACGGAAATATTAGCGAACCAACATTTTTTTTCAGTATTGGAATTGGTGAAAAACTTGAATATTCAAGTAAGATTGCTTACAGGAAGCACCAAAACCAAAGAGCGAAATGAAATTCACGAAGGATTAATTTCAGGGGAACTCCACATTTTAATAGGTACTCATGCGCTAATTGAAGACAAAGTCAAATTTCAAAATTTAGGATTAGTCATCATAGATGAGCAGCACAAATTTGGAGTAGAGCAACGATCCAAAATGTGGAAAAAAAATATTTTGCCACCCCATATACTCGTGATGACTGCTACTCCTATTCCGCGTACACTGGCTATGACTCTTTATGGCGACTTAGATGTGTCTATAATAGATGAACTTCCACTCGGCAGAAAAGAAATCAAGACTGCCTTGCGGTTTGAAAATCAACGTTTAAGTGTCTTCAAATTTATTAGAGATGAAATAGTAAAAGGGCATCAAGTGTATATTGTTTATCCATTAATTGATGAATCCGAAACCTTGGATTTTAAAAATCTGATGGAAGGATATGAATCTGTGGTCCGAGAATTTCCAAGACCACAATATCAAGTAAGTATTGTGCACGGAAAAATGAAACCGGCAGATAAAGAATATGAAATGGATTTATTTGTAAAAGGAAAAACACACATAATGGTGGCTACTACTGTCATAGAGGTGGGAGTAAATGTACCTAATGCTTCTCTTATGTTGATTGAAAATCCGGAAAAATTTGGGTTATCACAACTACATCAATTACGTGGTCGTGTAGGTCGTGGTGCAAATCAGAGTTATTGCATTTTGATGGCTGGATACAAACTAACCGATGAAGCTAAAACTCGTTTGCAAACGATGGTAGAAACCAACGACGGATTTAAAATAGCCGAAGTAGATTTAAAGTTAAGAGGGCCCGGTAATATTATGGGGACTCAGCAAAGCGGCATAATCAATTTAAAAATCGCAGACATTGTAAAAGACAGTGATTTATTGAAAATGGCAAGGTTTACGGCTTTTGACTTATTAAAGGAAGACCCTAATTTGGAAATGCCAAAAAACGCTAACATTAGAAACACTTATAAAGATATTGAAGCAAATATGGGGATATGGGCAAATATAAGTTGATGAAATTCCAAATTTCGTATGAATTAAGAGCGATAGTGGTATAGATAGTCTTAAAAGGGTTTTAATTTGTATTTATATATTATGGAAAGCCAGAATTAAAAGTAAACCTACAAAGACCGTTTTACGTCAGAACTTGAGAACTTTTCAATACTTCAACCACTCTAAATTTTGTTTTTTTTAATCATTTTTGTAAAAGCTAAATATTTACATTTAGATATTTTTCGACATTTTTTACCTGTTTGAATCGTTTATTAAAACCAAAAAATACATTGCCAAAAGCTTTTTTTCTTTTTTTTAATTCGTTTTTATCCATTATAAATTAAAAAAATGTGTTTTTTTGTGAACCAAATTAAAAAAAACCAAATAATTAATTCTTAATAAATTTAAAAAAATAATTGTTTTGTGCGTTTTTATTTGAAAAATATTTAACAAAAATATAATATTACAACAGATAGTTTAAAATTGTTAAAAACCATGTTGATAATTGAATAAAAATATTTCAATAAAAATTTGGAGGGGAATAAAAAAGGTGTACTTTTGCATC
>DYMN01000023.1 GCA_020740485.1 Polaribacter sp. | reverse complement strand
CGTTAGCAAAAAGCATATAAAAGAAGCAACATCAAGAAAATAACGCACCAAACAATCAACTAGAATATTTTGGAATTATTTTTGTTGTATATTCGTACGATAATAGGATTCACAATGTTTTTAAACCGTTTTTTTTTAGTCTTTTTGTTGTTTTTTAGCCATCTTATCTCAGTAAGTCAGGAAGTTATTTTACCGCCGGATTATATTAATACGGTGGTTTTACAAACGAATGAAGGAAAAGGATTTTATCCGATTATGCAAAAAAGTGGAATGTTGCAGGTTTCATTTGACGATTTACAAGCCGACGAAAAAGATTACTATTATTTTATAGAACATTGCGACCGAAATTGGAAGACATCAGATTTATTATCAACGGAATTTGTAAGGGGTTATCAGAAAGATCAAATTAGAGCGCATCAAAACTCTGTGAATACGTTGCAGTTTTACACTCATTACGACTTTCAAATTCCCAATGAACAAACCCAACTTTTGATCAGTGGCAATTATAGATTATCTGTTTTAAATGATAATGATGAAGTACTATTTACGAGATATTTTATTGTTTATGAGCCTATTACCACGGTAGGGGTTTCTGTGCATCAACGCAGAGATGTGAGCGTAATTAGTGAACAACAAGCTGTGCAATTCATTATCAATCATCCCGGTTTGAACATCAGTAATCCGTATGACGAGATTAAGCCCATGCTATTGCAAAATTTTGATTTTTCAACAGCCATTTACGACTTAAAACCCCAGTTTATTCGAGGCGATCAATTATTGTACAAGTATGACGCAGAAACGGCTTTTTTTGGGGGTAATGAGTTTTTAAATTTTGATACCAAAGAAATGTTGATGACCAATTTTAGAGTGGCAGCCGTGATAAGTGGTAAAGATTTGTATGAGAGTATTCTATATACGGACGTGCAACGTGCTTTTGACCCTTATACTTACTACCCCGATATAAATGGGAATTTTTTGGTAAACAAAGCCGGAAGCAGAGAGAATAATCTCGATGCGGATTATAGCCGGGTTGCGTTTTCGCTCGATGCGGATGAATTTTTTGATAAACAAGTATATGTTTACGGTGCATTTAACAATTACCAACTTACCGATGAAAATCGGATGATTTATAACCCGGAATTAGGTATTTATCAAGCGAAAATACTACTCAAACAAGGGTTTTATAACTACAATTTTGTCACATTGGATAATAAAAATCAAATCAATTCGGTTGAATTAAACGGCAGTTTTGATGAAACCGAAAACGATTATCAAGTGATCGTATATTACTCCAAATTTGGTAGCCGTTATGACCGAGTGATTGGTTACGGAATGGGAAACTCATCTAATTTGAAGCAATAAATCGTGAAACCAGCCTATAATTTTTATTAATGTGGCTAAAGCCCTGCAAATCGCGTAAATCAATTGCCCCGCCCTTAAGGGCGGGGCTACTTAAATTCTCAAACTTGTCGGGCTTTAGCCCAAAATCAATAGTTTTTAGACTGACCTCAATCATCAAAAACTGATTTTAAAAAACACATTTGGCGTGATGTTTAAAGCGTAATATTCCACCAATTGCAATTGGTTGTTTAAAGTAGATTCGAATGAATTATATTGTCTTTGGTATTCTTTACTCAAAATATTTTTTTGATTGTACACATTTAAAACAGAAAACCCAATAGAAGTTTTCCATTTTTTTTGATGATTGAGTTTGAAAATCCCTGACACATCCATTCTGTGATAATCAGGAAGGGTTTTGTCATTAAATCCGGTAATTTTATTGTTGGCATCGAAGGTAAAATAGGGTTTCCCTGTGTGCCAATGCCAACCTGCTGCTAGCGTAAACCAATCCCACTTCTTACTCAAGTTCACATTGACAGCGTGTTGTATAGCGCTATTTGAAGGAAAATATTGATGTGCATTGATGTTTTCGTATCTGTTTTGGGCATCGAGAAAAGCATAAGTTACAGAAGCATTCCAAGAAAATATCGATTTTTGAATTAAGAAATCTATTCCGTTGACATAGCCATTTCCTTGGTGAATTTCAGCGTCAAACCGATTGAAAAAACCATATAAAAAAGAAGAGATGTTTTTAATATCTTTCCTGTATAGGTCTAAATCTATTAACCAATTTTTGCGGTTATAAGTGATTCCGCCTGTGATCTGGTCAGCGCTGACGATAGGATATTTCTTTTGGTCGGCTAATCCCCACACATAGTTTTCCAAACTTAAATCACTACTGACACTTTCTTGAATTTGATTCATCAGTTGGCTTTTTTGTTCAAAAGAAAACTGAAGCGACCAGTGATTGGAAAGCTTATTTTGAAGGAGCAATCGGGGTTCCAAAGCATAAGCGTCAAGGGTTTGAAAAAAAGAAAATCTCAATCCGGATTGCATTGTCCAGCTTTTCCATTGGTTTATAGAATGTAAAAAGCTGCTGTGCGTAGTGTTTTGGCTGTTTTTATGATCTAAATCCAAGATGTAATTCGATGTTGCAACGACAAAGGCGTGATTTGCTTTTTGATGTAAGCCTTGGTAGCCTAATTCTAATTGCCAATATTCACTGTGTCGGTGATGTAACATCCATTCGATTTCGTAGTCTTCAATGGCATTTTGTTTAGAAAAGTTTTCAAATGTAGCATCTTTATTCTTTTGATTATTAGAAATGAAGTTGTAATTGGAGTAATTAATTTGCAGCAGGTGGTTCCAATTTTCATTCCATTTTTCGTTCCATTTACCACTGAATCCGTAATTTTGAATCTGCATCTCATCTATTTTTGTTCCTGATGATTCCAATGGAGTTGAGAAATTCAATAGATTATCAATAAATAGACCGCTGAAGTAGAGTGCTGTTTTTTCTCTAAGTTTGAAATTGAGTTTTGCCGCATAATCTTCATACCCAAAAGTGTTGCTCGAAGTGAAATCAGTAAAGGCTGAATTTTGAAATACTTTTTTAGAAAATTGGTTAAAAGTAGGCGAATTCCACCATTGGGTGTAAGATTTTCTACCGGAAATTTCAATACTCAATGTATTGGAAACTAAAGGGATATGCAATTTAAAATCTGCGTTTAGCCCATTGATGCCTGCTTTGATGTGCGCTTGGTCGGGAATTGCTTCTGAAGTTTTTAAATCGATGATACTCGAGATGCGTTCGCCAAATTTGGGATGTGTTCCTTTGAAATAAAAATTTACCTTGTCCGTTGCATCCGGATTAAAGGGGGAAATCATTCCAAACAAGTGCCCTTGATGATAAATGCGGATGTCATCCCAAAGCACGAGATTTTGGTCTATTTTACCACCCCGCACGTTCAAACCCGAAGCCGTTTCGTGTGGACTAATTACGCCCGGCAATTGTTGTAAAATCAATAGTACATCGGCATCGGTAACGCCCGGAAGGATTTCAAATTTGTTAGGATATAACACGGTTTTACCTAATTGTTTGTTGAGCCCTTGGGTAATGTAACTCTGAACGATGACTTCGGAAAGGATTTCCACTTCATTATAAACAGCTTCTTCTGCAAAAGAAATGCTATAAATACCGTCCTCAATTTTGGTAAATTCAAGTTCCAATTGCGATTCAATCGCTGTGTGGATTTGAACTAAAGTGTATTTTCGCTTGGGTAAATCAATTTTCTTATCAATTAGGAGGCTGTCTAAATAATTGTATTTTACATTAAATTTTTGTTCAATAATATCCAAACTTGAACTAAGTGAAGCTTTTTTTAAATGTAAAACAATCGCTTTGTTCTGTTGAGAAAAAAGATTTTGATGAAATAAAAATAATAGTAGAATAATAAGTTTTGGGTTCATATTCAGGTTAACTAAAAAACTCAATTTACTAAGCATAGTTTGAAAACGATTCACAAATTTAATATAAAAATTTTAGCTTAACAATTTGTGTATAAATACTATTAGATTTGGCAGTAGTAAACTTATCAATTTTAACATTTTTCCCGTCCTGAAGGACAGGCTAATAATATTTCCTTACAATTTAGTCAAATCATATTCTTTAGTAATGATGCTAGAAAACCACTAAATTAAAGAAACTTTCTCTCTAAATTTAGTGGTTGTCATAATTAACCAAATTTTTTTATTTTCATCTCTAGGGTTGAAGATTTACATTTTTGTTATTGATAGTATAATTTAAATTTAAAGGCAGCGTAACGGCTTGTAGCGCCTTATCTAAATTATCGTGTGGAAATCCGCCGGTAAATAGCCCATTTTTATAATGCTCAGGAAAAGTTATGGACACCCCAAATCTCTTTTCCAATGATTGGATTACTACCGAGTATGGCGTACTTTCAAACACAGTTTTGCCCGACATCCATTGCGGTGTAGTGTGATGAATGTCAACCTTTTTTTGGTGCAATCCGTTAGCCGTTAAACTCGTTTCGGCAGTCAATATTGTTTTTTTTCCTTTCGTATTTACTTCTACTTTACCTTCATAGCAGTTTACTTGAAAGTAATTGGGGGCAGAAATCACATCGAATTTAGTTCCTAAAACTGTGACGCTGCCTTGCTCAGTGCAAACCGTAAAAGTCTTGCCTTTTTGCACTTCAAAATAGGCAGTTCCATTGAGTTTTAATTTTCGGTTGAGTGTAAAAGCGTTGGCATAGCTTATTTCAGAACCGGCATCGAGGGTTACGATAGAATGATCGGGTAAAGCTAAAGTTTCGGTAGTTGCTACCCCCGTTTGCAAATGTTGCGAATAGAAAAAAACTTGATACAACCCAAAAAGAAGCGCCAAAGAAGCCGCTATGCCTACATAAGGCAACCATCTTGTTTTAGGACGCAAGGGAATGATGCCTTTTTTTGATTTTTTATGTTGGATTTGCTTATAGTTGGCTTCTAAATCAGCGGGGCTTAACGCTAACCGTCCGGTGCGTTCTTTTAATTTTTTGTAAAATTCAAATTCTTCAGCAGCAAGGAGTTGTTGTGCCGTTTCATCGGTTATTTCACCGTTAAACCATTTTAATATATTTTCGTTAATATCCATAATACTTTAGTTAACTTGAAATGTATATTCAGAATTGTTATACTGTATATTAACCCCCGGATTATCCACCGAAGTAACAATGGTTAAAGGGACCCCCTTTGCATCATAACCATATTCGTTTGAAAACAATTCATTATTCAAGATGAGTTTAAACTCCCCAATTTCTTTAAGTGGAATACCAAAACGCAATTCATAATTTTTGGTGTTCGGATTATATAATGAAGCCAAGTCATCATAATAAAAAACCCCTTTTGTAACGATAAGACTTCCGGTTACATCATAATATGCCCAATTATCGTAAGCGGTTTTTTTGTAAAGACCGCATCCATACGAAAATGTATCGGACAAGGTGGTTTTATGTACATCTAATAAATCGGGGTAACCCTCTTCAGGTAAATATCTCGAAAAACTCACATTTACAAACAGTGTATCGTTCAAATGGTATTGATTATAAGTTTCTATATGAATGAGATTGGGCACATTTATTATTTTATTTCTACTATATAGATCAATATCATCATAATAAGAACATGAAGCAGAAAATATTAAAGCAATCAAAGCGAAATATATTATTTTTGATTTCATTTTAAAAAAGTATTTTACATTTTAAAAACGGTAACCCACATGGATTCCAGACCTATTTATAGCAATGGTATTGTCATTCTCCAAACGGGAAGAACCCACACCCAATAATAGTTCGATGACAATTTTGTCTTTGATGTAATATTTCCCACCTAAAGCTACGCCACCACCCCATCCTGAAATAGGATTTTCTTGATAGGCATAATAAGCATATTGACCATCGTTCAAACGTTCTACATCTATTGTGGTGCCTGCGTGATAGGTTAGGAAGGTCTCAGCAAAAAAGACTTTTTTCTTTCTTTGGTGGAAAAAAAATCGTGCATAAGGGTTGATTTGATAAGTGTTTTGGTATTGATACGCATTCCAATAGTAATCATCTTGGGCAATATGTCGGCTTTTGAGCAATACTACATTGAGCCCTGTGGAAAGATGTTGGCTGATAAATCGCTCGTAGGATAGACCCATACGACTTTCGGCAATCAACTTTGTTACATCAATACGTATTTCTGTCTTGTTGTCAAAAACAGTCTTTTTAATTGTGTCTCTTTCAACAGCATAAGTTGCTGTCAAAAAAAATAATGAAATGAATGTAAATAGTTGTTTCATCTGTATATAATTTTGTATATAGTTGATATTTTGTGTTTTAAAAAAACGACTTCAAGACTTCAAGACATAAGACTGCAAGATATTGAATATTCATCTTCGGTTGGTGTGCCATTTTGCGCTCATGCTTATTTCATTGTATTAATTTGTTTAAATATTCCCTATTTCTTTTCTAATGATTTGCAAAGCTTGCTGCATCCTTTTTTCTATGGCTTTTACGCTTACTTGTTCCAATTCAGCAATTTCTTTGTAAGATAAATTTTCTAATCTATTGAGCAAAAAAACAGTTCTTTGTTTTTCCGGAAGCAGGTTGAGAGTTTGTTCTAAACGGGTTTCAAATTCGGCTTCAACCATCAAAAATTCCGGTGATTCATTGTTGATAGGATTTTGTTTTGAATTGTTTTGAAAATTGATAGCCAAGTTTTCTCTTTTTAAATTATTGATAGACAATCTAATGGCAGTGGTAAACAAAAAACTCTTCGCTTTGTCGGGACTCACTTTTTTGCAATGTTCCCATAACACCACAAAAGCGTTTTGTGCCATATCCTCTGCCTTTTCGACACTCCCAAACTTGAATATCAAATAGTTGCGCAACATTTTGAAATACGCATCAAACACAGATTTAAAAACCTGTTCTTTGCAAATATCTTGGATTTCTTGAATGATGCTCAAAATGTATTATTCATATTTGGGCAATCCCACTTTTCCTATAAAACAAATAGCTCCCGAAGTGTTTTCTTTGATGACGTAAAGAAAAGGTTTGTTGGCTATAAATTGAGGTAGCATTGGACCAGACGTAGTTTCAAATCCAATAAGAGTAACCGCTGCCGCTTCTGTACCTTCTTCATTTACATCAATATACGTTTTTTGTAGCACTCGTGATATTTGCAAAGCAATATCGCTGATCCCACTAAAATCGGCTTCATCGGTAAAGGCAATTTCTAAACCTAAATCCATTAAATCTTCGTTGAGTAATTTTTCATAAGGGTATTTGAATTTAGGCAATTGAATGATTACATCTTGCGTTTGAAATTGGGAAAGCCATTGATTCCAATTCGTACTATTCAGTTGTGACATTATATTGGCAAGGTCAAATCCCGTATTGGGTAATAGCACTACCATACTAAACTTGTCATTGACATAAGGTAGTTCAACAGCAGAAAAAATAGTATTTTGTAGGTAATTCACTTTGGCAGTTTGCTGCATCATTGGGGCACTTGCAAATTCATTTGTAGAGGTATAAAAAGGTTGTGACGAAGTATCTTCCGGTTTAAATTCATATTTCCATTTAGCATTGAAATACAAAGCATTGATGAGAAATAATCTCTCTTCAGGGCTGATACTGCTGATAATAGTGGGAATTTTTTGATGTGTTTTTCCCGAAACCCAATTATTGATAACATCTACCGACGCCATATTGGAAAAATCTAAACTTTGCACTTCGGCATCAAAATAAGTTTGGTTTACATTTAGAAAAGTTTGTTTCACCGGAAAAGTCTTTTCCACCCAAATGGAATTGGCTATTTCCATCACAGAGCCGTTAGAATTACTTGCCAGATATTCAATCAAATGTTGATAAAATTCATTGATTTCCCCACTTGATAAGCCTTCAAAATGCATTGCGTTTTTAAATGCATCAGCGGTTGTAGTTGCACTACCGTTATAAGCCATTCCGAGTGCTAATGAAAGACTCAACGGCGAAACCATATAATTAATTTCTGTATTTTCATTTTCGCAAACATTAGAAAAAAACTCGAATGCAAAATCGTTATTGGCAGCGACCACTTGACGATTGCTTTGCGAAAGTTCTAATTTCAGCGGTTGTTCTTCTTCAGTTCCTGTTTTGGTGCAAGAAAAAAACAACAATGAAATTAATAGGTAAAATAGAGTTTTCATCTTTTTGAGATTTATGGTTTAAATTTAAATACTTCAATCACAATGCGTTCCAATCAATTCAACAAATGCTGCTTGACTGTTAACCGTTACAGTAGTATTTCCGTTTGGATTGATAAAAGTAACGCTAATAGGATAAACCAATGCAGGAATTGGAGCTTCATCCGGATGGTAATATTGTAACACATCTCCATTAGAATTTGCGGTTATAGTTTGTCCGTTGTGTTCAATTTGTACCGGATATTGAATGGTAAAACACGTGCCGAGCAATTGACCAAAATTGAATGTTGAACTCTCGCAAGCTACAAAATCATTTTGAGTATAGCCTGCACATTCAGCAAAACAGGCATTGTCAAAGGTGATGATCCCATTGGGACCTTGTACACAAACAGGAGCGTAAATTGCAGGACAAACACATCCGTCATTGCCACCACAATTGGGGCTTTCAAATCCATCTATCAAATAACAATCGGGGTGGTCTTTGATTTGCACTTTGATAGATTGATAGGTGGTCTCGGCATCGGGAACGTTTTGAATGGTGATAGGCATTTGGGACAATGGATACGTTCCTTTTAAATCCCAAAAAGCAGGAGAACCCGCAACACTATCGCGTGCATAAACTTCAAATTCATCTTCATCAGGGTTATTGTAATCAAAATCTAACGTTAAACTAAAAGTATCATTTGCACCACAATCACCTACAGTAAAAGTAAGGTTAAAAATACTGCAATCTCCGCCGTTGTCGCAAGGAACAACGTCGTTTTGCGAATAACCGGCACATTCAGCATAACACATATTGCCGTATTCCACCACGCCATTGGGCGTTTGTATGCATACCGGACTGTAATATTCCGCACACACACACTCATTATCAAAACAGGAGTTAATCAATTCGTTAAATGCAAATAAATTGGCAATAGTTATCGATTGTCCTTCAAAGATTACCGTGATCGGAAATACAATATCTGCTTGATAAACATTGGTTTGGGTATCGAGAAAAGTTAAAAAATCTTGGATATTGTTAATGGCTACATTTTGACCCGTTTCCGAAGTGATATAAATGGGGAAGACAATATCAAAACAAAAACTGTTTTCAATGGCGTCGTTTATAGAAAAATAATCACAACTTTCTAGTAAAGCAACCATTTCAACTTCGGTGTTGATGGTTTGGGTTTGCCCATTCATGGTGATTTGAAACGGAGTTACGATTCCGGTAATATAGAGTTGAGCACTTTGATTGTTAATCACTTCTATCAAGCCATTGAAATTATTGATCGTAATGGTATTCTGCGTGTTGTAGGTCAACTGAATGGGATACACAAAATGAAAACATAAACTATCGGCTGTGTAATTACTTGAAACAGCATTATAAGTTTCATCGGTCATTCCATTAAAAAGGGATTGCAAAGCGATTCGCTCTTGATTGTTAGGGTTCTCATTGAGTAAGCTACCGTCTTGATCTGCTTGGCAAGAGTTTACAAGAACCATTGCAAAAAATAACGCCACAAGTAGTTGTTTAAAGTAACGCATATTCTAAAAATTTAAATTAATTCAAAAGTATAACAATTTAAACTCAAATTACCCTACTTGAGTTAGAATATTTTTAAATGACATTTTTAATAACGATGTAAAAATAACGCTAAAAGAATTATATATAGAACGCTAAAAGAATTGTGAATATCTACAGGAATTATTTTTATATTTGCAATATTTTTAGAGATTTTTTTTAAATTAAAACCCTAAGCGCATTGAAAAAATAACTTTAAAAAAACAATAATTATGGATATAAATAACGCTGATGAAACTGAATTGGAACAAGGTTTCTTTTTGTTAATGAACGAAAACAAACTAGATAAAAGCATCAGAATCAAAAAAGAAATCGACAGTTCTTATATTCAAATCCATTTTTGTGTACAAGGAGATGCTAAACTGTTTTTTAATGAAGGAAAATACAATGTGCCCATTGAAGATTCCAAATCCTTGTTGCTCTACAATCCTAATCAGGATTTACCGATGGATATAGAGCTTGGTCAACGGTCAAAATTGACTAGTTTATTAATTTCCATAGAAAAACTTCATACTTTTTTTACACGGGAAGCCGGAATTATCCACTTTCTAAACGAAGAAAATAGAAATAAAAAGTACTATGCAGACAAAGCCATTTCTACCGGTGAGAGTATTGTATTGAGTCAAATTGTTTCGCACCATGTGCAACCCGCTATGGAAAAACTCTATCTGAAAGCCAAAATCTATGAATTGTTGAGCATCTATTTTCAACCCCAAAACAATACTTCAAATTGTCCTTTTTTGGAACATGAAGAAAATGTGGAAAAAATACGTAAAGCAAAAAGCATCATTATCGAAAGGATGTCCGAACCACCTACATTGAGTGAATTAGCATCAGAAATAGAGCTACCGGTTCACTACCTCAAAGACGGATTCAAACAAATATACGGTGACACTGTTTTTAATTTCCTATGGGAATACAAAATGGAATACGCTCGAAAAAAGTTGGACACTAAAAAATATAATGTATCCGAAGTAGCTTATGAAGTGGGGTACAGTACGCCAAGTCATTTTATAGCAGCATTTAAGAAAAAATTTGGAGTAACCCCGAAAAAATACGCTAGTAATTTCACATCATAAATTCTTCTACTCTTTATTTGTTAATCAATGGAAATAAAAAAAACCGTAACAAAAATGCTACGGTTTTTTTTATGTTTATTATGGACTAATTGAAACTATATCCAATTGCCACTCCTAATCTAGGAACAAATTTTGGGGCATTTTCAGTAAACATATTTCTACCGCCTCCTGCATAAATTTCACCGGTAAAACCTTTAGAAGAAACATACCTCAATCCTCCACCCAATCCGATGGCTAAATCATTGTATTTTTCGTATTTAGCATCTATCGCAGGAGTAGTTTCCGTAGCGGCAATGGCTTTACTGATTTCTTTATCTCCACCATTAATTTTAGTAAAAACTTCACCAAAAAAAGAAACATCATCGCTAGGAAGATAATATCTGTAATAAGGAGTAATAGAGTAAGCTCTATTATACTCAAGTGTGTTTTTGTCAGTCAAACGGGTTAGAAAAGAAATCCCCACAGAAGACTCCTCGTTGAGATTCATTTGATAAGATACATCTAACCATTTGAAAGCTATTACACTTAATAAATTTATTTTAACTTCATTTTTCATATCTTGAGAATAGGATAAAAAGGAAGTAAAAATTAACAAAACAGCAAATAATTTTTTCATTGTAATTAGGTTTAATTATTTTAATGTACAAAGTTAATATAATTTTCTTAATAACTTATCTATCTTTAATTAAATAAACATATACAGGATAATGATCACTGTAGCCACCTGTAAAACCGGCATCTCCCCAGCTTCTGAAGGGATAACCTTTATATTGACCACTTGTTTGGGTCAAGTAATTTGGATTAAAAATATTAGCTTGGAAAAATTTCCAAGAATCATAGTTTTTTCCATTGCTTAATAATGGCGAGGTCATATAGATTTGGTCGAATAAATTGATGTTGTCACGATAACCCAAAGTACTGAACCCTCTTCGGAATAAATCCTCCATCGGATTATAAATACCGCCTTCTTTTACTTTTTTCTTTTCGCCGGTTGCTTTTAATATTTTCTTCATACTGCTGTTAATAGGGTCATCATTCAAATCACCCATTCCTATGATTTTAGGATTATCATACATTTTTTGTAAGGAGTCTATCATTTGCAAATTATATTTTGCGGCACCTTCTCTTAGCGGACGACTTTTAGCTTCGCCACCGCGTCTGGAGGGCCAGTGATTGACTATAAAATGTATCATTTCTCCGTCTAACAAACCCGAAACTAATAATTCATCGCGCGTATACACTCTATTGCCGGCATCGTATAACTTAACATCATAAGATTTATGCATAGTTGGGGTAAAGAATTGTTTCCTATAAAGTAACGCCACATCAATCCCTCTTTTATCGGCAGAATTGTATTGGATAATGCCGTAATCGTATTTTTTTAAATAATCCGTATTGATTAAATCTTCCAACACTTGGCGGTTTTCTATTTCAGCAACACCTAAAATAGTAGGAGCCGTTTGAGCTTTATCAAACCCCAATTCGGAAATCACTTTTGCCATATTGTTTAATTTTTTGTAATAGGCTTCCGTTTTGTGTGCTTTTAACTCCATGATCGGACTAGCTTCGTCATTAATGGTCGTGTCATTTATGGTGTCATAAAGATTTTCTAAATTGTAAAATGCAATGGTTCTAATGCTAAATTCTTGTTGTTCTCCAAGTGGTTTTTCCTCAATGGTTTGGGGAGTGATGGTGTAACTCATTATAGTTACTCCAAAAACAATTAAGGCGGTAAGAAGTGAAAGTTTCTTTAAAATATTCATGTTATTTAGTATTGATTCAATTTAATATATTTTTCTTAGTTAACTTTTACAAAACCTGGAACTTAACGTAATTTTCAATTGGTATTCATTTATCCAATAAAATTAGAAATTAAGTTTTAAAAGCTCTTGTTATCTCGTGTAAAGTAAAATCAAATTTTTAAAAACTTCAAATTTACAAACAAAACACGTACCATTATCTTGTTTAGATTAATAAATCATTAAAAAGTGAATTAGCACTCCCTTAGAAAACATTTCTACTTTCAATAGCGTTTTGGAGGTCAACAATGCTATAGGCAGTATTCACTTCGTGTTTTCCTATTTTCGTTCTTCGTAATGCTGATAAATAAGCACCACTTTGAAGTGCTTTACCAAAATCATCTGCAAGCGAACGAATGTAAGTCCCTTTGCTACATTTCACCCTGAAATCAACTTCGGGTAATTGAACACGAGTTATATCAAATTCATAAATCATTACTTTTCTTGTGGGAATTTCGGTAGTTTCTCCTTTTCTTGCCAAGTTGTACAAACGTTCTCCATCTTTTTTCACGGCGGAATAAATGGGAGGCGTTTGGATTATTTCACCTAAAAATTGGTGAACTATATTTTGAATCAAATCGTTTGTAATGTGTTCTGTTGCAAAAGTTTGATTAACTTCTGTTTCCAAATCAAATGAAGGCGTTGTTGCCCCTATGGTAAAAGTTCCGGTATATTCTTTTTCTTGCGCTTGAAGCGTGCTAATTTGCTTGGTCATTTTACCGGTACAAATTAACAAAAGTCCCGTAGCTAATGGGTCTAAAGTTCCGGCATGTCCTATTTTAAATTTTTTTGGTAAATCAAAGTTCTTTTTAAATAACCATTTTAACTTATTTACTGCTTGGAATGAGGTCCAACCCAATGGTTTATCTAATTCGATGATTTGACCTTCTGATAAATTTTCTGATGTAAATATCATAATGGGTTAAATATAAAGTACCAATCTCAGTTAAAAAATAGACAAAAAAACCTGCGTTTCATTTATGCTCAACTATCCATAATCAACAACTAAACCACCGTTAATTTTTGAAAAAAGAAATGAACAAACAAAATCACTAAACCAATGATAATTCTATAATAACCGAATAGTTTGAATCCGTTTTTGCTCAGAAAACTGATGAAGGTTTTAATAGCGATCATAGCAACGACAAATCCTACGACATTCCCAATAATGAGTAAATTAGTCTGTTGATGATTCAAAACAAAACCCGCTTGATAATAATCGTATGCTTTCTTCACCGTAGCCCCTAAAATGGTAGGGACAGCGAGAAAGAAAGAAAATTCTGCCGCAGTAGTTCGTGATAATTTTTCTGCCATTCCTCCTATAATACTGGCACCACTTCTGGATACGCCGGGAAGTATGGCTAACGTTTGATACATCCCTATTTTAAATGCTTGTTTATAGGAAATCTCGGTTTGTTGATGGTTGCCAAACCAATCGTCTACTTTTAATAAAATGAATCCTCCAAGCACTAAAAAAACAGCTACTGAAATGGGGTTTTCTAACAAACTGTCAATAAAATCCCCTAATAAAAGTCCTACAATCACAGCCGGAACAAAAGCGATAAAAAGTTTGAAATAAAAATCCCAAGTTTGAAAAAATCTTTTGAAATACAGCACGATTACAGATAGAATAGTCCCCAATTGGATAGCGATAGTAAATAATTTGGTAAAATCGTCATGCGCTATGCCCATAAAAGAGGATGCCAAGACCATATGACCAGTAGATGAAACCGGTAAAAATTCAGTAATCCCCTCGATGATGGCTAAAATAATGGCTTGTAAAGTTGACATTTGAAAAGGTGCGAATTTGAAAATTGCAGCAATGATTTTGTATAAAAAAACTGCCGGTTACGATTTTTTTTCTTTGTACAAAATAGCATACACTTGTAAAGCAAATCCGATAATTACCAAAGTTGGAGCTAAGCGAATGCGTTGAAAATTGTAAATTTCTGGATTAAATACGTTTGGGTCTTTACTACCACCACCGGACATCAAAATAAAACCTAAAGCTATGATTGCCAATCCGGCTAACATAATATAATAGTTTTTCTTACCAAACAAGAAATCATTTTGAACAGTATTCGTAGGGGTTGTTTTATTTTTTTTACTCATTTTTTATTTTAATTAAAGTTTGCGAATTTAGGTTGAGCTCATTGAAATTGGCTTTCCTCATTATATAATCAGCCTATGAGAATAATTATACACTAAACCTATTTTAAGCCGTTTTCTTATTTGCTCCGCCTGAAATTATTTTAATAGTATAATTCCTCCGTTTTCAAATTTAAAAATCGACGTGTAGCAAAGTAAGTACTGATTCCGGATATAAAAATTCCTATTATCAATAGACCACCAAACACAATACCCAGAATGTCATACTGCTTTGTCACTTGAAAATCAGGTAATTGTTTTTCAAAATAAAAAGCCAATGCGTACAAAGATATTATGGAAATCAATGCCCCAATTACACCCAATTTTATACCTGTATAGATAAAAGGTTTTCGAATAAAATTTTTCGTTGCCCCTACCATTTGCATAGTTTTTATGGTAAATCTCTTAGAATAAATGGATAAACGTATGGTGCTGTTTATTAGTAAAAAGGCTATAAAAGTTAAAACACCGCTGAAGATGAGCACCCAAAACGTAATCCGCTTGATGTTAGTGTCTAATTTATCAATTAAAATATCGCTGTAATTAATCTCATAAATCGTTTTGTTTAATGCCAAGTCTTTACGAATCATAGCAATGCTGTCTTTATTGACGTAATCAGAATTAAGATGTAATTCTAAATTGTTTTTGAGCGGATTGGAACCCAAAAAAGTAATAAAATCTTCTCCTAAATCTTTTTGCAATAGTTTAGCCGCAGAATCTTTTGTAATAAAAAACACAGATTTGATATATTGCTTTTGCGTCAAGCTTTTTTTAAATTCTTGTATAGTTTTATGGTCCGTACTGTCTTTTAAAAATAAATTCATAGTTACTTGTTCTTTGAAATGCTTAGCTATGGACTTGCTTTGCAAAACCAAAACGCCGAGTAAACCTAAAACAAATAATACCAAAGCAATACTCAGCACCACATATACATAAGAGGAGCGTAAGCGGGTTTTTTGATACTGTTCAATTTTAGACATATAATTAAAAAATTAGGGCGCAAGATAACGAATTGCGATTAGAAGTAAAAATTACGTGAGATAATTTTGTAAAAAGGAAGATGAATTGTCAAAAAATTAACTAAATATTGATGCAAAACCTATTCACGCCCTTCCTATAGATGGCTAAGAGAAGCATATTAATTCATCTCCTGACAAAGCTCTATCAAAACGCCATTAGTTGATTTTGGATGAAGAAAAATAACGAGCTTATTATCAGCTCCTTTTTTGGGAATTTCATTGAGAACTATGAATCCTTCTGCTTTGAGTCGTTGTATTTCAGCATAAATATCAGACACTTCATAAGCAATGTGATGAATGCCTTCCCCTTTTTTTTCGATAAATTTAGCTATCGGACTCTCGGAGTGAGTGGCTTCTAACAATTCTATTTTACTTTCACCTATTTTAAAGAATGAAGTGGTTACCCCTTCGTTAGCTACTGTTTCATTTTTGTAAGGTGAAGTGTTCAGTAGTTTTGAAAATAATTCGTTGGATGTTGTAAGATCTTTTACAGCTATGCCAATATGTTCTATTTTGTTCATACCCTTTTGAATTCAATAGCACAAAATTAGTTTATTTTTTTGGTTAAAGAAGTTATTCCAAATCTTCAATAAGGAAGATGTAAATGACGAGTTTCAAAAATTAGATTTAATTTTCATTTTTTCTAATGCTCATGCTTTCAACTTGATAAATTCATTTTAATTTTGGCATCTATTGCGTAACAATGCATTTACTAATAGAACCCACCTTAATAAAAAGTGCTCATAAAATTTAGCCTAAAGCTACATCCATACTCATCATGATAATAAAACCGGAGATGAATCCCATAGTAGCAAGGTCAGTATATTTGTCTAATTGGGTTTCAGGAATTACTTCTTCCACAACCACAAAAATCATCGCTCCTGCAGCAAAAGCTAATGCGTAAGGTAGTATGGGTTGAAAAGTGAATACAGCCCAAGCCCCAATTACGGCAGCTACAGGCTCAACAATTGCTGACAATTGGCCATACCAAAAACTTCGGAATCTACTTATATTGTGTCTTCTCAAAGGCATAGATACCGCGATTCCTTCCGGGAAATTTTGAAGTCCAATTCCTATTGCCAATGCTATGGCACCCCCAATAGTAGCTCCTTCAATTCCGGATGCTGCACCTCCAAATAAAACGCCTACCGCAAGACCTTCAGGTATATTGTGCAAGGTAATAGCTAACACAAGCAAGGTCGTTCTTTTCCAAGGGGTTTTTACTCCCTCGGATTCTTTAAAATTAATGTGCAAGTGAGGTAATATTTTGTCTAACATATATATAAAAAAAGCACCGAAGAAAAAACCTATAGCCGCAGGTGCAACTTTTACAAATCCTTCCCCTTTTGACATTTCAATGGACGGTGCCAACAAACTCCAAAAACTGGCAGCCACCATTACACCACCAGTAAAACCCAACATCATATCTAAGATGCTCCTTTTGGGGTTCTTTAGCAGAAAAACCAATGCGGCACCGGCAGCGGTTAAACCCCAAGTGAATAAACCCGCATACAAAGCAGCTAAAACCGGATTAATTTCTGATACATAATTAATAATATCCTTCATATTGATAAAAATGTTAATTGTAGTTTTTTACTAACTTTGTAAAATGAAAGTGCAAAGTAAATAAAAAATAGATAGTATTATTTTTAGAGAGATTATTTTTAATTTTGAGATATTTTATAAAATTAGCCTACAAAGGTACTGATTTTCACGGTTGGCAACATCAACCGAATGTAGACTCTATACAGGATCACATTGAAAATGCCTTGACAATATTACTTAAAGATACTATTGAAATCACAGGCTGTGGCAGAACTGATGCCGGCGTGCACGCATCACAGTATTTTGCGCATTTTGACACGGAACAAGACATTTCGCTTGATTCATTCGCATATAAACTCAACGCTTTGTTACCCAAATCCCTCGTGATTTATGAAATATTACCGGTTATTGACAAGGCACATGCCCGTTTTGACGCTATAGAAAGAAGTTATGAATATCACGTTTTGTTAGAAAACAATCCCTTTAAATTGGAAACTACCTGGCAAATACCAAATCGTGATTTTAATATTGCACTGATGAATGTCGCTGCCGGAGTATTATTACAACACCACGATTTTCAATCCTTTTCTAAAACGCACACAGATGTTAGCAATTACCTATGCAACATTACCGCAGCGCACTGGGTTTTAGAGGAAAAAGAATTGACCTTTTATATTACATCCAATCGGTTTTTAAGAAATATGGTTCGTTCTATCGTAGGAACGCTATTAGAAGTAGGTGAGCAAAAAATCACCATCGATGCATTTGAACAAATCATCAAAAGTAAAGATAGAAAAAATGCCGGGCTGTCTGTTCCGGCTCAAGGCTTGTTTTTGAGTGAAATTGTTTATCCTAAAAATCTTTTTAAAAGATAAAAAAACAACATAAAGTAAGAGATTCTTTTCTAATTAAAAAAAAATTACTTTTGTCCAACTTAAAATAAAAAATAATTGAACAATATTAAAAATCAATTTTCAATAATAGACTTTGAAAATCTCACCGGAATCAAAGCCCACACGATTCGAATTTGGGAAAAACGCTATCAACTTTTTAACCCCGAACGTCACGGAAATAATGAAAGATTGTATCAGTTAGATGATTTAAAAAAAATACTTAATATCAGTTTTTTACAAGAAAACGGTTGGAAAATATCTAAAATAGCGATACTTACGGATGATGAAATGAGCGCCACTATTAATGCAATGGTTGCAGAGAAAGGTAAATATACCGAAGCTATCAACCAATTTAAAGTTGCCATGTTTTCATTTGACCTAATGTTGTTTGAAATTACTTATCAAAAACTCATTGCGCAACGCGCTTTTAAAGAGATATTTCACGAGATATTCATTCCACTTTTAGATCTGATTGGCGTATTGTGGCAAACGGGGACTATCGTACCCGCACACGAACATTTTGTCTCACAACTCATTGAAAACAAGTTACATTTGAATATTGAAAAAATTCAAACCTTACCCAAAAAAATGGATAAAACATTCGTTTTATTCCTTCCTGAAAATGAAATCCATAACTTGGGAATCCTCTATATTCAATATGAATTGTTACTAAAAGGATATCAAACGATATATCTCGGTCACAGCATCCCGTTGGAAGATTTAAGAATATTACAAACCCTATACAATCCCATTGTTTTTATAACCCAATTTACGGTTGCACCCAGGTTGGAAACGCTTGATGATTATATGCACACGTTGCAAAACGTACTTTTAAACAGACCTCAAGATGAATGTTGGATTAATGGGAGAAAAGCCGACCTCATTACTTTGTACTTGCACACACCTCAAGTAAAAGTCTTCCCAAAAGTTAAAGAATTGTTAAATGCCATTTAGTTTTTATTTCTGTTTAACTATTATTTATATTTGTTAAACATTTAATATAGTAGTATCAGAAATATCTATTAAAATTCCTTTGAATTCAATTCAAGATATTGGAATATTGCGATAGAATTTAAAGACAAATGGCACAAATTAATATCATTGGTTCCGGTTTTTCATCTCTGGCGGCCGCAAGTTATTTAGCAAAAGCAGGTCATCAAGTGACTGTATTCGAAAAAAACGAACAGTTAGGAGGAAGAGCACAAGTATTTAAAAAAGAGGGTTTCCGTTTTGATATGGGTCCTACTTGGTATTGGATGCCTGATATTTTTGAAAGGTTCTTTGCTGATTTTGATAAAAAACCCACCGATTACTACGAATTAGTGCGATTAGACCCCGCTTACCGTGTCTATTTTAGTGAATCAGATTTTATAGATATTTCCGGTAAAACGAATGAAATAATTGAAACTTTTGAAAAAATTGAAAAAGGAAGCGGTTTAAAATTGAAAAAATTTCTTAAACAAGCATCTGACAATTACGACATCGCTATCAAAGATTTGGTTTATAAACCCGGGTTAAGTCCCTTGGAATTGGTAAACTTGAAAACGGCTTCTCGTTTACATTTATTTTTCGACACGATTAAAAGTCAAGTGAAAAGACAATTTTTCAATCCAAAATTGCAACAAATTCTTGAATTTCCTGTGTTATTTTTGGGAGCAAAACCATCTAAAACACCTGCATTTTATAATTTTATGAACTTCGCAGATTTTGGTTTGGGTACTTGGCATCCCAAAGGCGGTATGAAAGAAGTGTCAAAAGCCATGGTAACTCTGGGGCAATCTTTAGGCGTTAACTACAAAACCAACCAAACGGTAGAAAAAATTGAAGTTAAAAACGGTAAAACAATTGGGTTGATTGCCAATGACATCCTCTATCCTTCGGATGTGGTAGTGAGTGGTGCTGACTATCACCATTCAGAACAATTATTAGATGCATCCTATAGAATGTATTCAGAAAAATATTGGGATAAAAAAACCTTTGCTCCTTCTTCCTTGTTATTTTATGTAGGGTTTAACAAAAAATTGAAAAATGTGTTACACCACACCCTATTTTTTGATACTGATTTCAATGTTCATTCCTCCGAAATTTACGATACCAAACAATGGCCCAAAGCGCCTTTGTTTTATGCAAGTTTTTCTTCCAAAACGGATGCCGTTATGGCACCTGAAAATCACGAAGCGGGAACTTTTCTCATTCCCATAGCACCTGGTTTGAAAGACGATAATGCCACAAGAGAAAAATATTTTGAAATGATCATCTCACGCTTAGAAAAGCTAACTGGTCAAAGCGTACGCGAACACATTCTCTTTCATCAATCTTTTGCTGTTAATGATTTTGTAAAAGCCTACAATTCATACAAAGGTAACGCATACGGATTGGCAAATACCTTATTGCAAACGGCTTTTATGCGACCCAAACTCAAGAGTAAAAATGTGGAAAACCTCTATTTTACTGGTCAATTGACGGTACCGGGACCCGGCGTCCCTCCTGCTATTATTTCGGGAAAATTAGTCGCCGATCTCATTTTAAAAAACAAGAATTAATCTACATATATTAGGAAATCACTTTAAACTAAACTATTAACTAACTAAAAACACAAAAAAAATGAAAGCCCTATTCGATGAAACTTCAAACGCGATAGCGCAATTGATAACAAAAAAATACAGCACTTCTTTTTCTTTGGCTGTCAAACTGTTAGCGCCTAAAATTAGACCACACATTTACAACATCTACGGTTTTGTTCGTTTGGCAGATGAAATTGTCGATTCTTTTCACGGGTACGACAAAGCTAAATTAATGGATCAGTTTGAACAGGACTATTACCAAGCTCTTGAAGCTGGGATTAGTCTAAATTCGGTTTTAAATGCTTTTCAGGCTACTGTAAAAACCTTTGCTATTGAGGACCATTTGGTGCAAGCTTTTTTGAAAAGCATGAAAAAGGACTTGGTGCAGACGGATTATCAGTCTTACGAAGAATATAAAGACTACATTTACGGCTCTGCTGATGTTGTCGGTTTGATGTGTTTGAAAGTTTTTGTCAATGGTGATCAAGAAAAATACGACGAATTGAAACCTTATGCTGAAAAATTAGGTTCAGCATTTCAAAAAGTGAATTTCTTGAGAGATATTCAAGCCGATACGCAACAACTCAAAAGAAGTTATTTTCCTAATCTTCAATGTGACCAATTGGACAACAACTCTAAATGTAGCATCATTCACGACATTATAGACGATTTCGACTATGCCTTTATCGGTATAAAAAAGCTGCCATTAGAAGCAAAATTAGGCGTTTATACGGCATTTGTTTATTATAAAACCTTGCTCAACAAACTACATAAAACGCCCTATAACGAAATAATGAACACTCGAATTCGCGTCTCTGATCCGGTAAAATTGGGTTTGTTAGCTCGTTCAATTGCCACTGTTAAACTAAATTTGTTGTGATGCAAAAAGTAATTTTAGTAGGACTTGTGCTCTTAAATTTTTGAGAAAAATGAGAAATATATTTGTATTTGGTTTTTTTATCCTATTTGCTTTTCAAAATAATTACGCATCCAAATTAGATGAAATTCGCATTCAATTTCCTTACTTTAATTCTTATGAAGAAGTAAATGATTTATTGCAATCAATTGAAAACGAAACGTCAGATTTGGCTACCGTTTATAAAGGAGCCTTGTATATGTACAAATCGAAATTTGTGGAGGGAAAATTGGATAAATACAAGTATTTCAAAAAAGGAAAAACTTTGATTGATACAGCGTGTGAAAATAGTCCTAATTCCTTAGAAATAAGATATATTCGTCTGATTTTTCAACATCAACTCCCTTCCTTTTTAGGTTACAATGATCATAAAAAAGATGATTTTGATTTCTTTATCAAGCAATTCTCAAAATCAACTTTGGCATTGGAATACAAGAAAAAAATGGTTAAAAACTTAGTGCAATTAAACCATTTGACGGTGACTCAAAAACAAAAATTAAATGACTTGATATGACAACAACACTATCTTTTATCCTCATCACACTTGCCACTTTCATCCTTATGGAAGGTGTAACTATTTTGGTACACAAATTTGTAATGCACGGATTTTTGTGGTACTTTCATGAAGACCATCACAACGGACATTATATCAAAGGATTTGAACGCAATGACGTATTTTTTATCATCTTTGCCACACCCAGTATTCTATTGTTCTACTATGGTATTCATCCTGAATTGAATTATAGATTTTTTATAGGATTGGGAATCCTTTTTTATGGTATGGCTTATTTTCTAATTCATGATGTACTGATTCATAGACGCTTTAAATGGTTGGACGGCGTAGACAATTGGTATTTTAATGCTTTGCGCAAAGGACATAAAGTGCATCATAAATATTTAGTCAAAGAAGGCGGAGAATCCTTTGGAATGCTTACGGTGCCGCTTCGTTTTTTTAAAGAAAGTAAACCCAAAAGAAATTAAACTTAAAAGAAATCAAAGTTGGAGTACACCTATTTATTATTAGTAATAGTATCGGTTATTGTCCCATTTTTATACAGTTTTCATCCCAAAATGAAGATGATTCAATGGTGGAAACCCATTGCAATCTCCATAAGCGTTACTGCTCTTCTCTTTATCGTTTGGGATATCTATTTCACTGTTCAAAAAATTTGGGGTTTTAATCCAAAGTATTTAATGGGTGTTAACCTTCTACATTTGCCTATAGAAGAATGGCTGTTTTTTTGGTTGATACCTTACGCTAGTCTTTTTATATATTACTCTTTTCAGTATTTTAAACCCCTTTGGATGTTGAGTTTAAAAAAAGCAAAATGGGTTAGTTATATCATTTTGGTGCTCTCTTTTTTTATAATTCTTTTTAATATTAATAAAACCTATACCTTAGTCAATTTTAGTATGTTGTTTCTCATTTTGGCTTTTGCAATGTTAAAAAAACCATTTTTACTCCAACGCTTTTATTTGGCTTATTTGGTAGTATTGATTCCGTTTTTTGCAGTCAACGGCATTTTGACAGGAATGCTAACTCCGGAACCTATAGTGTGGTATAATAATTCGGAAAATTTAGGATTGCGCTTTGTAACCATTCCGGTCGAAGACTTTGCTTATGCTTTTTCTATGTTATTGATGAGTTTGGTTTTAATAGATTATCAAACAAAAATTAAATGGAATAACTAATTAATTATTAATTATTTAAAAAATGAATCTCTTAAAATTTCTTCTAACTTTTGTTCTCTTTTTACTTTCGTTCGTGTTGCGTGCCCAAACCGCTACCCTCACCGGAACTGTTCGTAATATTGCTGACAATCAACCTATTCCTATGGTAGATGTAGTATTAGAAGGCACTTCCTATTTTGCATCTACGGATCTTGATGGAAACTTCAAGATTGATAACATTAAACCCGGGGTTTACAATGTGTTGGCAACATTGATAGGATATAATGACGAACGCATTACTGAGTTGACTATCAGTAATGTAAGAACTCAAAATTTAGAAATATTACTCGAAGAAAATGTGGCTACATTGCAAGAAGTGGTGGTCAAAACGTCTGCTTTCAAAACAAAATCCGAGAGCCCAATTAGTGTGACTCGTATAGGGGTTACTGAAATTATGCGTAGTCCGGGTGCTAATCGTGATATATCGTTTGTAGTACGTAATTTACCGGGAGTAGCCACAACTAATTCTTTCCGAAACGATTTGATTGTGCGTGGCGGTTCGCCGAGTGAAAACAAGTTTTTTATGGACGGCATAGAAATTCCCAACATCAATCACTTTGCCACGCAAGGCTCAAGCGGTGGACCTGTGGGCATGATCAATGTAAACTTTATTCAAAATGTAGATTTTTATACCGGTGCTTTTCCCGTTTCGCGTGGTAATGCGCTGAGTTCGGTGATGGATATTACCACCAAAAAAGCCAATTCTGATCTTTTAACGGGTTCTGTTAACTTGGGTTCATCCGATTTTGGATTGACCATAGATACCCCTACTGGAAAAAATTCGGGAATGTTGCTTTCGGTGCGCCGTTCCTATTTGCAATTATTATTTGAAGCCCTAAAATTGCCGTTTTTACCAATTTACAACGATTTTCAATATGTACACGACTTTCAATTAAATGACAACAACCAACTGACTATTTTGGGATTGGGTGCTATTGATAATTTTAAACTCAACACCACGGTAAATGATGGGGTAACTGATACCGATATTTTAGAACGCAATCAATACATTCTCAATAATATACCAAAATATGAGCAATGGAATTATGCAGTAGGGGTTAATTGGAAAAATTTTACAGATAATGGGTATAATGAATTTGTTTTAAGTAGAAATATGCTTAACAATACCGCAGAAAAATACCGTTACAATGTAGAAAACCCTACTAATTTGTTGTTAAATTATCTTTCACAAGAAATTGAAAACAAGTTCAGATGGCAACACCATCACACCACAGGCAAGTGGAAATGGTATGCGGGAATTGGCTTAGAACGCGTGAAATACGTAAGCGAAACATTTCAAAAAATCAATGTAGGAAACGCGGTACAAACTTTGGATTTTGATTCTAAACTCTCTTTTCAAAAATATGCCCTTTTCGCCCAAACCAATCGCAATTTTATGGATGAAAAGTTAGAAACCTCTTTCAGCATCCGAACTGATTTTACAGATTATGCAAATACGATGTCTAATCCTTTTGAACAAATATCTCCCAGATTCTCTGCCAGTTACAAAACGTCTGAAAAAGGGAAATTAGTAGCAAATGTTGGAAAATACTTTCAATTACCGGCTTACACCATTATGGGTTTTAGAGACAATGCCGGAACTTTGGTCAACAAACAAAACGGATTGAAATACATTGATTCTTGGCAATTTGCAGGGGGTTATCAATGGACACCTAAACAGTATTTTCAACTGAAATTAGAATCATTTTATAAAATTTACAAGCATTATCCGTTTGATTTAAACAATCAGATTTCATTAGCCAATTTAGGTAGTGATTTTGGGGTAATAGGCAACACGCCTATTCGTTCAAATTCAAAAGGAAGAAGTTACGGTATTGAATTTTCGGGTACGCAAAAGTTGACCAATAGAATATTCGGTAGTTTTTCCTATACATTTGTGCGAAGCGAATTTAAAGATGTCAACCAAAAATACATTCCATCTTCTTGGGACAACCAACACGTGTTCAATGTGGTAGGTGGATATAAATTCAACAAAGATTGGGAATTGGGAATGAAGTTCCGCTTGTTAGGTGGCGCGCCTTACACCCCGATTGACCTAGCCACTTCTTCTTTGCAAAACGTGTGGGACGTTCGTCAACAAGCCGTGCTCGATTATACCCAAATCAATTCGGAACGTTCACCAATTTCACACGGAATGGACCTTAGAATTGACAAAAAATGGTACTATAAAAAATGGGCTTTAAACCTTTATTTAGACATCCAAAATGTGTATAATTTCAAAGCAAAAGACCAAGATTTTTTCAACGTACTTTATGATGTTAACGGGGCACCTGTTCCGGCTGATGCCACCCATTATCAATACAAACTCATTGAAAATGAAAGCGGAACAGTAGTACCAAGTATTGGTTTGATGGTGGATTTTTGATTTTTTTTACTATCTTTGTAATATGAATATCCTTTTGCAACATATTGTAGAGTTAAAATCACTTTGTAATACACATAAAGTAAGTGAATTATATGTGTTTGGTTCTGTTTTACAGGAAAACTTTAATGATAATAGTGATATAGATTTTTTGGTTCGTTTTGATGAAATTCAATTGGAAGAATATTTTGACAATTATATGGATTTAAAAGAAAAATTGGAGAATGTTTTCAAAAGAAAAATAGATTTAGTTGAATATCAATACATTAAAAATCCGATTTTCCGTCAAATAGTAGATAGAACCAAAATTATATTGTATGAACGAGCAGTTGCTTAAATCTCTATACGACATCAAATTTGCCATTGACGAAATAGATTTATTTTGGGAAAACAAACCCAAATTATTTAATTCTTATCAAAATGATATTCTCTTAAAAAGGGGGATTGAGAGAAATTTGGAAATTATAGGTGAAGCCATGAAATAGGATTATAAAAATCCAAAATGATTTCCCGATTACAAATGCCAAAAGAATTATTGGATTGAGAAACATGATAATTCATAGTTACGATAGTATTTCAGATGAAATTATTTGGGGAATACTTATCAATTACTTACCAATTTTGAAATCTGAAATTTTTGATTTAATAAATGAAAATCAATGAAAATCAACCTCTTTTGGTTTCGTAGGGATTTGCGATTTGAAGACAATACCGGTTTGTATCACGCTGGTCAAGCAGGTTTGCCTGTATTACCCATTTTTATTTTTGATGATCAAATTTTAACCGAATTGCCACGCAATGATGCGCGGGTGCAGTTTATTCACCAACGTTTGTCTGAGTTAAACACCGTATTGCAAAAGAATGGCAGTTCCCTATTGTGTTTAAAAGGTAAACCCATTGAAGTTTGGCAACAACTCATTGAAAAATACGATATTCAATCCGTTTATACCAATCACGACTATGAACCCTACGCATTGCAAAGAGATACAGAAGTTGCACAACTTTTAAAACAACACAACATTGCATTCTACTCCTTTAAAGACCAAGTGATTTTCGAAAAATCGGAAGTGGTAAAAGACGATGGTAAACCTTATACTGTTTTCACCCCTTACAAACGCAAATGGTTGGAAAAATGGCGTTTACAATCTCAAAAACCATTTCTAAAATCTGATTTAAAATCATTTATTAAAGCAAAATTCCCGTGTATTTCGCTACAAGAATTGGGCTTTGAACCCTCGACAATCCTTGTAAAACCTTATAATTTCACCTTTTTAGACCAATATGCCCAAATCCGCGATTTTCCTGCATTAGACCAAACAAGTTATCTTAGTGTGCATTTGCGATTTGGTACCGTAGGCATTCGCGAATTGGTGCAACGTGTGCAAAACATTTCTGAAGCTTTTCTCAGCGAACTGATTTGGCGAGAATTTTTTATGCAAATTCTCTTTCATTTTCCACAAGTGGTACATCGCAATTTTTACATCAAATTTGATGAGATACAATGGCGCAATGACGAAAAAGAATTTCAAAAATGGAAAGATGGCAAAACCGGCTATCCTATGGTAGATGCAGGGATGCGTCAATTGAACCAAACCGGTTATATGCACAACCGCGTGCGTATGGTGGTCGCTTCTTTTTTAACCAAACACCTATTGATAGATTGGCGATGGGGCGAAGCCTATTTTGCTGAAAAACTCTTAGACTACGAACTCAGCGCTAACAATGGCAATTGGCAATGGGCAGCGGGAACAGGTTGTGATGCAGCACCTTATTTCCGGGTCTTCAATCCCTCGGAACAACTCAAAAAATTTGATAAAGAATTGATTTACATTAAAAAATGGGTTCCGGAATTACTAACTCCAAACTATCCTTTGCCTATGGTGGACCACGCTATGGCGCGCAAAAGAGCCTTGGAAGCCTATAGTGTGATAAAATAACATACGAAAAGCACGAATATTACGAATGTACATAAACTAATTTTAAGTTAAAATTTAAAATAGCCTACAATTTAACATTATTGCAATGAAAAATATTTAGCAAAATGAAAATTTCTTTTGTGTGATTTTAAGATGTCCTTAAAAAAACCACAAAAAAACTCCGCTAATTCATTGTATTACGTATATTTGTCGACAAAACACATTACTAATCTATTAAATTTTATTAACTTTATGGCAAAAGTTGTAGTGCTTGGAGCCGGAGTTGCCGGACATACGGCATCCACCTATCTCAAACGATTTCTTGGGAAAGATCATCAAGTAGTGGTCATTTCTCCGAATAGTAATTATCAATGGTTTCCTTCTAATATTTGGGTTGGAGTGGGCTTAATGACTCCGGATCAAGTAAAATTCAAATTAGAACCGGTTTATAAAAAATTAGGGATTGAGTATAAGCAAGCAAAAGCGCTGGCTATTCATCCTGAGGGCGATACAGAAGTAAATCAAGGATATGTTTTAGCTGAATATGTTGCGGAAGATAAATCCGGACAAACTGAAAAAGTAACCTACGATTATTTAGTAAATGCTACCGGACCCAAGTTAAATTTTGACGGGACAGAAGGTCTAGGACCTGATAAAAATTCATTATCAGTTTGTACTTATGACCATGCAGCTCATTCATGGAGCGAATTAAAAAAATCTTTGGAAAAATTAGAAAAAGGAGAGCGACAAACGTTTTTAATTGGAACTGGTCATGCTTTGGCAACTTGCCAAGGAGCTGCTTTTGAATACGTTTTAAATATTGCATTTGAAATCGGAAAGCGAAAATTATCACATTTGGCTGATATTGTATGGATTTCTAATGAATATGAATTAGGCGATTTCGGAATGGGCGGTGCCTATATCAAACGCAATGGGTATGTTACACCGACAAAAATATTCACAGAATCGATTTTAAAAGAATATGGAATCAATTGGATAAAAAGAGCCGGTGTTTACAAAGTTGAAAAAGGGAAAGCTTATTATGAAAATTTAGAAGGTGAATATCATACAATCGATTTTGATTTTGCTATGCTTATTCCCGGTTTTGCCGGTGCCGGCATGAAAGCTTTTGATAAAGCGGGTGCTGATATCACGGACAAGGTATTTGCTGCAAATGGGATGATGAAAGTGGATGCTGATTATACCCCAAAACCCTACAAAGAATGGAAAGCTTCAGATTGGCCTTCCATTTATCAAAGTGGTGTTTACGACAATGTGTATGCTGCAGGAATAGCATTTGCACCGCCGCACGGCATGAGTAAACCAATGGAAAGCCCCAATGGAACTAAAATTTTCCCTACTCCGCCAAGAACAGGAATGCCTTCAGGCGTTATCGGTAAAATTGTGGCTGAAAATATTGCACATCAAATTAAAACTGGTAAAAAAGAGCATCCGCATAAAGCTTCTATGGCTAGAATGGGTGCCGCTTGTATTGTATCTGCCGGTTATGGTATCCGTAAAGGGCAAGCTGCCGTAATGACCGTGAATCCGATTGTACCGGACTGGGAAAAATATCCAAAATGGGGTAGAAAACTATTTGATACTGTAGGTGAAGTAGGCACTGCCGGACATTGGATGAAACTCTTTATGCACTATATGTTTTTATATAAAGCAAAAGCCAAACCATTTTGGTGGATGATTCCGGAATAAACTAATAATCGATAATCTTTAAATAACGATATACTATAATTATGAATAAACGTAAATCACATACAGAACCTTACAGCAGTTCGTCTTATGCTACTGAACCGACTCCAATTATAAAGTTTATGAGGGTGTTTTTTATCAAACAAGTTTTCGATTTTTTTAGGTTGAACCTCAAAATAATGAGAATTGTGGTTGGAGGACACTCCTAAAACAAAATCTAAAAAGTATTGCAAATTAAAATACTTTATTTTATCTTTGCACCCACTTTTTGACCTATGGTGTAATGGTAACACAGCTGATTTTGGTTCAGTCGTTCTAAGTTCGAGTCTTAGTAGGTCAACACAAAAGGCGTCTCATCAGAGCGCCTTTTTTTGTTAGAATAAAATTTTACAGTGTAATATCTATCGAATATTTTATTCTAAAAAATACTTAAAATTCAGCTTTCCGCATTACGACAACAAATATTTGCTTAAATTCGCCGTTTTAAAGAGTTTCAAGTATATTGTTTTAATTTTCAAGCTTTAAGACAAAGTAGTAAAATAGTTTGATAAACTTTTTTATAAACTCAACATAAAGTCTTTCACTCTTGGAATCTTGACCTCGATAGCTTTCGGGGTTTAATCTAAAGTCTAAATTCTCGTATCTAAATTATGATTTTTACATTCAAAAAATACAATTTATACCTTGGTTGGCTTGCTTTTCTAATTTCTTTAGTTACCTATACATTAACCCTTGAACCCACTGTAAGTTTTTGGGATTGCGGTGAATACATTTCAACTGCCGTAAAATTAGAGGTAGGGCATCCGCCGGGTGCACCTTTGTTCCAAATGTTGGGGGCTTTTTTTGCTATGTTTGCCAAAGATGCAAGTCAAGTGGCTTATATGACTAACTTCATGTCTGCACTTTCTAGTGCATTTACCATTTTATTCTTGTTTTGGACTATCAGTATATTAGCCCAAAAAATGTTAATAAAAAAAGAGGAAACACCCACAGGAGCAAAAGCCATCATCATTTTAGGCAGTGCAATGGTAGGGGCTTTGGCTTTTACTTTTTCAGATAGTTTTTGGTTTAGCGCCGTTGAAGCTGAAGTATATGCTATGTCTTCTTTTTTAACCGCCTTATTGTTTTGGTTAGGTTTAAAATGGGAAGCTGAAATGGATGAACCCCACGGAGACAGATGGTTATTGCTAATCAGTTTTGTCGTTGGTCTGTCGTTCGGGGTACATATTCTATCTTTATTAGTCATTCCGCCGATTGTTTTTCTGTATATTTATAAAAAGTATGAAATTAAAAATTTCAAACAGTTTGCAATTGCCAATGTAGCTGCAATTCTGTTTCTGGCTGTCACCTTTAAATTTATATTTCCATTTACTTTGAAATATTTCAGTATAATGGAATTGTTTTTTGTTAATTCGGTCGGGTTGCCGTTCAATTCAGGTTCAATTATAGCTGGAATTTTGATGATTGTTGCGTTTTATTATGGTATTCAATATACCAAAAAAAGGAATTGGAAAACGGCACATACTTTAGTTTTGTCGGTATTGTTTATTATCATCGGATTTTCGTCTTGGTTGATGTTGCCTATCAGAGCGAATGCTAATACTATGATTAATGAAAATAATCCATCGAGTGCACGCGAACTTTTAGCTTATTACAACCGCGAACAATATGGTGATGCCAATGTATTTTACGATAAATATTATTCTTTTGTATTTAAAAAAGATCAGGACCCTAATCAGCCCTACAAGAATGATGTTATTAAATACGAAAAAGATCTCAAAACAGGAAAATATGTTAAAGTAAATGAAGAAACCTATAAAGATTACTTTCCCAATTACAGCGATACACACAAAGGGTTTATCCCCCGAATGACAGGGACATCTCAAACCAATATTGATTATTACAAGCATTTGGCAGGCATTCCTGAAAACTCAACCCGTAGACCTACTTTCTCAGAAAACTTAAAATTTATGCTCCAGTACCAATTTGGATATATGTACGGACGTTATTTTATGTGGAATTTTGTAGGTCGTCAAAACGACGAACAAGGTCATTTAGATGTTCACAATGGCAATTGGCTGAGCGGAATACCTTTTGTGGATAGCTTAAAATTAGGGCCACAAACCAATTTGCCCGATGAAGTAAAAAACAATCCGGCCAGAAATGTATATTTCTTTCTTCCTTTAATTTTAGGCTTAATCGGTGTGTTTTATCAACTATCTAAAGATGCTAATAATTTCTATATTTTGTTGCTGTTTTTTGCATTTACAGGATTAGCTATTATTTTTTACACCAACCCCAAACCCTTTGAGCCGCGCGAACGTGATTATGCCGTAGTAGGGTCTTTTTATGTATTTGCCATTTGGATTGGCTTAGGGGTTACAGCTCTATTTAGCTATTTAAAAGAAAAATTGCAAACAAAGCCAACCGCTTGGGCTATTAGCGCACTAACCTTGTTGGCAGTACCGATTTGGATGGGCTACCAAAATTGGGACGATCACGACAGAGCAAATAAATATACAGCACATCTCAATGCGCAAGCTTACCTATCCTCTTGCGACCCGAATGCTATTTTATTCACTATTGGAGATAATGACACGTTCCCTCTGTGGTATTTACAAGAAGTTGAGAATTACAGAACAGATATCAAAACAGTGAATACCAGTTTGTTTGCCACCGATTGGTATATCGATCAGATGAAACGTAAATCTTACGAAGCAGATCCGATTCCATCGCAATTGACGCATGAGCAATACAAATATGGCACGCTCGATGTGGCTTATCACGTTCCCGATACTACTATAGTGAAGGATAGTGTGATGTTTATCAAGGACTTTATGAATTGGATGCAAAGCGATAAAGATTTTACCTACTATCAAATCGATGAAAATCGTAGGGAAAAAATATATCCTGTCAATAAATTGAGAATTCCAGTCAATAAAGAAATGGTGCTTAAAACCGGATTGGTTGCGCCCAAAGATGCGGATAAAATTGTGCCTTTCATTGATATCACTATAGATCCGAATGTAATAACCAAAAACCGCATCATGATGCTCGATATCTTGGCTAATTTCAATTGGGAAAAGCCTATTTACTTTACCGGCGGCAGCTATGAAGACGAAGAATTTATATGGCTCAAAGATTGGTTACAAATGGATGGCTTGACCTATAAATTAGTGCCTATCAAAACTCCTAATGAAGGTAGCCCTTTTGAAATGGGAAGAATAGATCCGAATAAGATGGCTGATAATGTAGCGAAATGGAATTGGGGGAGTATCAATAAAGACATCTATTTAGATTCCGAGACGCGTAAAAATTCAGTCAATTTTAGAAATGCTTTGGTGCGTTTGGCACTAACGCAAGCTGAAGCGGGTGATACCACCAAAACAATAAAAACTTTGGATTTATCACTTGATAAAATGCCAGCTGACAAGTTTTACGGACACGGTATGCTGATGGATTATATCAATGCTTATTACACTTTGGGTCAGAAGGAAAAAGCACGTGTTTTGGCTAATCAAGTCATCGGAAATTCACAACAATGGTTAGAATATTTCAGTCAATTTAAAACCGATAACGAGTTTAATAGCATATACGACGAGTTGGAAAACAATTTATTGTTATACAGCGAAATAGTAAAAATGATCACCAAATACGACGACCAAAAATATGCCGAACAAGCGCAAAATAAGTATGTTCAGTATTTAGATTTGTTTAAAGACCATATTGATGAATAGTCTATAGTCGTTATTCGTTAGTCGTTAGTCGTTAGTCTTTAGACTTTACTCGTAAAGTTTTTTACTAAATCGAAGCATGGTTGCTGAGCCTGCCAGCAATGAGCCTGTCGAAGTGTCGAAGCATGGTTGCTGAGTGAAGTCGAAGTAAGTCGAAGCAAGAAGTTTTAACTAATTGTGTCTTTTTATACCTTTAAAACATATTCAATGATCAGCATGTTTTTTCCAAAGTATCTTTGGAAAAAACCTGTTGCTGTTCCCAAAACCATTTATCTCACTTTTGATGATGGACCAACCCCAAAGGTTACTGAAAGCGTTTTAGAAATATTAAAATGCCACGATGCCAAAGCCACCTTTTTTCTCATAGGAAAAAATGCGGTAGAGCACCCTGAAATTGTCAAACGAATTTTAGATGAAGGACATTCCGTTGGCAACCACACCCATAATCATCTCAAAGGAAGTAAAACCCCAACTAATGATTATGTGAAAAATATGGAAAAAGCGGAAAGGATACTGCCCAAAACCCGATTTTTTCGCCCGCCTTATGGTAGAATTACCCGAAAACAAGCTGAAAATATCATGGGAAAAGGTTATGAAATAGTGATGTGGGATGTATTGAGTGGCGATTTTGATACAGAATTAGCCCCTGAAAAAAGTCTGCAAAATGTCTTAAAACACACTGAAAATGGCAGCATTGTGGTATTTCACGACAGTGTAAAAGCGGAAAGAATAGTTTTGGAAGTTTTACTCAAAGCGTTGGAAGTTTGGAAGGAAAAAGGGTTTATATTCGAACGTTTGCAATAGAATTTAAACAAACTGTTCCACAGTTTTAATAATAAATTTTATATTTAGCTCTCCGCCATGTCGCCATTTCATCTCCGAATCTTTATAGATTACAAAAGTAGGATTATCTTTAATAATTAGTGCTTTTACCAATTCGGTGTTTTTATCTATGTCAATTTTGATAACGCGCGCTTTTTCACCTAATTCGCTTGCTATTTGCTTTAAAAATTCGGCTGTTTCCACCTCATTTTCATCATTGATATAATTATAAAAATGAATAAGTACCGGTATTTCCGAATTGATTATTTCACCGAATTTTGACATAATCTGCTATTATTTAGGTTTGCAACTTGTAATATACAACTACATTGCAATGACAAATATAAAAATAAATCTAAAACAAATCAGCAAAATATCAGATAAAGAAAAAGCCGTTCTAAAAAACGGCTTTTTAAGAAATTATTTTTTATGCGGTTTGCGTTTTGTTTTCACCACTTTTACATTTCCTTTTTGGTTTTTATGAACAACCGTTGTTTTCTTCCCATGTTTTATTATAGTGGTTGAAGTTTTACGATGCGGATAATAAAGGGCATGTGCATGTTTTACGCGATGAATGGTTGTTCGGTGATAAACTACTCTATGAGGTGCTGTTTTAGTATAAAAAACATGATAACGAACCGGTTTCCATGGCTTCCACCATTTTGGATAAAAATGCCAACGGTAGGGTGAAACCCAAACGCGGTAACCGGGACTAAAGATAAATCGTACAGGTTTCCAGAACCACACATTTACGACTATTCTTAGCGGTGCGTTTTGAATAGCCGGACCGTTTCCTTTTTCTGAAGGTTCCGTTACATCAGAGGGTTCTACTATGGTATTAGCTGCAAAAAGTGCCTCGTCACCGATTATTTGCAATACTGCCTCTTCTTTATCGGTTTTTTCAATTTCAATAACAGCGATGTCCTGACGCTCGTTTTCTGACAAATAAGTGTATAAAATTATATTGTGATGGTCACCTTCCGTCATGCTTTCGACCGAGATATAATCGGTTTCTCCATCATTGTCCAAATCCAAATTGTTGACATTTTGATTTTCTTCGTTGATGTATTTTTCAAATTCTTCAATATTTGACGAATTTTTAAACACCTCTAAGACTCCTTCTAAACTAAAATTATCTCCGGCATATTCATTGTTTTGAGCATCGGTTTGAGCATAAGTTAAACCACTGAATAAAGATAATAAAAACAAGATTATTAAATTGCGTTTCATTGTTGTAGGTTTTTTTAAAATTGTTTTAGTATTTGTTTGTATCTAAGACTTCAAATATATTTTATGGTTTAATCATTTAATAAAAAAAAGATACAATACTATTTTCAATCATTATATTTGTAATTTGGAAATACATTTTTTACAAATTTAATAACATGTCTCAAAAACGTCTCTTTCTACTCGATGCTTATGCCTTGATTTTTCGTGGGTATTACGCTTTTATAAAAAACCCGCGTATCAATTCTAAAGGGATGGATACTTCTGCTATCATGGGTTTTATGAACTCACTCGTCGAACTCATTCGCAAAGAACGTCCCGATCATTTGGCAGTTGCCTTTGATAAAGGGGGTTCCGTAGCTCGCAGTGAAGCGTTTACTGCCTATAAAGCTAATCGGGATGAAACACCGGAAGCCATCAGAATTGCTATTCCTTACATTCACAAAATATTAGAAGCCATGGAAATTCCCATCATTGAAAAAGCCGGATTTGAAGCCGATGATTTGATTGGAACACTGGCAAAACAAGCCGAAAAAGCCGGGTATAAAACCTATATGGTTACACCTGACAAAGATTTTGCGCAGTTGGTTTCCGAAAATATTTTTATGTACAAACCCGCCCGAATGGGAAATGATGTTGAAATTTGGGGTGTTCCCGAAGTGCTTGCCCGATTTGAAATTGACAGACCCGAACAAGTGATTGATTTTCTCGGAATGATGGGTGATAGTGTGGACAATATTCCCGGCTTGCCCGGCGTAGGCGAAAAAACCGCCAAACAATTACTCAAAACCTACGGTTCTATGGAAAATTTATTGGCAAATACCCATGAACTCAAAGGAAAAATGAAGGAAAAAATTGAAGAAAATAAAGCATTGGGTATCCTTTCCAAAAAATTGGCTACCATCATGCTGGATTGTCCCGTCGAATTCATTGAAAAAGATTTTGAAATGTCTACACCCCATTTTGACGAAGTGCAAAGCATTTTTCAGGAATTAGAATTCAGAAGACTTTGGGAACAATTTAATACTATTTTCAAAGTTGAACCCTCAGTACTTCAAAATGCAAGATTTGAGGCAGATGGCGTTGTCCCTATCGCAGGAAATCCTGTTAAAACAACGCCAACCCTAACTACCAAAGCTTCTAATTTAAAAACTGCTGACCCTAACCAATTGGGTTTGTTTGATATCCCTACTGATATTTCACAAACTGACAGCGCTTTCGGATATAAGACCTTGGAAAACACAGAACATTTCTATCAATATATTGATACTGAAATGGGTAGAAAATTATTAATCGGAAAATTAATCCATCAAAAATCGGTTTGTTTTGATACTGAAACCACCGGATTGGACACAATGGAAGCGGAATTAGTAGGAATGTCTTTTTCATACGAAAAAGGGAAAGGTTATTTTATTCCATTTCCAAACGATAAAGCTGAAACCCAAAGCATTCTTGAAACTTTCAGACCCTTCTTTGAAGCTGAAAATATCGAGAAAGTGGGTCAAAATATAAAATACGATTTAAAAGTTTTGGCACAATACGGCATTCAAGTGAAAGGAAAGTATTTTGACACGATGATTGCCCATTATTTGCTTAATCCCGACATGCGTCACAATATGGAGGTGTTGGCGGAAACCTATTTGCACTATAGCCCGATGCCTATTGAGCAACTTATCGGTAAAAAAGGAAAAAATCAAGGCAATATGCGTGACGTTTCCCTTGATAAAATCACTGAATATGCTGTAGAAGACGCTGACATTACTTGGCAGTTGAAAGCCTATCTCGAACCATTATTACACGAAAATAATTTAATAAAACTATTTGAGGAAATCGAAATGCCTTTAGTGCACGTATTGACCCAAATGGAGTTGGAAGGCATCAAGTTAGACGCTGATTTTCTGAAAAGTCTCACCGGCGATTTAACTCAAGATATTCTCAAATTGGAATCCGAAATTTACGGATTAGCCAATGCCCCATTCAACTTGGCATCACCACAACAGTTGGGTCGCATTCTTTTTGAACATTTAAAAATCGGTGGGAAACCGCGGAAAACCAAAACCGGACAATATGCCACCGGTGAAGAAGTTTTAGCGGAGTTGGTCAAAGACCATCCGATTGTAAAACTCATTTTGGATTGGCGACAATTGGTAAAATTGAAAAATACCTATGTTGATACTTTACCTGAAACCGTAAACATCAAAACCGGTCATATTCATACCACTTTCTTGCAAGCAGTTGCTGCTACCGGAAGATTGAGCTCTAACGAACCTAATCTGCAAAACATTCCTATTCGCACCGAGCGCGGTCGGCAAGTGCGTAAAGCCTTTGTAGCCAGAAACGAAGATTTCATCCTGCTCGATGCCGACTATTCGCAAATAGAATTGCGAATCATTGCCGCTTTAAGTGGGGAAAAAAATATGATTGAAGCTTTCAAAAACGGAGAAGACATCCATCGTTCTACAGCTTCAAAAGTGTACAAAATTCCTTTGGAAGCAGTGACGAAAGAACAGCGTAGCAATGCCAAAACAGTGAATTTTGGGATTATTTACGGGGTTTCAGCTTTTGGATTGAGTCAGCAAACCGATTTGAATCGACAGGAAGCTAAAGAACTGATAGAGGCGTATTACGAAACCTATCCGACTTTAAAAAAATACATCAACGAGCAAATTCATTTAGCTCGAGAAAGAGGATTTGTAGAAACCATAGTGGGCAGACGCCGCTATTTGAAAAACATCAATTCTGCCAATCAAGTAGTGCGAGGTGCGGAAGAACGCAATGCCGTCAATGCGCCTATTCAAGGTAGCGCAGCCGATGTGATTAAGATAGCGATGATCCACATTCAAAAACTTTTGGAAGAGGGTAATTATCGCTCGCGAATGCTCTTGCAAGTTCACGATGAATTGGTTTTTGACATCTATAAACCGGAGTTAGAAGTATTACAACCTTTGATAAAATCTACAATGGAAAGTGCTGTGCAACTCGTTGTACCATTGGAAGTGGAAATGGGAGTGGGATTGAATTGGTTGGAAGCACATTAAAGGTGGGTTCTATAAATTAGCTAATAGTTTTTTTGACAAGAGCGCAAACGAACTGGCGAAACCAAGCGTTCACAAGGTGGGCTAATATGCCTTTTCCAACTTCTACCTCTTCTTTAGGAAGAGTGGGTTGGGGTCAATCGGTAATGGCTAAAATGGGACCTAAGTAATAACTGTGAATATAAAAGAGTTTGAAATAAATATACAATTTTTTTTGAAACCGAAAGTTTGTTTCTCTCTTTAATTTTGTAAGAGTTATAGACTCTTGACAATAAAAAAATAAATGATTTTTTATTTTGTATATTTGCAAAATGTTAACACAAAAGCAAATAGATATTATATTAAATGAAATGAAACCCTATCATCCTGTCAAAATCGGGGTATTTGGTTCCGTGTCTCGTGGGGAAGAAACCTCTTCGAGCGATATTGATTTGTTATATCAATTTAGATTGCCTATTGGTTTGTTTAAACTCATTAAATTAAAAAATGATTTAGAAAAAAAGTTAGGGAAAGATATAGATTTAGTCTCTGAAAAATATATCAATTCAAGATTAAAACCTTATGTGATGCGTGATATAAAAGTGATTTATGAAAATAAATAAAGACAAGTTCAGATTAGAGCATATTGTAGAAAGTATTGAAAAAATTGAAAAAATTGTCAATGTGGTTCAGTCATTCCCAATATTTGAAGAGAAATGGATTGAACAGGATGCCATGATTAGAAATTTTGAGGTAATTGGTGAAGCATCCGTTCATATTTCAGAAGAATTAAAAATTATGTATCCTGATATAGCTTGGAATGAAATGAAAGGAATGAGAAATTTTATAACCCATGAATATTTTGGTTTGCAATTAGACACCATTTGGGATAGTGCCCTCCATGACATTCCAAATCTCAAACAACAAATGCTCCTTATTCTAAAAGAATTTGATTAAATCAAATACAACAAACTGTAATAGTATTAACGAGATCGGTGTTGATTTTTCCCACAAAAAACCAACCAAAAAGTAAGGGTTTCACTGGTAGTGAAGCCCTTACTTACACTCCGATTGGG
>DYMN01000022.1 GCA_020740485.1 Polaribacter sp. | reverse complement strand
AACCCTTCATTTGCCAAAATAGGCAGCGGAGACGATTTAAGAAATCAACTCACAAACGATGCCAATCCGCTTTTACAAAAAAACACCTCAGATTTAGCATGTGGCGAAGGCAAATGCGGCAATGCCAAAAAAACCGATTCTGCTGCCACTAAAAGCAGTGATGCTAAATGTGGTGAAGGTAAATGTGGAGGTGCCAAAAAAGAGAAAAAAGAAGTCAAAAAAGCTGATTCAAAAGCCACAAAAAGCACTGAAGCTAAATGTGGAGAAGGTAAATGTGGCGGATCCAAAAAAGAGGACAAAAAATCAACTAAAAAAACAACCAAAAAATAGTTTGTTTTTTTCTCTATTTTTTCCTTGCCAAGTCCGTCAAGGACTTGGTAAGGTTTAAAAATATGAGGACGGTGGTTTCGGTACATCTCGCTTACAGCGGGACACTCAATCACCTTTTACTCCCGCTTTTATCGGTTCCGATAGCTATCGGAATCGCTAACGCTCAACTTTTCACTTTTCACCGCGGTGGTTTCAGAACATCTCGCTTTCAGCAGGACACTCAACCACCTTCAAACTTCAAACTTCAAACTTCAAACTTCAAACTTTACTATGGTAGGCATCGGTTACAGAAAAGAATTTTCCAAAGAATTTTTATACGACCACAAAATACATCCTGATTTTGTGGAAGTGGCACCCGAAAATTGGTTGGGTGTAGGCGGTTATTGGAAACAAGAATTTAAAAAAGTACGCGAAAAATATCCACTTTTTTTACACGGTTTGTCACTTTCTATCGGAAGTCCGGAAGGGGTTGATATAGACTTTGTAAAAAAAATAAAAGCTTTTATTGAGGAAACCGGAGCGGTTTTGTATTCCGAGCATTTGAGTTTTTCAAAAGTCGATAATGCCCATTTGTACGATTTGTTGCCCATTCCCTTTACACAAGATGCCATTGACAGAGTGGTTGAAAATATTTTGATAGTGCAAGATCTTTTGGGAAGACGTTTGATTTTGGAAAATGCGAGTTATTACACCTTGCTCAAACAAGAAATTTCGGAACCCGAATTTATCAATGAAATCGTCCGTCGTTCTGATTGTGAAATGCTATTAGACGTAAACAATGTGTATGTCAATAGTTTCAATCATCACTACGATGCCAAAGAATTTATTTCGAAAATGCCCTTGGAAAGGGTGAAATATATCCATATAGCAGGACATTTCAAGGTAAATGAACATTTGATTATCGATACGCACGGTGCTGAAATTATAGATCCGGTGTATGATTTGTTAGATTTTACACTGCAAAAACTACAACGCGAAGTGCCTATTTTATTGGAAAGAGATTTCAATATTCCTGAATTGGAAGTATTAGAATCGGAAATGACCCAATTGCGAAACATTCAAAACAAAGTTTTAAATCCGATGATAGTATGAACGCAATTTTAAATCCAACCGAAAAAAGCCAAATTCATTTTGGGCAATACATTCGCAGTGGGAAAAACCCACCTAAAACTACTGTTTCAGACAACACACATCATTATAGAGAATTGGTTTACAGTGTCATAATGGACACTATGTCCAATGCGTATCCTATTTTGAAAAACTTTTTAAATGCAAAAGAATGGGAAAATGCAGTGCAGTATTTTTTTGAAAATCACAAGAGTCAAACGGAACAAATTTGGAAATTGCCCTTTGAATTTTACGAATTTTATCTTGAAAATCCATTCCCAACGAAAAAGATAATCCCATTTCTCAACGAATTGATGTATTTTGAATGGTTGGAAATAGAAGTTTTTATGATGGAAGACCTTGAATTTTTACCATTTTCTGAAAAAGGGAATCCGAAAACCGATGTATTGATTCCCAACCCCGAAATAAAGATTTTACCTTTGCAATATCCCATTCACAACAAAGCCACTAAAAAAATCACCGAAAAAGACAAAGGACAATACTTTGTGAGTTTACATCGTGATTATTACGACAAACAAGTAAAATTTAACGAGTTGAGTTTACCTTTTGTGGAAATGCTCGTGCTACTAAATGAACAAGAAACTACCTTTATTGACTTATATCCAATTTTAAAAAAATACGAATCTGATTCAGAAAAAATAAGTGAGCAAATTCTGGAATTTATCCGTTTTGCACTTGAAAACAATCTGATTTTGGGTTACAAAAAAACAAGAAACTAAAACTAAAAACTACTAATTATGTTACAAAAACTCTATCACACCTTATCTTCTTTAAAAGATTTACCATTGCTTTTTTTACGATTAATTTTAGCCTTTGGGTTTTATGAACCGGCGATGATGAAACTCAAAGACATCAACGGCATAGCCGAATGGTTTAAGAGTATCGGAATTCCTATGCCCGTGCTCAACGCCTATCTCGCTACCTTCACAGAAGTTGCAGGAGTAATTTTACTCACCTTGGGGCTTTTCACCCGATTGATAAGTATTCCCTTAATGATCACAATGTTAGTAGCCATTTTTACCGTGCATTTTGCCAATGGCTTTGCGGCGGGAAACAACGGATATGAAATACCGCTTTATTACCTGATCATGCTATTTGCCTTATTGATTTATGGTTCCGGCAAATACAGTTTGGATTATTTTATCGAAAAAAAACATTAAAATCTTGTTTCAAATTTAAATAATGTTAATGCTAAATCCGTTTCAAAATAATAATTGAAACGGATTTTTTTATTTATACTCATCCAATATTTCCTGAACACCATCTAAAGTAACCCGTCCATAAACTTTATCGCCCACTAATACCACAGGCGCCAACCCGCAAGCACCTACACAACGCAGACTGCTTAAGGAAAATTTTTCATCTTTTGTAGTTTCACCAACCTTGATATTAAGCAGTTTTTTGAACTCATCCAATACTTTTTCAGCACCACGCACATAACATGCTGTTCCCATACAAATATTGATGGGGTGTTCTCCTTTGGGTGTCATAGTAAAAAAGGAATAAAAAGACACCACACCATATACGTGTGCTAAGGAAGTGTTTAGATTCTGAGCAACTACCTCTTGAACTTCTTCCGGAAGGTAGCCAAAGGTATGTTGTGTTTTGTGCAACACATTAATCAATTCTCCTTTATCATTATTGAATTCTTCGCAAATTGCTTTAATTTTTGCAACATTGCTTTCACAAATTGTCATCATAATTTTCGTCGTTTTATAGATTAATCTTTAACAATATCCACAGGATTACTTTTATCAAAATATTGTGTATGCAATAACTCATGGGCTTTGCGGCTCATTGGTTTTCCTAAAAACTCTTTATATAAGTTGATTATGTAAGGATTTTCGTGCGATTTACGTATGGTTTTATTTTTATCCTCGCTGTACAAAGCTTTTTGTCTTGCTTTCAAGATATTGGTATCGCCATGGTGCAAAGGTTGACCTCCACCACCAATACATCCTCCCGGACAAGCCATAATTTCGATGGCATCATATTGTGATTTGCCTTCGCGAATTTCATTCAACAATTTGCGAGCATTACCCAATCCGTGTGCAATACCGATTTTGATAGGTGTTCCATTGAAATCTACAATTGCTTCGCGAACCCAGTCCATTCCACGAAGTTGTTCAAAATCAACTTTATGTAAACTTTGACCTGTAAATATTTCATAAGCAGTTCTTACTGCTGCTTCTATCACACCACCGGTGGTTCCAAAAATAACACCTGCCCCTGATGATTCACCCATAGGTTTATCAAAATCCATGTTGGGTAATTCTTCAAAATTGATACTTGCTTGTTTGATGAGTTTTGCCAATTCGCGAGTTGAAAGAACGTAATCTACATCGGGATTGCCATCGGTTTTAAATTCATCGCGATCGCGTTCATATTTTTTTGCTAAACAAGGCATAATAGAAACCACAATCATATCTTCGCGTTTAATTCCAATTTTTTCAGCGTAATAGGTTTTTGCAATACTTCCAAACATTTGTTGAGGTGAACGAGCAGTTGATGGAATGTCTTTCATATCAGGAAAATGGTGCTCAAAGAAACTAACCCAAGCAGGACAACATGAAGTTAATATGGGTAATTTAACAGTTTCATCTCCTTTTAAGTGTCTTGACAAACGGTCTAATAATTCGGTTCCTTCTTCCATAATGGTTAAATCGGCGGCGAAATCGGTATCAAATACATAGTCAAAACCCAAATCTTTTAAGGCTGCAACCATTTTTCCTGTTACCAAAGTTCCTGCTTCATATCCAAATTCTTCACCTAATGCTGCCCTAACTGCAGGGGCTGTTTGCACAACAACCGTTTTAGTTGGGTCGGCTAACATTCTGATTACATTACTTGTATGATCAATTTCAGTTAAGGCTGCCGTTGGACATACTGCCACACATTGACCACAATAAGTACAAACTGACTCTGATAAATCCATTTGGAAGGCAGGAGCAACTACTGACATAAATCCGCGATTGATAGAAGATAATGCTCCCACCGTTTGCACGTCATTACACATGGTTAAGCAACGTTTACAACCTATACATTTGTCCATATCGCGCTTGATGGCGATTGAACGGTCTTTAATATAAGTAGATTGTTCCCCTTTATAATGATAGTGACGAATTCCCATTTCTTGAGCCATGCTTTGCAAGTCGCAAGTCCCATTTTTTGGACAAATCAAACATTCTGCAGGATGGTCGCTCAAGATGAGTTCCATCACCGTTTTACGAGCATTCAGCACGCGCATGGTTTGATTTTTAATTTCCATACCAGAAGTACATTCTGTAGCACATGCAGGAACAAGATTTTTTCGTCCTGCTACTTCTACTACACAAATTCTACAACCTGTTGGTTTATGTTCTGTATTCAAGTCGTGAAGGTTCATATAGCATAAAGTTGGTATTTTTATTCCAATACTTTTTGCTGCATCCAATATGCTAGTACCTTTGGGAACTTGAACGTTTTTGTTATCTATTTTGATGTTGATCATTTCCATTTTGAAAATACTTTTAAAAATTAGTTTAAATAAATGGCATCGAACTTACATTTTTCCATACAAACGCCACATTTGATACAAGTTTCTTGATTGATGATATGAACCTCTTTTTTTTCACCTGAAATGGCATTTACAGGGCAATTTCTAGCACAAACCATACATCCAATACAATTTTGTTCACTGATATAATAACGTTGGAAAGATTTGCATTGACCAGCGGGACATTTATGATCTTTAACGTGGGCAAGGTATTCGTCATAAAAATTCTCCATGGTGGATAAAATAGGATTGGGCGATGTTTGACCCAATCCACACAAAGATGTATCTTTAACAACTGTGCTCAAGTTTTTCAGTAACATTAGGTCTTCTTCGGAGCCTTTATCGTCACAAATTTTGATGAGCATTTCATGTAAGCGTTTGTTTCCAATACGGCATGGGGCGCATTTCCCGCAAGACTCTTCAACTGTAAATTCAAGATAAAAACGCGCCATAGAAACCATACAATCATCTTCATCCATGATAATCATACCACCAGAACCCATCATAGAACCGGCAGCCATCAACGTATCGAAGTCGATTGGTAAGTCCAAATGTTTTTCTGTCAAACATCCACCGGATGGTCCACCTGTTTGTACGGCTTTGAATTTTTTACCGTCTTTGATTCCTCCACCAATATCATAAATTACTTCACGTAAGGTTGTTCCCATTGGCACTTCAACTAAACCTACATTATTTACTTTCCCGGCAAGAGCAAAAACTTTTGTCCCTTTTGATTTTTCTGTTCCAATAGATGCAAACCATTTTGAACCACGATTAATTATCGCAGGAATATTAGCAAAAGTTTCGACATTATTCACATTAGTTGGCTTTCCCAAATAGCCTGAAACACTAGGGAACGGGGGTTTCAAAGTAGGTTCACCTCTCAAACCTTCCATAGAATGTATCAAAGCCGTTTCTTCACCACACACAAAAGCACCTGCACCATATTTAATAGAAATATCAAATTCAAATCCGGTTCCAAGAATATCTCTTCCTAATAAACCATACTCTTTGGCTTGTTTTAATGCAATTTGTAAACGCTTGATTGCCAAAGGATATTCTGCTCTGATATACACAATCCCTTTCGTGGCTCCAATGGCATAACCACAAATTGCCATTGCTTCAATGACGGAATGGGGGTCGCCTTCCAACACAGAACGATCCATAAATGCTCCCGGGTCGCCTTCGTCCGCATTGCATACCACATATTTTTGGTCTGCTTCACTTTTGCTGGTGATTTCCCATTTCAAACCGGTTGAAAAACCACCACCACCACGGCCCCTCAAACCTGATGCTTTTATTTCATCTATTACTTGTTGTGGTGTATATTCTGTCAAACATTTTCCTAAGGCTGCATAGCCATTTTTTTCGATATAATCTACTATGACTTCAGGATCGATAAAACCACAGTTTCTAAGTGCAATTCTGTATTGTTTTTTGTCAGAACCACTGTTTTCATAGACTTGGTTATATACCAATCTTTCAACAATTTTATCATTGAGCAAATGCAACATGATTATTTCATCAATATCATCGGATGTTACTGTTGAATATTCAACATTGTCAGGATGGATGATGATATTGGGCCCAACCGTGCATTTATTAAAACAAACTGATTGTACCACTTTCACATCTTCATCTAATTGATATTCTTTTAATTTTGATTTGAAGGCATCGATCAAATTTTCTTTTGCAACTTGATGACAAGTACTACCTTGGCAAATCAGAATATTTCTTTTTTTGTGCGTATTCATATTTTTAGAAATTTTGATATAAATATTTAGTTTGCTACAATATAATTTATGGGAATAATTCCATCAACTAATTCCCCTTTTTTGATGAATTTTTCAATAATTTCATCTGCTTTTTTAAGGTCAACATAGCCAAAAACCACCGGATCTTGGTTGGGTATTCTAATTTCAAGTGTGGGTTCTGCATAGCAATAACCCATACAACCTGTTTGTTTTACATTGGCTGCAATATTGCGTTTTGGCAATTCTTCTATTAGAAAATCAAAAATTGGCTTTGCTCCCGATGCAATGCCACAGGTTGCCATTGCTACTTTGATTTCGATAGGATGTCGCTCTGAAAAATCTTTTTTTCTTTTATTTTGAATCTCTTCTCGTAAAGATTTTAACTCCTGAATTGATTTGATAATTGGCATATTGTTACTATTTAATTGAGTGTTATTGTTTTATTTGTAAAATGTGGTGCATCACCCCATTGATTATAAGAAATTTTGCTTCCAATCATCTGAATGCGGGCATCTAAACATTCTGTGCATTCACCCGGGGCTTCATCTGTGCATGGTTTGTCTTCATACAATTTGTAACTTTTCCTGAATGAACCCGGTGTAATATTGGGCATAATGACATTTGCACCGATTTTTATTGCTTTTTCACGTCCCATTGGGTCAATGGCTTGCAAGGCGGTGGTAGCAGCAATGTTGATGTTTTTCATCATAATGCGTAAGATGGCAATCATTTTGAAAGTAAGTTCCAAGCGTTCTTTTCTTGGTAAAAGTTGATCTTTGTAACTGTATAACGGCGTATCTTTATGTTCAATATAGGGTCCCATTCCCACCATATCTACATCGATTCTTTGAAGAAACAAAAGATCGTCTGCCAAATGCTCTAAGGTTTGAAAAGGTAATCCTATCATCACACCAGTTCCCAACTGAAAACCCGCTTTGCGAATGTCATGTAATGCTTGAATGCGTTTTTCAAAATCGTGAAGTTGGTTTTGTGGATGAATCTTAGAATATATTTCAGCGTTGGACGACTCAATTCGCAATAAATAACGATGTGCTCCTGCTTCAAACCATTCACGATATGCTTCTGGTTTTTGCTCTCCAAGTGACAATGTGATTCCTAGTTCACTTTTGCTCATTTTTTTAATTTCTTTGATAAAAGCAGTAATTTTAGCAATAAACAGTGCATCCTGACGCTCTCCGGATTGGATAACAATACTCCCATATTTATTCTCATAAGCGAATTTGGCACATTCTATAACTTCTTTCTTATTAAGCATATATCGTTGTTGATTATTATTAGATTTACGAATGCCACAATACAAGCAATCTTTTTGACACACATTGCTATATTCAATCAAGCCACGTAAAAAAACTTGATTTCCCAACAAATTATCTCTGATGGCTTTTGAAGTTTCGAACAACAAACTACGCTCTTCTCCCTGAACTTGAAGTAGATACAGCAAATCTTGTTTATCGAAAGATTCTTTGTTTAATATGTTGACTATATTTTTAATTTTAAAGTTTGAAAATGTGTTAATTTGGAAATTTGGAAATGTGTTAATTAACTTATCTTTATGAACTTTACGAATGAGCGCAAAGCGCCATCACGCTCTGCGTGACTTTATAAACTTTATGAACTTTTAACTTTTACCCCTACGAAAGGTTCTACCGCTCTGTCCAATATTCCATTCATATATGCGATGGCAATTCCATAATTGGTGACCGGAATTCCAGCATCCAGCGCGGCTTTCAGCCGGCTATGAACTTGCTTTTTGGTGATCATACAGCCCCCACATTGAATAACTAATTGATAATCTGTTATGGGTTTTTCTACGGGTGATAAACCTGGTGTAACGTCAAATTCTAATTGTTTTCCGGAAAATTTTCGTATCCAATTTGGAATTTTGAAACGCCCAATATCTTCACAACTCACTTGATGTACACATGATTCCAAAATCAATATACGGTCTCCGTCTTTTAAGTCAGAAATTTTTCTTACACCACTTATATATTCTTCAAATGGACCTCGCATTCGCGCATAAGCCACACTGAAACCTGTAAGTTGCACATCATTTGGAACCACTTTGCTCACATAATCAAATGCTTGACTATCGGTTACTACCAATTTTGGTTTGATAGTATTGTGCTTAAAAAAATGTTCCACTTCGGTTTCTTTCAATACAATGTTCACTCCATTGTGATCTAAAACATCACGGATTGCCATGGCTTGGGGTAGAATCATTCTTCCGTCCGGGGCTTCGCTATCCACGGGAGTAATGAGCATAACGATGTCGTTTTTTTGAATGATATCACCAAACAAAGTGCTTTTTTGATATGCGGTTTGTGGAATGGTTAATTTTAATGTTTCTATTACTTCTGCAAAATTTTTAGAAGTTTTTACACTACTCGATACAAAGGGTGCGTTGGTGATTTTTTTAATTTGGTGGAGAGTTACATCTGCAAGAGTTTCAATGTCTTCTTTGTTGTGAACTATCATAAAATCAACCTTATAATGTTGAAATTCTTTGATAAGCATTTGTTCAAATAATCCAAAATTATTTTCAGAAATCAACAAAATGGCTGCATCAATATGTTGCAGGGTTTGCAAGGTTTTTTCAATACGTTTTTCCCCCAAGTCACCCACATCATCAATTCCGGCTGTGTCGACCAAAATAGCAGGACCAATTCCAAAAATCTCCATTGATTTTTTGACCGGATCTGTTGTGGTTCCGGCAATTTCAGAAACAATAGCAACCTCAACACCTGTTAGTGCGTTGATAAATGAACTTTTACCTACATTACGTCGTCCGTATATTCCAATGTGTGGTTTTAAATCTTTACCTTTTGACATATTTGTGGTCTTTAGTCGTTAGTATTTAGTTGTTTCGATATTGAAATTTGAATCTTTCTAAAATTCTTGTTTTAGATTATTTTTCACTTATCTATTTTCCATTTCTCAATACTCATATCTAATAATAAAGGTCTCTCTGTCCCATTTTTACTTTTTCAATTTTTTCTATTAATGAACTTTTGATTTTATCATCTTCCATTTCATTAATATTTTTTTCAATAATTTGCCATGCTTTTTGGGCTGTGGAAGGAATAGCATAATCTTCAATATATTCCACCAAGGTTAATATGGCATTGGGTGTACAGAATTTTTTGATAAATCCTGGAACAGAAAATTCCATAAAATGTTCACCTGTACGACCTTTGCGATAACAAGCAGTGCAAAACGATGGTATCATTTCCTTATCTAACAATTCATCGATAATTTCTGCCAATGAGCGTTCATCATTGATTTTAAATTGCTCACGATTAAGGTTTTGTTTTAGATTTAGGGTATCAGAATAAGAGCCAATTTCAATTTTCGTCCCCCCATCAATTTGAGAAACTCCAAATTGGATGATTTCATCTCTTAATTTCGCAGGTTCACGCGCTGTAAGAATCATTCCGGTGTAGGGAACTGCCAAACGTAAAATGGCTATAAGTTTGGTGAAATCAGCATCGGAAACAAAATATTTGTCTCCTACTTCCCATCCGGCTGCGTCTTTGATTCTTGGAAATGAAATGGTATGTGGACCCACATTATAACAGGCTTCCAAATGGTTGGTGTGGCGCACCAATGCCATTACTTCAAAACGCCAATCATATAAACCAAATAAAACGCCAATACCAACATCGTCTATACCTGCTTCTTGCGCACGGTCAAGGGCTGTAAGACGATTTTCAAAATTGGATTTTTTTCCTCCCAAATGATACCATTTATAGGCTTCGGGATGATACGTTTCTTGAAAAATTTGATAAGTTCCTATTCCTGCTTCTTTTACAATTCTAAAACCTTCGATATCCAAAGGAGCAGCATTGATGTTGACACGTCTTATTTCTCCTGAATTCTTTTTCACAATATAAGCCACTTTCACGGTATGTGCAATATATTCAGGACTATATTCACGGTGTTCGCCATAAACCAAGACCAAACGTTTTTGTCCATTTTCTTGCAAGGCTTCTATTTCGTGAGTAATTTCCAAATCGCTCAATGTTTTACGTTCAGCCTCTGTGTTGGTGGAACGAAAACCGCAGTACGAACAATTATTTGAACATTTATTACCAATATATAATGGGGCAAAAAGCACAATTCTGTTGCCATAAACTTTGTTTTTCAATTCTTTTGCCCCTTCTTTTATTGCATTGACCGACGCAGTGTCGTTGGCATTGATGAGCACAGCCACTTCCTGCAAACTCAATCGATTTTTATTCAGTGCTTTTTGTATTACTTCTAGAACTTTTTCTGGACTTGTTGATGTGTTTTTTATAATATCCCATATTTCTTCTGAATCAATAAATGCTTGCATCGGAACATCGGGAATAGCGTATTGTTGTGTATAAAATTTCATTTAAAAGTTGTTTTAGTTTATAGTGACTGGTTGTCGTGCTATTAATTTTGGAAGGGAAATTCTGGTATAATTTTTTTATTTAAACTATGTAACAAATGTAACATAAATATAAAACCTGAATTATGACATAAGTCATTCTTTTTGAAAAAAAATGAAAAAAAACAGGTGTATTATAAAAAAAACAAAATGAAAACGTTGTAGTTTTAAGAATAATTAAATTTTACATCAAAAATGTATCACATTAATATAATTCTTGTGTTAAGATTATATAACCCGTAGTGTATTATCAGTTTAAATTTATTTAGATGGCTTAATTCTCTTTGAAATCCAAATTTATTTAAAGACCAAATAAAAGTTAGTGTGCTATTTTCCTCAAAATTCTTGTTTAAAAAGAATCAAAAGTTTTGTATAATTACGTCTGATTCTAAACTAATTAAATAGTTATGGAAATAATTTTCATCTGTGTTTATCATAGACTATTCTCTCAATTAATCCATCCAAAAAAGTGCCTTTCAATAAACTAAATTGTTAATGTTATGGGTCAATCGACATACATTTAGAAGTAATATTTATGGCTATTAACTTAATATCAGACACTTTTGGTTAAATTAGTTTAAAATTCAAATTATCAGTTTGAGATAATTTTTTTAAATGGAAACGCCGAACCACTTTGTTAGGTTTCTATTAAAATTATTTTGTACTTTTACAAAATGTTGTTCATATATTTAATTGATTGAACATCAAATAAATATATGAATTATTTTTAATTCAATGAAAAACTTTTTCTTTTTTTATATATTGCATTACGAGTATAGAAAACAATTTTTCAGATAATAAAATGTATAAACAGTTCCTCAAACCTATAATAGATTTCCTATTATCCTTATTAGGACTTATCCTATTGTCGCCATTGTTCCTAATTGTAACGTTGCTATTAACCATTGCCAATGGAGGTAAACCCTTTTTCATACAACCTCGTCCTGGCAGAAATTCAAAAGTGTTCCACATCATCAAGTTTAAAACCATGAATGACAAGCGAGATGCTCAAGGCAACCTACTTTCGGATGCGGCACGATTGACTACCGTGGGAAAATGGGTACGAAAAACCTCCTTAGATGAAATACCGCAACTAATTAATGTATTGATTGGCGATATGAGTTTAATAGGACCCAGACCTTTGTTAACCCAATATGTGCATTTATACAACGAATTTCAAAACCGTCGTCACGAAGTAAAACCCGGTATTACCGGCTGGGCACAGGTCAACGGGCGTAATGCCATCAGTTGGAATGAGAAATTTGCCTTGGATGTTTGGTATGTAGATCATATCTGTTTATCTTTGGATATTAAAATACTGTTTAAAACCCTTTTAAAAGTCATAAAAAGGGAAGGTATTAACGCAGCAGATGCTGCCACAATAGAACCGTTTAATGGAAACTACTAATATTATACTCTACGGCGCCAGCGGACATGGCAAAGTAATATTAGACATATTGCAAAAGTCAAATATCGTTGTTCCCTATTTTATTGATGATAATAAACAATTGAAAGAAATCAATGGAATTGAGGTAAAACAAACTGATTTAGCTGTTAAAAACTCTGAATATAGTTTCATCATTAGTATTGGAAATAATACAATTAGGAAAGAAATTGCAGAAAAAAATGTACTTTCCTTTGCCACAGCAATTCATCCGACTGCAGTACTTGCTAAACCTATAATCATAGGCGAAGGTAGTGTTGTGATGGCAAATGCTGTGATTAATGCCAATGCCACTATTGGAAAACATTGTATCATCAACACGGCAGCAGTGGTTGAACACGACTGTCATTTAGGGGACTTTGTTCATATTTCACCGAATGCTACGTTGAGTGGAACTGCGCTAGTGGGCGAAGGTACTCATATTGGCAGTGGTGCGGTGGTGATACCTAATATTACTATTGGTAAATGGTGTACTATCGGTGCAGGAAGTGTTATCACCAAAGACATTCCCGATCATGCCGTGGTAGTAGGAAATCCGGGAAGAGTAATCAAGCCCATCCCATAATAATAGACAAGAAACTTATTTCTATCCTTTAAAAAAACACCATTTTTTGCAATTTTTATCAAAAAATAACTTTACTTTTTGCAAATGGAATTCATTAATATTAATCAATAGTTATCATCATAATCTTTCAAAAATATGTAATGAGCTTAACAATCCCGATACCATGCTTATAGCTTGGCAGGACTATCGGGATGATACCAACCGAAAATGTTTATGCGTTCCGATACCGCGCGCGTGGCAGGTCTATCGGAATCCATTCCAGTCCTGAGCTTGTCGAAGGATGACCATTAAAAAACAACTGCGCACCTGTCACGTCTTTAGCGTGAGCAAATCAATGCCTGTCCCGCTAAAGCGGGAAACACCACTTAAAAATAATGTAAAGTGAACTAATTAAATATAAACAGATGAAAATAAAGAAAAGTTATAAGTATGATTATAACTTTTGGAGTATTCTATCAAAAGATACCAAAAAAATATTGATATTTGCACTCTTAAAAGAAAATTAACCTCAATGACTCAAAATAAACTATGGCTCTCTTCTCCCCACATGGGCGGTGGTGAACAAAAGTACGTACAACAAGCCTTTGACACCAATTGGGTTGCTCCTTTGGGACCTAATGTTAACGGATTTGAAAAAGATTTAGAACAATATTTAAAGCAAGGGAAAATAGCTGCCTTGACTTCCGGAACCGGTGCATTGCATTTGGCTTTAATTCAGTTAGGAGTGAAATATGGAGATACTGTTTTGTGTCAAAGTTTCACTTTTTCTGCTTCTGCCAATCCTATCACTTACCTTGGCGCTAAACCTGTTTTTATTGACAGTGAACGCGATACATGGAATATGGATCCTGAATTATTGGAGCAAGCGATCAAAACAGAATTAATAAAAGGTAAAAAACCAACTGCTATTATCGTGGTGCATCTTTATGGCATGCCTGCTAAAATGGACAAAATTATGAAAATAGCACAGCAATACGATATTCCGGTCATAGAAGATGCTGCAGAAGCCTTGGGAAGTCATATCAATGGAACAATGTGCGGCACGTTTGGGGAATTCGGAATATTGTCTTTCAATGGCAATAAAATTATAACCACTTCAGGAGGAGGCGCATTGGTTTGTAAAACAGATGTAGCAAAACAAAAAACGGTTTTTCTTTCTAGCCAAGCACGCGACGAAGCTCCACATTACCAACACAGTGAAATAGGCTATAATTACCGTATGAGCAATATTGTAGCAGGAATAGGACGCGGTCAGATGGAGGTGTTAGACCAACGCGTAGCACAACGCAGAGCCAATTTTGAATTTTACCAAAAAACTTTTGATAATACTACAAATATCTTAACAGCTCCAAAAGAACCTAAAGGATATTTTGCTAATCGTTGGCTTAGTACCATCCTTGCAGATAGCTATGAGCATAGAGAAAAAATTCGCTTGGCACTTGAAGCTCATAACATAGAATCTCGCCCACTGTGGAAACCCATGCATTTACAACCCGTTTTTGCTGATTGTGTGAGTTATACCAATGGCGTTTCGGAAGAAATGTTTCAACGCGGTTTATGCTTGCCGAGTGGTTCTAATATGACACAAGATGACATAAATAGAGTAGCCACATTGATAAAAAGTCTTTAATCTTTTTGCAAGCTTTTGAACGTCAAAATTTTTAATGTACGTGCGTTTTGCTTTCTTGCACTAAGCTTGCCTAAGTGTATACATTTTAGATTTAGGGTCTGCTAAAAAACACAAATCATAAGGTTTTATTGAATTAAAGGAGTATTCATTTTTGAAAGACAAGCCTTAGCTATGTTTAAGGCAACAAATATGCTATTGATTTTAAAAGATTTAGCTTGTATCAATTTTACCTCATTAAATGTTATTGAAGTCATTTAAACTTTTAGTTTTAGACCGAAAATGAAATAAAATTTGTTCAGATAAGGCACTTTTTGCAATTCATAATGGCTGTTATGGATAAAAAAAGTAACGAAATATGAGCGAATTTTAATCATTTTTTAGGGAAAAGAAAAAGTTTAAATGACTTCATTATTTGATTTTTAATTCTGATGCTTTTTTTGATTTTAAAACTTTAAAATCTTTGTAAGGCAAGAATTTAAAGTTGAATGACTTTTTTCTTTAGAATCAATATGATTGTAATGATCTCAGGCTTCTAATACAAATAAGTTGCTTTATCCGAAAAACATTCCTATAATTGCACGAATTTACTAACTCAAATGTCTTTTTAAATTATGAAATCTAAAAACTTTATCAACTACTTATTCATTTTATTCGGAGCGCCTATCGTGATTTTAGCACAACAAAAAATTAAATCGGGCGAGTATCAAATGAAAATGCCCTTTGGTTCTGAACAAATATATCTACAAGTAGATGAGAACCAAAATTTTGAAATGGTGTATTTAAAAGGGAAATTTATATCAGAAAATAATAAAATTAAATTTGAATTAAAAAATGCCCCTAAACCTATTTTTCAAGTTAACAAAATAGCAGAAACATCGAAAGAAAGTGAATTAAAAATCAAATTTTCGAGTATGACTTTGGCTTATATTCACAGTCTATACTATAAAACTGATTTATTAGATGAGTATCAACCTGTGAATTCGCTTTTAAATTATAACGAAGATTATTCAAGTGCATCATTAATCATCCCAAAACCTAATATACTTTATGTGTTGTATTACACTGAAGGAGCTAAATCGCAAGAAGGGCAAATCGTAATTCCCAACGATGTGAATGCTATAGAATTAGTGGTTAATTATGATATATATGAGCCTTTTTCTAATTTGGAGGTCGTTCAAGATCCCTTGCAATCGGATCAAATAATACTCATGGATGGAATGGAACCAATAGTCTTTTCCTTAAACCCACCTATTGAAGAATCAAATGAAAATCAATTGGAGGTTTCTATAAATGAAGTTAAAAATTTCAAACCTGTTCAAGAGGGAATAGATGACGAATATCAAGTAGTAGAAATGGAGGAAAATACAACTCCCAACGGGTTTAAATTTAAAGAATACGCTAACCTGAAAGAAGCTATTCAAGATATTGAATCCAATGATAAGTTTTTAGTGGTAAGTTATGTAAAAAAAGACCCGGAATTTGAAATCCAATACAAAGAATTATTAAAACAACAAGAAAATTATTTTCAATATTATTCTGAAGAAGAATTAGATACCTACCAAAAATTTGAACACTACCTTTTGAAAAAAGATGAAGATGCTTTACTCAAGAAACATAAAATCAAAGGAGATAAAGCCGTTTTGGTGCTTAATGAGCAAGGAGAAGTGCTTTACAGTGCTGAAAGAGATTTTATTGAAGAATCAGAGAATTTCTCAATTTATTCTACAATCAACAGTCAACTTACACAAGCACAAGCACAATATGAAATAGATCAATTGGCTCAAAATAATAAATTAAATGAAGATACTTTTATTCAAGCATTGCATAACATTACTACTTTGCCTTCAAATAGCGTCGCAACCGATGCAGTTGTGGTAGAAGAGGTTGATGCTATTGGAAATACAAATACCGGTAAGTTTTATAGTTTAAAAACGTCTGAAAATCAAATCTACAAATTATGGAATGCGGTTTTAACAAGTAATTTAAAAATAGATAGCCTGAATAATGATTTAGCTCAAATTATCAAAAACGAATTAAATAACAACGGTTTCACAAATAAATTATTCAATAAATCTATTCTTTCTCTTCGTCCTTGCGATCGTTTGTCTATTGATTATTTATTGAAATTTAAAGATTCGATAAAAGTAAGAGATGATGATGCTTACACCAATTATGACGAAAACTACAATTGGACTAATGTGCTAACGCTTATTGATAATTTCATTTACGACCTGAACAGCAAACAAACCGATGAAAAGGAAAAACAACCACTACTTGACTATTTGTACAGTTTATTAGTGAAAAGCAACTATGATTATGACTTTACTAACTCTTATCTTAATGCATTAGATGCGAATGAAAATTTAAAGAAAACAAATTACCATACCGTTTTTGAGGAATTTTACAATGCCAATTTTAATGATAAGAGCAGTTGGATTGAACAATTAGATAAGCTGTATTCAAAGGGATACTCCCCTGAAAATGCAATAGATTGGACGTCTTTTAAATACAATTTTTCCAATATGGCTAATAATGCTGCTTGGCAGGTGGTAACCGAAGCCAATGCTAAAAATTATTTGAAACAAGCAATCAAATGGTCAGAAACCTCAAACGTTATTAGTAAAGACAACGGCTATTTTCTTGATACGCTTGCCCAACTATATTACCAAAACGGACAAAGAGAATTAGCAATCCAAACTCAAGAAAAAGCTTTAAGTAACGTCCGTGAAATAGATGACCCCGGAACGTACAGAGAAATAAAAGATGTGTTAATGAAAATGAAAGCAGGGACTTATTAAGAATTAAAACCATTAAGAGATTCCCTTATTCAGTTTGGCTAAATTTAGAATTTAGTCCGATTTTGTATTGATATTATACTGCTTACAGGATCAGTAATTACGCTGATTTTATAAGCAAAATAATCCGTATGATTCTCTTTTTCTGAAAAACTTGAATCTGCAACTAAAAATTAAAGAACAAGTTCGATTTTTTTTAGATTAGAAGAACTTTTTGCCTACTCCGGTGAAATAAATGTGTCCATAATCGCATATTGGAATCTACCCCACCCTATTCTAGGCTATTTACTGCATTTTTCATAATTTTGCAGGTATGAATACAAAAGTATTTGAATACCAATATCAGGTGGAACCTAAAGACATTGATGCACTCCATCACGTGAACAATGTGGTCTATTTGCAATATGTACAAGATGCGGCAACCAAACATTGGACGGAGCTTACCCATGGTAAAAATTTTGACGCCTATGTTTGGGTGGTGGGCAGACACGAAATTGATTACATTCGCCCTGCGCTCTTAGGTGATGTACTCACCATCAAAACTTGGGTGGGCTCCACCGAAGGTTCATCATCCGTGCGACACGTAGCAATCTATAAAAACGACAAAATCATCACCCGAACCCAAACGCTTTGGCGCTTGTTAGACAGTAAAACGTTCAAACCCATTGCTATTCCCTCTGAGATATTAGAAGTTCTAAATTAAAACCATTAAATCCAATAAATGCCTGCAAGATTTATAAAAATTTACGACAAAAATCCAAATGAAAAAGCTATTCGTGAAGTGGTTGACGTATTGAAAAATGGCGGTTTGGTTATTATACCTACTGACACCGTTTACGGTTTGGTATGCGACCTACACAGTCCGATAGGATTGCGTAACCTTGCTCAGATAAAAGGGGTAAAGATTGAAAAAGCCGATTTTTCCTTTGTAACCGATTCTTTGAGCAATCTATCGGAATATGTCAGTCGCTTAGACACTTCCGTTTTTAAGATGCTGAAACGCGCTTTGCCCGGACCGTATACTTTCATTTTAGAAGGAGCTTCTACCCTACCCAAACCTTTTAAAAACAAAAAAACCGTTGGCATCAGGATTCCTGACAACACGATAGTGCAAGCCGTTATACAAGAATTAGGAAATCCGTTAGCCATTACCTCTATCAAAGACCCTGATGTAATTATTGAATATACCACAGACCCCGAAGAAATATACGAGCTTTGGAAACATAAAGTAGATTTGATTATTGACGGTGGTTTCGGGGATAATATTCCGTCCACAGTGGTAGATGCTAGTAACGGCACACCAGCTATCATCAGAGAAGGTAAAGGCGATGTAGCTCTGATTTATTGATAATCCTAAAAATGAGTTAAAATAGCTGCTACAATTCGCTAAAGCTATTTTTCTTTTTAAAAAAATGTTGCCACACAATACTTCTCACTTTAAAATAGTCTTTTCGCAGTGGGTGAATTTCCTTTCTCTTTTTTAGTAATACAGGAATGTGCATGTAGAATGAGAAATGTGCTTTGATTATTGCCCAAAAATAAATGAATTTGCCTTCAGTCAAAAACATAAAACCGGCAATACCGTCTAAGACCAATCGCTTTAATATTAAGGTTTTATAACCGTTTGGTACATTTTTAACTATATTGTATAAGGAGTTTCTAAAATTGAGATAGGTTTTTTTCCAATGTGAATGGCTCAAGGTTGAACCTCCAACATGGTACACCGTTGAAGTTCCTACGTACATAGTTTTATATCCTTTATTATAGGCGCGCCAACACAAGTCAATTTCTTCTTGATGCGCAAAATAATCTTCGTCCATGCCGCCCAATAGATTAAAGACTTCATTTCTTATAAACAAACAAGCGCCGGAAGCCCAAAAAATTTCTCTTTCATCGTTGTATTGTCCTGCATCTGATTCTATGGAATCAAAAATACGCCCACGACAGTAAGGATAACCCATTTGATCAATAAATCCACCGGCTGCTCCGGCATACTCAAAATGAGTTTTCTTTTTGAAATCCAAAATTTTAGGTTGAATGATAGCTATTTTTGGATTTTCAATGAAATGTTGGTAAATGGGTTCTAACCAATTTTGGGTAACCTCAATATCCGAATTGAGCAGACAAAACACGTCTGCATCTATCTTTTTTAACGCATCGTTATAGCCTTTGGCATAGCCGCCATTTACTTCATTGCGGATAATTTTTACAGTAGTAAAATGTTCTTGGATTAATTGGATGGAACCATCTGTCGATGCATTATCTGCTACATAAATATCGCTGTATGCTGTGGGCGAATACCGAATCACATCGGGTAAAAATTGTTGTAACAACTTTTCTCCATTCCAATTTAATATGACTACCGCTATTTTCAATATCTATTTGGTTTTAATATATTCAAATGTATGAATCATCTTGTTAAAATGAATGAGCTCCGTATTAAAAAATTGGTCTATCGTATTGTTTTCTAATATCTTTACTGTTGGTTCTTGCAAAATTTTTCCTTGATCTATAATCCAAATCTCATCGGATAGTTGCGTTGCCAAACCAATTTCGTGGGTGGTCAAAATTAATATTTTTTGATGTTCATCTACCCATTTTCTAAATAAATGAAACATTTCCATGGCGTGATGTACATCTAAATGCACCGTGGGTTCGTCTAATAATATGATAGGCGTATCTTGGGCTAAAGCGCGCGCTACTAAAACTTTCTGACGCTGTCCGTCGGAAAGTTCCGCCACTTTTTGGTGTCTTAAATGTTGGATTCCGGTCCATTTCATAGCGTTTTCAATCATCATTTTATCTTGTACTGTCAGTTGGTCTATCCAATTGGTATAGACCGACCTTCCGAATGCAACCATTTCATACACATTAAATTGATGTCCTTTTTCAACTTCGGTCAGCACTACGGAAATCAATTTTGCCTCATCATTTGAGCTATTTTTAACAATTTTTTGATTTATATGAATTGTACCGCTCAAGGCAGGTTGCAGTTGTGCCAATGTACGCAACAAGGTGGATTTTCCTGCTCCATTTTTTCCTAAAATAGCCACAAAAGTGGGTTTATGTATATCAATATGAATGTTATCTACTATCGGGATTTTCTTTCCTGAAGTGGTGTAACCAACACTTAAATTTTTAGTTTGTAATTGGATGTAAGTGGGCTCTTTTATCATATTTGGTAATTTTTTTGTTTAAATATCAAATAAATGACAATAGGCGCTCCTAATAATGAAGTGACGGCATTGATGGGAATTACCTGACCGTTGATTCCTATTTGCGCAATGCTATCGCAAACCAACATCATTAAAGCTCCGAGCAAGATAACCGCCGGAAATAACACTTTATGATCGGAAGTTTTGAATAGCATTCTGGCAATATGTGGCACCGCTAATCCTACAAATGCTATGGGTCCGACATAGGCAGTGATGACCCCTACTATTATTCCAACGATGATGAGCAAACTGTTTTTGGTGAAAGCCAGCCGAACACCCATGCTTTGTGCCATGTTTTCTCCCAATAACAGTAAGTTTAAGGGTTTTAAAAATTTTATTATCCAAATACTCAAGAGCGTAATCAATACGAAAAGAAACAAAATAGCATCAAAGCCCAAATTGGAAACATTGCCAAAACCCCAAAAAAGATATTCTTGCAATTTTTGGGCGGTTGAAAAGACACTCAGCACACTGATTAGCGCTGCCGTAAGTGCACTCAGCATTAATCCGATGATGAGAATGGAAAGATTATTTTTAAGTTTTAAGCTTAATAACAAAATCAATAGCAAAACTAAGGTTGCCCCAATAACCGCACTCATCACAATGCTAATTTGTCCGAAGGCTTGTTCCATCTTTTCCCAACCCAACCATCCGGAACCCATAAGGAGTAAAGCCACTCCCAAACCGGCTCCAGAACTAATTCCCAGCACTGAAGGACCCGCCATAACATTGCGAAAAAGCGTTTGCATCAACAATCCGGAAATACTCAACCCTACACCTACCAAAATCAAGGTCAGTGACTTAGGGAAACGCAATTGTATCAAAATGGTATGCCAAGTTTCATTTTCTAAATGTTGACCGGTCAAAAACTTAAAAACTTCCTTCAAGGGTATAGAAATACTGCCTATACTAATATTGATTAACCACGTGATGATTAAAACCAACATCAATGCCGTGAATGAATAGCGGTATGTATTACTTGAATTCAATCTATCAAATATGATCACTTTCTAAAAATTGCACTAACTTTTTGACGGCATTTCCCCTGTGACTGATGCTGCTTTTTTTATCTTGCGACATTTCAGCAAAGGTAATATCATAGCCATTGGGCTGGAAGATAGGGTCGTAACCAAAACCACCTTCACCCGATTTTTCGGTACGGATGGTGCCTTCTACCGTTCCTTCAAAAAAATAAGATTCTCCATTGCGTATTAATGCAATTACGGTTATAAACCTTGCATTTCTATTGGTCACTCCCTTCAGTTCTTCTAAAACCTTGCGGATATTATTATCGTGATCGACCGGCTCACCGGCAAAACGCGCCGAAAAAACACCTGGTGCTCCATTTAAAGCATCAATTTCAAGACCTGAGTCATCGGAAAAACAATCTAAACCGTATTTTGTGGTGACATAATTGGCTTTTAAGGCGGCATTACCGTAAAAAGTGGTTGCCGTTTCGGGAATATCATCATAGCAGCCGATGTCAGCCAAGCTCACAACTTCGTAATCGGGTAATAAGGCACGCACTTCTTCTAATTTATGGGCATTGTTGGTTGCAAAAACAATTCGATTCATTTTGGTTGCATTAGGCGGTAAAGGTAAAAAATAGGTTGGATTTTACCCAATGCTTCGTCTGAAAGTTGAAAGGGGATCATGCTAAATGTGGGTTAACCCTTTCTGAGTTTAAAACGCTGAAAGGGTTGAGATATGACGCAAAGTCAGGTGATTTTGTGTAGCGGGGCTTATAGGTGATGTTGACAGATAACCATTTCTTTACAAAAATTCAAATTTATATTTACAAATCCCATTGTACTATCAAAAAATTATTTAATTTCAATCCACTTTTCAATCCAGCAAGTAGCCATTTTTTTTGTGTTGAGCGAATACTATCTTTCTTTTTCCTTTTCGATTCTGCAAATATTATTTTGTCATCTTTCCATCCAAAAACATCCCAACATCCAGAATATGAATTATCATTTTCGGTTGCAATTGTTTTTAGTAATTTTAAAATAGTTTCATTTTCTATAGGATTATGAACTTGAAATTTAAATTTCTCATCTTTCCATTCCGATAAAAAAATTGGTTCACTTTTACTTTTCCCGTAAGTTTCAATCCAACGAGATTCCCATCCTGCTGAAAAAAAATATTCCATTATTGCTAATTCGGCAAACATTGGTTTATTATTTATACACACAATTTGTTTACCTCCAAAAGTTTCTTTTAATTGTTTACCTTTCCATTTTTCAAATTTCACAATACATTTTGGAACTTCATATGTCTCCTCACCAATTCGGAAAATTTCAACTTCGGACGGTATCAAGAATTTTGGATACATTAATTTTTGTTTTTACTGGTGTCTGCTAACGCTTAATATAGGCAATGTGGCGGTGATCCCGGCTAAGTTGAAAATCACGCAGTGGCGTGAGCGTGATTTTCAATCCGATAGCTATCGGATTGCTTGGCAGGTCTATCGAGACACTGACGTTTGGTAAAATTACAAAACTTTGGTTAAAGACAAAAGTTGGTATTGAAACTTTTAACCTCAAGGATTTAAAATGCGTATTTTTACATTAACATGTCTGAAACCTTTTCGTATAAATCAATGGATTTTGAAAAATATTTTTTGTTTTTAATGAGACTCAAAAAGAAACGGCAATCAAAATTACGTATGAATGTTTTTTCAAATTCTTTTGCGATTTGCACTTCATTGTTTAAAATGGCGTTTTTGTATAATTCTTTGGCTTTGCAATGATTGATTTTTTTAAAGTTTAAAATTTTTTCTAAATTGTAAAACGTCTTTAAGAAATGTAAATGTTCGTAAAATCGTTTTTTAAATTCCCATAGTTTTTGATGGTTTTTGGTTTGAGAGATATTGTTTTCTGACAATCTGTACACTGTTGTTATATCCGGTAGAATTGCTGTTTTAGCATGTATAGCGACAAACATCCAAATTGAATAATCTAAATAATTATTTAAAATGGGATTGTTATTTTTCAGATCTAAAAACGCATCGAAAAAGGTTTTTCTGAATAACACGCTTGATGCAGTAAATGGATTTCGGCAAAATATTTCTTGATTTGTAAAAGTTCGGATCCTACTGTATTTTTTTTCTATAGATTTTAAAACTTGTTTAGCTTCATCATAATATTGAACAGCTGTTCCCACCAATCCAAATTCTGTGTTAATGTCTAAGAAATCAACTTGTTTTTGTAATTTATTTTCATCAATCCAATAATCATCTCCATCACAAATAGCAATATATTCTCCTTTGCAAGTTTCTAAACAACGGTGTAAGTTATATTGCAAGCCATTATTGGTCTGAGCAGTAAGTATCTTAAATTTGTTAGGATATTGTTGGGCAAACTCATTAATTTTTGTCAAAGTAGAATCAGTACTTGCATCGTCACCGACTATAATTTCAAAATCAAAATTAGTTTTTTGATTCACAATACCTTGCAAACATTTTTCAATCAAATTTTCTTGATTATATGTAACTGTAACTACACTAACTTTTTTCATTTTACATATTTTAACAACAAATTTTTGAAACTTTGATAATCTCTATTTTTAAAAATTTCTCCTTGAATTAATACTAAAACTAACCCAACTATGAGCTGAATTGTTAATTTGATTAAATAACTTCCTGTAAACCAATAAACGGATAAATGCATTACTATTCCAATAATTAAAGCAATTATAATGGAAGGAAAAATATCTTTCAATTGGCTTTCTAAATTATAATCAACGAATTTTGAACTAAAATAGACATTGATTAAATAAGCAATTACTGAAAAAATAATTAATCCAACTATCATCATTTTGACACCAAAAAAGGATGAAACAATAAGTATTAAAATTGCAATTGTCTTTTTTATAATTTCCAATTTTAAGAAATAATCACTTCTGCCATAAACCTTTAATATATCAGAATTTAATGATTGTGCAGGATATAAAATACCTACAAAAATTAATAGTTGCAATAATGGAATGGATTCATTCCATTTTTCACCAATTAAAAAGGGAATGAGATTAGACGCAATTGCTCCTAATCCGAACATAAGTAACGAATTGAGATACATACTTCTTTGTAACATTTTTTGATATGCATCTTTGATGAATTCATTATTATTCATATTAGATAATGCCGGAAATGCCACTTTAGCCAGCACACCGGTAAGTGTTTGCGAAAATAAAGCCTGAAAACGTTCAGCTCTATTATAAAACCCAAGCTCTTTTGCAGAATAATATTTACCTATAATGACATATAAGCTATTTTGATAAATGACATCAATTAAATTACTCAACATCAGATTTTTACCAAATTTATACAATCCATTTAAAGATGAAAAATTAAATACGAATATAGGTTTCCAAATTCTTATGAACCAATAATAAATAGTATTAATTATATTTTTAACCAAACTTAAAGCCACTAATGACCAAACTCCAAAATTATTATATGCCATATAAATGGCAACTAAACCGGATAGAATTGAAGAAATTACAGAAATATGGGTTAACGTTTTGAAGTCCATTTTTTTGGTTAAAATGGTTTGCGGAATAATCCCAAAAGCATCAATTATAAGTCCTAAACTTAACACCTTAATAATACCGTTTAATTGATCCGTTTTATAAAAATCTGCAATAAACCCAGCGGTAAAATATAAGAACAAAAACAATAAGACGCTCAAAAAAATATTGAAGTAAAAAACACTTGAATAATCCAAATTTGAGCAATCTTTTTTTTGAATCAAAGCCGTGTTAAGTCCACTGTATATCAATGACTGCGATACTGTAATAAATACCATAATCATTCCAATTAATCCAAATTCACTTGGTGATAATAATCTTGCTAATATAATCCCTACAATAAATTGAATGGAATAATTTATTATAGTTTCTATGAATGTCCAAATGAAACCTTGTTCTGTTTTATGTTTTATATCATTCAATATCTAATCAACAATTAATTTTAAAATTTAACACTTTTATAAATTTCAAAAAAAGTTTTACCTACTACCTCGAAACTGTAAATTTCTTTCGCTTTTACTGCAATTAATTTTTTATTAAAATCATATTGGTTTTCTACAAATTTAAGCATTTCGCGGGTTAATTCGCTATGGTTTTTGGGTTGAATTAACACTCCATTTTGACTACTAATCATTTCGGAAATTCCACCCACATTTGAAGCAATAACAGGTAATCCGCACATCAGTGATTCACTGATCACAACCGGTAAATTTTCATAGTTACTAAACAGCACGAAAACATCCGATTGCTTCATTGCAAAGGCAATTTCCTTATATGTTTTTGGACCTTCTACCCCGAAATCATCTTTTTCTAATCCTACTGACAGGGCATAATCTAATACTTTCTGTTTATCACCATCGCCAATGACGTGCAAATGCAAAGGTTTTTCTGTTTGAACCATCAAGTCCTTAAAAGCGTCAATAATACCAAATACATTTTTTATGGCATTGTCTAATGATGATACGTGCAAAATTTGACACCTTTCATTTTCAACTTGTTCCGAAAAATTAAAAATACTTTCATTAACCACATTTGGCACTACTTTATAATTTCCGTTAAACCCTTTTTCTATCATTTCATTTTTTAAATAATTTGAAACCGGACAAACATAGGCTGCCTTTTTCACAAGAACTTTCACCATTAATTTCTCATGCCATTTTAACTTTTGTTTACTGATTTTTAAATATTTAGAATGGTGTTCAGTTATGATGTAAGGGATTCCTTTTCTCCATTTTAAATAATATGCAAACCATCCTAATGGCAACATTACATTGAGATGCGTAATATCAATTTTTTTCCCTTGAACTAATTCTTGAATTTTATTAAAGCCAATAAAAAGTGCCTTTACGTGATGTGCAAATTTTAAAAAAGGATTACCAACACTGTAATATACAAGAATTTCGTGAACGGAGTGCGTTACTTTATATTCTAATTCAAACGGATTTTCTTGTTGCCGACTTTGAACGTGTAATACAAAAACATTAGAATAAAGTGCCACGGCTTGCACATGCTGTTGAACAAAATTGCCATTAAGCGGTAATTCCGAATTAGGATACCAAGAGCTTAAAAAAAGTATGTTCCATTTTTGCATCAAAGCTGAAATAAATTGTAAAAGTAAAAAAATAGAGCCAAACTTTAAATAATAGTTTAATTTTGCGTTTATCTAATCAAAAAGCTTCTTTAGTTCTAAATGTTCCACACCCTTCGTCAATTCATCTCAGGTTTTCTCTCCCGTAGCGGTAGTAGCGTTTTTATCGCTATGCTTTCGGCACGCGTGCTATCTTTTTTAGCTACTTGGATTGCTTTGCAATTGGTAAACGAAACCGATTTGGGATTAGTGTTCTATGCGTATAGTTTTTTTACTTTTCTCAATCCAATCGGCGGTTTGGGACTCAATCACAGTTTTATGCGCTATGCGGCTTTACATCCGGACGAAGCGGAGAAACACAATTATTTTCACTACACCTTATGGAAGGGAATTAAAATTGCATTAGGCTTCATTTTTCTGATTTTCTTGCTTGTTTTTGCTATCTATCGTAATCAAACTGATTTGATGACCTATTTTATGATTCTCTCATTTAATTTGTTGACCATATACATCATCGAATTAGTGAAAAATTATTTTAGGGTTTTTCATCAAAATAAAAATTACGCAGGCTTAGAGATTACCTATAATTTTATATTAGTTTTATTAGTCTTAACTTTAGGTTTTCAATTTAAAGCTATTGGTTACAGCTTGGCTTTAGTTTTAGCACCTCTTTTGGCTGTTTTGATTTTTTTACCCAAAATAAAAATTCAGAAGCAGTATCAAAAACCGATAGAAAGGGATGGCGTCTTTTGGAAATTTGCTTTTTATTCCGGAATGGCAGGAGTTGCGAGCCAGTTACTCTTTAACATTGATTTGATTTTTATAGGAAATTTGATGCCGAATCCGGTGAATGTAACCCATTACAAATACGTTTCTTTAATTCCTTACAGCCTGCTTTTTATTCCCAGCATGTTTATCACTGCTGATTTTGTAAAATTGATAGAAGAAGCACACGACAAAGCAAAAATCAAAACCTATATCAACCAATTTTGGACTTTCTTTTTGGTCATAAGTTTAGGAGTGCTCATGCTGGCATTTGTATTTCCCAAATTGATCCTTTCCCTATTTCGTGCTGATTTAGAACAATATGTACTGACATTCCGAATTCTGATGGTTGGAGTTATTGGAGTTTTAATGTTTCGCGGACTTTTTGGCAATCTCTTGGCAAGTATCGGAAAATCGCATATTAATTTTTGGATTGCCTTGGGAACATTGGCAGTCAATGCCTTATTAAATCTGTATTTAATTCCAAAATACGGCATTACAGGTGCTGCCATCACTTCTGCCATCGTAATGTGGACATCGGGATTGTTGAGCTATTTCTTGTTCAATTATTATTTTAATAAAAAATCGAATTAGATTTGTATTGATAATAAGGACGATTCACAGCCCCAAAACTCTTAAAAAAAGCAGCAATGCCTTCGATAGAAGAACCTTCAAAGTCAAAAATAAGGTCTTCATCAGCGTTTTTTTGAATCATAGCGTCTAACAAAAATGCCATAGCGTTTTGGTTTTTCCCTTTTTCAGTGGAAATAGGTAATAAATTAATGATGCGATGATGATCTATTAGAAAAACCGCAACTGCAAAAAGTGTATTTTTCTCATAAAAACCATAGGTTTCAACTCTGTTTTTTTCTTTTAAAACCCCAAATAGGAATTTCAATTTATTTCTAATATTTTGATTCATTTTAGGTTTTGCAAATTCAAAAACAAAATTTAAAATTATGTCGCTTTCTTCTATAAGTTCAATGCTAAAATTGGGATTAAATTTTTTAAGTTTACGTTTCAAATTAGTATTATATCCTTCGGAAAGTTGTAAATAGGATTTTTGTAAATTCAATTCGTAATTGGGTAAAACTTTTGGATTAAATTTATTATTATCAATAAACTCATCATTAAAATTGTAAATTTTAGGCTTACATTTTAAAGCAGTGTCCTGAAAAGCCTTAATAATTGTTGAATCTATATTTTCAGCACCAAAAATTCCCAATTGTTGCACAAAAGGAGGCGTATAAATTTTTGCAAACCAAAGATGCCTTTTTAATTTCAGTTTAGGAATGGGCATTACCGCTCTATAATCGCCATAAACTAACACATCCCAATGGTCTGTCACTACATCCAAATACCACGAATAGGCGTAAATACGCGAATTAACCGCTTGAGCAATACAAGCATCATATTTGGCAACATCCAAGTCTTTACGGGTGATATATTTTATTTTAAATTTCAAGAGAATTCAGATTACACGGATTTAACAGTTTTACACCGATAAAAAAAAATTAAACCATTAATTTACAAATTTCAATTGGTAAAAAGTCCAATTTCAATATATTAAAGACACAAACCATTCCCCTCCTTTGGAGGGGTTAGGGGAGGTCTATCCCATTTTCAACATTTTCTCGTATAATTCCATCCATTTTACTTCGCTTAAAATAGCATTGTGAAAGGTAGTGATGAAAGTCCCGTTCACTAATTTCACTTGTTTAAAAAGTGATTCTATTTTTTTATTGGCTTCTTCTACCGTCATCATCTCTTTAAGTAATTCATCGGTGCAACAGAAGGAAAATATTTTCAATGGGGTTTGAATTTCATATTCAAAATCAAAAAAGTAATAGGGCGAACATGTTCCGGATCTAAATCCGGAGTGGGTGTGATAGCCCATGGTGTACTCTTCGCGTATGTCATTATCTAACAAGGTTTGGTAGGTTTTTGGCAATTCAAATCTATTGAAATGTTGTCGGCTTTTGGTTACGGGTCTTATCACTACGTTTTCAAATCTATTCTTTTCTCTTATCATTTTGGGGATATTTTTTGTTGTAAAATAAGAGAATAATTGCCCGAAAGGCACATAATCTATCACTGATTTTATCAATTTTCTATACCCGGGGTTAGCAAAAGAAATGTTTTTATCAAAAGTATTATATTCACTGAACAAAAAGAAAAACATTGTTTTAACTTTGTGTTCTTTTCCTAATTTAATAATCGTATCGTAATTGTCGTATGGGTCTTTTGTCAATTTAAAAATAACTAAAAACCTTTTATTTACTGCTTCAAAATCAAAGTGGTACAAATCACTAAACCAACCGGCAATGTTTCTAAAAAAGCCTTTATGTTTAAAAGCATAGGCATCATTTACATTAATGGTGCTGATTTTTGTATAGTTTTTTTTAGGAAAATCGCAGTGTGGAAACCTATCTTTCATTAATTTAAAAATACGATAAGCCCAAATATCTATAACCGGTAATTCCAAAAATCCATTTTGAAAAGCAACACTGTTGGTGGCGTCATATCTATCGTATTGATCGTGCACTTGTGGGTAATATTCTTCATAGCGTGTGCTAAGGAAAAAAGCGGCAGCAAAAATATCATAAGGGACAGCAGATGTTTCACCCACTGAAAAAAAAGCCGGAACCCCTTCCCAATCGTGTACCTTGAATTCTAAATCTCTGATACCTTGTTCAAAAAGTAAGGGTGAGCTTCTAAAAAAAATTTCATCGCTTATTGGTTGTTTGGTATAAGATATTTTTATCCCTTTGTGTTGCTTAAATTCTTCAATATCAGAAGTAAAAAAGACTTCTATTCGCAAAATACGTTTGAAAATGAGCTTAAAACTATAACTCAACCTCGAAGTAATTTTGTGTGAATAAACTAACAAACCTTTACCTTCAGTATTTCCTATATTTAATGATGAATGTGACAATGTGTTAATTTGATAATGTGTTAATTAGCTAATTTGAAAATGTGAAAATGTGTTAATTTGAAAATGTGCTATTCTTTACAAACTTTAAACTTCAAATAACGCATAGCGTCATTTCGCTTCGCTCAACCTTAAACTTCTAACTTCTAACTTCTAACTTCTAACTTCTAACTTCTAACTTCTAACTTATATAATCCCTTCATCTGCAAAACTAAAATATTTTTGGTCAGCAATGATAATATGGTCTAAAACTTTGAGGTCTAAAGTTCGGGCGGCTTCTTTCATTCTTTCAGTCAATTCATGGTCTTGTGCGCTGGGTTCTCTTTTTCCGGAAGGATGATTATGGCTCAATATGATACTCACAGCACCTACTTCCAATGCTTTTTTTAACACCAAACGCACATCAACTAAAGTAGAAGTAATTCCACCTTTACTGGCTAACCATCTATCTATAACTTTATTAGATTGATTGAGATACAACACCCAAAATTCTTCGTGTTGCAAATCCGACATCAAAGGATGCAATAATTCATATACCGTTCTACTGTCACTCACTTGAGGGATTTCTAACGCTTGCTCCAATCTACGACGCTTCCCTAATTCCAAGGCAGCAGCAATGCTGATGGCTTTGGCTTCTCCAATCCCTTTGAATTTCTGCAAATCAGTCAAGGTGAGTTTTGCCAATTGATTCAAGTTATTCTGATTGGTTTTTAAAATTCGCTTTGCTAAATCAACAGCGCTTTCATCACGACTTCCCGAACCGATTAAAATAGCGATTAATTCAGCATCAGACAAGGCGTTGACCCCTTTGATTAGCATTTTTTCCCTGGGCCGATCGTCCAATGCCCATTCCGTAATGGGCAAATATTTTTTTTCGTTTTCCATTTTTAATTCCTAAAATGATTTATATAACCTCAAAAATACAAATATTTTGCTGCTTTTATATCCAATGTCTAATTTTTAAATATTTTTGTACGTTTAAAAGTATTTCAACGCAATATTAATCCTATCAACTATCTATGGATTTGTTAAAAAAATTCGATATTTCCTTTTTTTACAAATGGGTTTTTTATATCAGCTTGATAGGAATCGGTGTTCTTATATTTGACTTCGGATTTGCTCAGGATTCATTTTTTCAACAAAAAATCAATATTTATTATTTTGTAGTATTGCTTTTGGGAATGATTGCTACTGCCCTACGCTATATAAAGAAAGATAAATCGTTGAATTTTAAAGTCATCGTATTTGATGTATTGAGTTCTATCATCATTTTGACCGTTCTTTTTTTACATTTTTCAGGTGTTGAAAAATCCGAAATGCACACTATTTTATATGAGGACGTATGGATGAAAATTGCCATTTTTCTTACCTTTATTCGGGAATTTGCTGCGCGTGATATTGATTTGAGTAGCGCATTTCTCAATCCTGCACAACTATTTATATTAAGTTTTGCAGGTATAATAATGATGGGTACATTTTTGTTGATGTTACCCAATGCTACTACCCACGGAATTAGTTATGTTGACGCGCTTTTTATTTCTACAAGTGCTGTTTGTGTAACCGGTTTATCTTCAGTGGATGTTCAATTTACATTTACCCATTTTGGACATTATATCATCATGTTTCTCTTTCAAATTGGGGGTTTAGGTATTTTGACCTTTACTAGTTTTTTTAGCCATTTTTTCAAAGGAGAAAGCACTTTTGAAAATCAATTGGTTTTACAAGACTTGACGGGAGCCAATAAAGTAGGTGAAGTTTTTAAATTGTTGAAAAACATTTTATTAATTACTTTCACCATTGAATTAACGGGAGCAATTCTCATCTATTCCAGTATAAAACCAACGTTAATCCCTAATGTTTACGATCGCGGATTTTTTGCTGCTTTCCATTCTGTGTCCGCTTTTTGCAATGCCGGATTTTCAACATTGTCCGGAAATCTTTACGAACCTGGCTATCAATACAATTATTTTTTACATCTCAATGTGGTTTGGTTATTGGTTATGGGGGGGTTAGGTTTTCCAATTGTGTCCAATACATTGTATTACATCAGATTTCGTTTTGAAAAACTGATTGAACCTATTACCAAAAAGAAAGTAAAATACAGACCTTGGATCGTAAATTTGAATAGTAGAATCATTATAATAACTACCATTTCATTGATTTTTATTGGTACCATTTTAATTTATTTCACTGAATATCACAATACTTTGGCGCCACACAATGGTTTTGGAAAATGGGTGGAAGCCTTATTTGCTGCAACAACTCCCAGAACCGCAGGTTTTAACACAGTAAACATGGGACAATTGACCGAAATCACCTTGATGATAACCATATTATTGATGTGGATTGGGGCTTCACCTGCCTCTACAGGAGGTGGTATCAAGACGAGCACTTTTGCCATTGCTATATTAAATTTTATAAGTTTGGCAAAAGGAAAAACAAGAATTGAAATATTCAGAAGACAAATATCTGAAAATACAGTGCAACGTGCCTTTGCAGTAATTTTTCTTTCTCTTTTTGTAATTGGAATAGGAATTACATTTCTTATTATTTTTGATGGGGACAAAGGATTGATGAAATTGGCTTTTGAAAGTTTTTCAGCGTATAGTACGGTGGGTCTGAGTGTTGGAATCACTCCAAGTTTAACAAGTGCAAGTAAAATAGTATTAGTTTTACTGATGTTTATCGGTAGGGTAAGTATGTTATCCATTTTGATTGCATTTTTTAGAAAAGAAAAATATAAAAATTATCGCTATCCGGCGGAAGACGTCCTAATTAACTAGTAAAATGTTTAAAAATAAATAAAGTCACGCAGAACGTGATGGCGCAAGGCGCTCATTTGTAAAGAATTTTTTCGTTTAAAGTTTAAGATTTAAAATAAATTTCTCAATACTCAATACTCCCCCGATAACTATCGGGGCTCAATATGCAATAAAAAATGAAATAGCCATAAGATTAACATCATACCAACCGGAGATGATCAAATGGCTATAACATGTGACCAATAAAAAACAATAAATTTAAACACATGAAATACATCATAATCGGTCTTGGTAATTTTGGGGCATCGTTAGCAGAAAAATTAACGGAAAATGGCAATGAAGTAATTGGAATAGACACCAGTATGGAAAAAGTGGATGCTTTAAAAGAGAAAATATCGCATACCATTTGTATGGACGCCGCAGACCAATTTACCGTAACCGGTTTGCCTTTAAAAGATACAGATGTGGTAATTGTAGCCATCGGAGAAAATGAAGGCGCCAACATTATGGTAACCGCTTTGTTTAAGAATCTTCAAGTAAAACGCTTGATCAGTCGTGCTATCAATCCATTGCACGAAAACGTGTTACACGCCATTGGAGTTGATGAAATTGTACATCCGGAAGAAGAAACCGCTGAAAGATGGGCAAAAAAACTAACGCTGAAAGATGTGGTAGATTCCTTTGAATTAGGTAGCGAGTATAGTATTGTGGAAGCCAATGTCCCTGTTCAATACATCGGAAAGAATATTGGAGAAATCAGAATGCGCGAAAAATACAACTTACTGGTATTAACCACAATAAAGAACGAAAACCTTGACACTAAAGTTGGGAAAAATGTAATAGCACCTAAAGTACAAGGAGTGGCTACTCCCGACACTATTTTGGAACAAGAAGATATTTTGGTGCTTTATGGTTCGAATAAAGATTTAAAAGATTTTTTAAAGAAAAGTTAGTTTGTTAGATGTTATTCACAGAATTTCAATACGACCGGAATGAACGTGATAATAAGCACCGATAATTTTAATTTTTCCTTCTTTTTCCAAATCTCTTAAAATACCGCTTTTCTCACGAATTTCGTCAATTGTAACCATCACATTTAACTTAGCTATTTCATTGACTAAAGCGCTACCGGTAATAGCTACATCAGGCTGATTTAAAATATCAATCGATGGTTTTATTTTTTTTACAATTTCGGAAATATGTCCGATATTAATATCATCACATGCAGCTTTTACCGCTCCACAATTTTCGTGTCCTAACACCAAAATGAGTTTGCTTCCAACTACTCCACACGCATATTCCAAACCGGCCATAATATCTTTATTGACCACATTTCCGGCTAATCGCAACACAAACAACTGCCCAATACCTTGATCAAAAAGAATCTCCACCGGAACGCGTGAATCCATGCAACCCAAAATGGCGGCAAAAGGATATTGATCGTCTTTGGTTTCTTCAATTTCTTGCATAAAATCCCGATAAGTATGCTCGTGTCTGCGGAAGCGTTCATTCCCTTCTAATAATTTGCGCAGGGCTGAATCTGCTGTTTCTTGAGCTAAAATGGCTTTGGTATTCATATTGTAAAAATATAAAATAGATTCTTAAACACAAGTTGTATCAAAATTTTTTTTAAATAATATTATTACAGACAGATTTAATTTTATCAAAAAAATCACAGTAGTTTTAACTTCATATACTAAAAAAAATTATTTTTGAATTATAAAATAACGCAATAAAAAAAACATGTCTGAAATTAATAAAGATTTAATATTGAGAGAAAAATTGGCTTTGCAACGCACTAAATTAGCCAATCAAACTACTTTTTTAGCATTTTTGAGAACCTCGATGTATTTTATGATTGCAGGTTTGAGTATTCATAATGTATTTCAATTGCATGACAAAGATGTTTTGGAAATTTTTATGTATGCAATTTCTTTTTTTATGTTAGTGATCGGTATTATCAACTATTTTGTACATAAAAATAGAATTATAAAATGTGAATTAAATATCGGGAATTTCCAATCGGAATATTATAAGGGAAAGTCTAAAAATTAGTTTTATGTTTTTTCTTTCGCTTATGCATACAGCTTGCTAAATCTCTTTATTCTATTTTAGCATTATAAAATACTAAGGGAAAATGATAACGGTCGATGGATTCGGGCTTCATCTTTGTCCATCAGCACAAAATTGCCATTTCCGACAACAGAATCACTTCGGTAACAGAGCAGGATGTATCTTTCAATTACAAAGAGTATCGTCAAAAAGGTATTCAAAAATCAATGACGCTTTCCAACAAAGAATTTGTCAGACGTTTTTCAAAACACTTTCTTCCTAAGAGGTTTGTTCGCATTCGTCATTATGGTTTTTTGAGCAGTAATTGGAAACGTGAAAAACTCAAAGTTTTACAAAAAAAAATGGGTGTAAAAATAGAAAAAATCCAACCCAAAGGCACCTTATTGCATCGTTGCCCACATTGTAAAACAGGAACTCTTATCACCCTGTTTACTTTTGATGGTAGGGGTCCGCCCAAAGATTATCTTAGTGTTTTACCCTCTAATAGCCTAAACAACTAATGCTTTGGGTGGGGGAACTTATGCCTTATAGTGTTGGTTTTACTGCAAAATAAGGTCAATTTGTTTGTGAAAGAGAATTTCTTCGTTGCTTTGAAGAGGATAGTCATTTGAAAAGGATAACTCCAAAGGTCGATAATTCCATAGTGCTTTTTAAATCGCTACCTACGGTCTCGTTCAACACTAGTTTCATTGTTGGTGCTTCGCACCCAACGAAAACTTAGCTGTTATAAGCCGTTTTTCTTATTTCGTTTTTCTCCATTCAGCTAAACTCAAAACTTTATTATTTTTTTTGTCAAAATATTTGATTTCAAAAGTTTTTTGATAAATAAAGAAATTGTATTCGGTTTTAAAAATCAATGAATTGTCTTCATAAAATCTTACCCAATAATAATTTTTTCCATTGTCTTTTGGTGCTTCTAAAATTGATATTCCAGCATTTTTTTCATATTTGTCTTTCACTTCAGGAAGTTCTCTAACTAATTCTATAACTTTTGTTCTGTTTTCATTGTCTGCGTCACAAACCTCAAAATCTGGCCTTCCTGTTTCATAATAAACACTATTTAATAAAATAGGATTTAGCTTTTCTAATTCTTTTATTCTTTCAACTGCTAGTTTATAGTATACAAAATGATTAATTCCTTTATCTTTTTGTATTGTTTTGTAAATATTTAAAGCTTCATTCTTTTTTCCAATTGTTTCATAAAAATTTGCGTAAATAAATGTATTGAAAGTGTAATTTGGAATACTGTCAAGAATTCTTTTTGCTTTATCAAATTTTTTAAGTTTTACATAATTACAAACTAATCCAATTTCATCGTGTCCACTTGTTCCAATTTTAAGAATTTCTATTGATTTTTCATATTTGCCAATATTATAAAGCAATTCAGCTTTAAACATTCTTAAATCATCCGCAATGTTTTCCTTTATTTGAGATTTATATTTGTCTTTTTCATTTTCATTAGCTTTATATAAACTATCGATTTTCACTAGAGTTTTTTTAGGATTTTTTTCAGATGCTCTGTATAACTTATTCAAAATATCATCAAAAATGTTTATTTCTTTAGATACTTTTTCCATTTCCATTTCTGTGTCATAATCAGTTAAAGGAAATACAGAATTCGTTTCTTCTTTACAAGAAATAAGAAGTAAGAAAAAGAAAAATGTCATTTTTTGCAGATTTTTCATAAAATGGCTTATAACGATTATTGTAGGCGATGTGGCGGTGAAGTTCTCACTGACGCTTGGTAAAAGTACAGAACTTTGGTTAATCACAAAAGTTTGTTTAGATGCCTTTACCCGCCATATCCGCCTACATAATGTTATGGGTTTTATCCAAAGGTTTCTAACTAATAATATCGATTTTATATAATAAAAGTATCTTGCCCTGTCAGTTTCTGGCAGGGCAGTTTACTCTATATGGGTTTGTTTATTGTCTTTCTGAAATTATCTTAATTTTGTATCTTTGTTTTGCTAAATCATCTATCCATTTACTATTATATTTATTTATACTAAATTCTAAAACACGCTTACCATCACTACCTTCTGCTACTCTTTCTATCCTGTCTATCGAATCATTTAACATAATTTGATTATCTTTTGTTGTTAAACTATCTATTAAGTTATAATCTTCAATTGATAAAAGAATTTCACTAAATCCACTACGATCACTGCTAATAAGGAATTTTAATTCTTCAGAATTATTAAATCCCTTTATCATTAAATTTTCATAATATGTCAATTTAAATGAATGAATATATGCTTCTTTCATTTGTTTATTATAAATAGAATTTGTTGATTTACAGGATATTATTAACAGAAAAGTAAGTAAAATGATTAAAAAAATTGTTTTCATAAGTATTAATTTAGTCTAATTCCCAAATAAAAATTTCATGAATACCACCAGAAGCATTAAAATAACAACCACCATCACAAGATCCATTTACAATCATATCTGCGTGCCCACTTGCCCCAAAATAAGAAAGACCCGGATAGTTTGGGGTCATTATATAAATTCCTGTTTTGGTTGAAAGTAATGTAGGAAAATTTTCACCATTTGTACCACCTTGAGAACCTGTCAAATGGTTAGAACCAGTGGGTGTGCTGAATGTTTTTTTCATCCACTCTAATAAAGCTTTTGCACTTAGAAAATAATATTTCCCATCACTTCCTAAATATCTATTAGGGCCTGATGGTATTGCAATTCCCGAATAATTTAATCCTTTTGAGACTCTTAATGCACAAGTATTAGAGTAATTATTTGGATTTGAAATATGTAAATTAGCTACTTGACCACCAACACTTAAATACATTTTTTGAGGAGTATCATATAATGGATCATCATGTTTAGGATATGCGGTATTAAAAGACCCCCAGTTTGGTAAAATTTGTGATGGAAAAGTTAGATTGGGATCATTCCAATAAAGTTCATCAAAATCCCCATCTTGACTTTGATTAAAACCTGAAAACCAATTTTGAAATTCTTGAATTGTAACAGTTGGATTATTGATAATATAACTAATAGACCAGTGCGCAAAGCTGTTAGCTTCAGGTAAGTTAGGATGTTGATCTAAAAATGCTGCAATTGCAAAAGCAAAATCAGGGTGTTCGTCAAGGAAATTGATTTCTTCTGTACTTAAATGTAGCGTTTTAGTTAAGCTACTAATAGTATTTAGGTTTAATCCGTATCCTGTTCCATTATTTGTGGAGTGATATCCGTTATAAGAAGCACCACCACTACTTGAACCGCCATAACTTCCACCCGAATAGCTTCCACTAAATGGTGAGCCAGAGCTTGAACTTCCATTAGAATATGACCCAGCTGAACCTTCACCATCTGCAACATTATCTTCTACAGGACAACCAAGAAATTGGAGATATTCACAACCACACACATCATCATAATAATAATTCCATAAGCATTCACCATCGAAATACAAATCTTTTGTGTTTAAAAGCTCTTGAATATCAAAAGCATCGTTTCCAATTTCTATCATTTCTATGGCGTAGGGAAAATTTTCATTTTGAGCATTGGGATTGTAAGTATAACCGATTAATTTAAATGTATACTCATTTTCAGTTAAGAATTCAACAATAAAATTTTCAAATGTGTGATTTTGTGACAATTGTTGATCAACTAAAAACGAATAGGTTAGAGTACTATCAGATTCTACTACGATAATGTTATCTGTATTTATACTAAAGGAATTGTCACTACTATTTAATTTTTGAAAGTCTGAATCTAAATCAGATAAATCATCTATTGATGAAATTAGTTTTGAAAGATTATGGGTATTAATAAAATCATTATAAGATATGGTCTTAACATTAAATTTTTCAATACTACTTTCTGTCTGAATAAAACTTTCATCTTTCTGACAACTCTGAATAGTTAAAATCATTCCTACTATGAGGATAAGGGCATTTGAGATTTTTTTGAGTGTTCTCATTTTCTTTTGGTATTAGCAAGTTTCCTTCACTTTTTTTCGTTTTTTAAAAATTTGGGTAAACTTGAAATTTAACTCTGTTACCAACTTTTATGTCGTATGTATGGTAACCTTTACACCATAATGGTCAATTTTTTTACTCGGTTTGCGGAAACTTTAAGTTTTTTTTTCTCAATAAGTGAGTGACTTTGTCTTAAGGTTTCGGTCGATGCCTTTCTTCTAATTGCCCATAACGGTTTAGTGTAAAAGAAGTAGCGGTTTTTACGCACTTACCTCATGGATATT
>DYMN01000003.1 GCA_020740485.1 Polaribacter sp. | reverse complement strand
CTGTTTTAACTTTGCAAATATACACTATTTTACATTATTAATATATACTTTTATATATTATTAGTATACACTTTTATGTATTGCTAATATACATTATTTAAAACACATAAAAATGTTTACACCAACGAATATGATACTCCCCACTTTATACAACACCCTCTTCCGACATAAAATCTGTGTAAATCCGCACGATCTGCGTTATTTGTGTTCCAACTCCCCGCTAAATTCATCAACAAAATCATCCTTTAATTCATTTATAAATTGTAAATTTGTGTATTATTTTTAATAAAGTATGTCAAAAATTGATATTCAAAATATTCAAATTAAGACTTTTAAGAAGAAAAAAACCAGTTTTCCGCATGAAAACTTCATAGCCGGTAAAGCCCCCTTTCTTCGTGGTCCCTACAGTACAATGTACGTACAACAACCTTGGACTATTCGCCAATATGCCGGATTTTCTACTGCTGAAGAAAGCAACGCTTTTTACCGACGTAATTTAGCCGCCGGACAAAAGGGTTTATCGGTTGCTTTTGATTTAGCTACCCATCGTGGCTACGACAGCGATCACGAACGCGTACAAGGTGACGTAGGCAAAGCAGGTGTAGCTATTGATTCTGTGGAAGATATGAAATTGCTTTTCGACCAAATTCCATTAGATGAAATGTCGGTGTCTATGACTATGAATGGGGCTGTTTTGCCCATTATGGCGTTTTATATTGTAACGGCTTTAGAACAAGGTGTTTCGATGGAAAAGTTATCCGGTACGATTCAAAATGACATCTTAAAAGAGTTTATGGTGCGTAATACCTATATTTATCCACCTGAATCTTCTATGCGTATCATTGCGGATATTTTTGCATTTACCAGTAAAAATATGCCCAAATTCAATAGCATATCTATTTCCGGTTATCACATGCAAGAAGCAGGTGCTACTCCCGAAATAGAGTTGGCTTATACCTTAGCCGACGGCTTGGAATACATCCGAACCGGTTTGAAATCCGGTATGAACATTGATGATTTTGCGCCGAGATTGTCTTTTTTTTGGGGTATCGGAATGAATCATTTTAAAGAAATTGCCAAGTTAAGAGCAGGGAGATTACTTTGGGCTAAATTGGTAAAAGAGTTTAACCCAAAAAACACAAAGTCACTTTCATTGCGAACCCATTGCCAAACCAGTGGTTGGTCACTTACAGAACAAGACCCCTTTAATAATATAAGCCGAACGGTAAGTGAAGCAATGGCGGCAGCACTCGGTGGTACGCAATCCTTGCATACCAATGCTTTGGACGAAGCCATTGCATTGCCTACCGATTTTTCTGCTAGAATAGCCAGAAACACTCAAATCTACTTACAACAAGAAACTCAAATCACGCGAACTGTAGATCCTTGGGCAGGCAGTGAATATATTGAAAAATTAACCCTTGAAATGGCTGAAAAAGCTTGGCAACTCATACAAGAGGTAGAAGATTTAGGCGGAATGACCAAAGCGATTGATAAGGGAATTCCGAAAATGCGGATAGAAGCTGCGGCAGCTGAAAAACAAGCCAAAATTGATAGTGGGCAAGACATCATTGTAGGTGTAAATAAATATAAACTAAAATCAGAAGATCCTATAGAAATTTTAGAAGTGGATACTGATGCAGTGAGAAACACCCAATTAATTCGATTACAAAAACTCAAAAAAGACAGAGATACAGCCGAAGTGATTCAATCATTAAAGGCATTGAGTTTAGCTGCAGCATCTGATAAAGAAAATTTATTGGAATTAGCCATCAAAGCAGCTAAAAACAGAGCTACCTTAGGTGAAATTTCCGATGCTTTGGAACTTATTTTCGGAAGACATAAAGCTAATTATAAAACCATTTCAGGTGTGTATAAAAAAAACATAAAAGACGATGCTTTGTTTAAAAAAGCGCAAGAATTATCTGATGAATTCGCCACTTTAGACGGTAGAAGACCCCGAATTATGATTGCAAAAATGGGACAAGATGGGCACGATCGCGGCGCAAAAGTGGTAGCAACAGGATTTGCTGATTTAGGTTTTGATGTAGATATTGGGGCTTTATTTCAAGCCCCAAAAGAAACGGCAAAACAAGCGGTAGAAAACGATGTGCACGTTTTAGGGGTCTCCTCTTTGGCTGCCGGTCATAAAACACTCATTCCACAAGTGATAAATGAATTAAAAAAATACGGACGTGAAGATATTTTGGTGATTGCAGGTGGGGTGATTCCACAACAAGATTATGAATTTTTACAATCTGAAGGCGTGGTTGGCGTTTTTGGACCCGGTACACAATTGGCAAAAGCTGCCATAGATATTTTAGAGATAATGCTAAAGAAAGTTAAAAGCTAAATGTTTGTAAAGTCTCGCAAAGCGTGATTTTCAACTTGGCGTGAGCGTTCATTTATAAAGATTGTATAGCAACTGACTTATTTTAAATTAGTTACTGAAGTTATTTAATCTATAAGACTATTTTATTACGTTTTTAAATTATTTTCTCAATTATTTTTAATTTTCTTATCTCTCATTCTCCCAAATTCCAAGCTCAATTCGAAAAGTAATCGCGTATGTTCTTTCATCAGGTTCAAATCCAACCCGAATGAAAGTGCATTAACTCTCGAAATTAAAAATTGAACTTCCGGATTAAATTGGATACCTATTTGTCGGGTTTTTAAATTATCGTGGCTATAATTTGAATTTTTTCCCAAAAAACCTCCCTCATCTATATTGGGTTGATAATTTTCAGGATTTTCAACAAAATTGTAAGAAATGCCGATTTTGGGATTTAATCTGACTATTTTATCTAATTTATGGGAATATCCATAAGATAGAGAACCACTTTGTATAAAAACGTGAGGTTTGTTGTTAGTCCCCAAAAAGCTACTTTCAGGCACATAATCAGTGGGTATGTTTTTATCTTCGTACCCATAGACAAAATAGGCAATTTCAAATAGATGATGACCTTGAATATAATCTATACTTTGCTTTGAACCTTTTGATATACCGCTAAGGGAAAGATAAACTACAGGTTTTTCTGTTTGAGCAAAAAATGTACTAAAAGACAAAAAAAGAAAAATCGGAAAAAGAAATTTTTTCATAATTTAGCCTATTAAAAAAGAAAACCGGAACGCGAAATTAATACACTTCAAGTTCCGGAAATCAATCTAAAAACTACTAACTAAAAATTTTTGTTATCCCATGAATAAGAAATAATGGTAATAACGGTTCAAAAATAAAATATTGGCAATAAACAAATCCTGATAATTATCAGATTACGTGAAAATAATTTTCAACTTATTGATTATCATCTTCTTGTGTAATTGGATTTTTAACATATCCGCGCCATTTTTCTACAACTGCTTGGAAATCCGGTGGTAATTCGCTGTCAAATTCCATAAATTCTCTGGTGATAGGATGTTCAAACCCTAACGTTTTAGCATGTAAGGCTTGACGTGGCATGAGCTCAAAACAGTTTTTTACAAATTGTTGGTATTTCGAAAAAGTGGTTCCTTTTAATATTTTCTGTCCTCCATATCTTGAATCATTGAACAGCGTATGTCCTATGGATTTCATATGCACTCTGATTTGGTGGGTTCTTCCGGTCTCTAACTTACATTCTACAAGAGTTACATATTGAAATCGCTCTATGACTTTATAGTGGGTTACAGCTTCTTTTCCCACCTCTCCCCCTTCGGGAAAATAGGCCATTTGCATTCTGTTTTGTGGATGTCTTGCAATATTGTGTCTTATGGTTCCTTGTTCTTGTTCTACATTGCCCCAAACCAATGCGTAATATTTTCGCGAAGTAGTTTTATAAAAAAATTGACGTGTTAGCGCACTCAAAGCCAATTCGGTTTTGGCAAGGACAATTAATCCACTGGTTTCTTTATCAATTCTATGTACCAAGCCGGGATATCTCTTCGGATCATTGGCTAAATATTCACAATGATGTAACACAGCATTAATAAGTGTACCGGAATAGTTGCCGTGACCGGGATGCACTACCATATCCGGAGCTTTATTGACCACGATGAGTTGATCATCTTCAAACACAATATCTAAAGGAATATCCTCCGGTGTAAGCAAATGTTCATAAGGAGGGTATTCAAATACTATTTGAATCTCATCACCGGGTTTAACTTTATAATTGGCTGCTACTTGTTCCCCATTTACAAATACGGATCCGTGTTTTGCAGCCAAAGATATTTTATTGCGAGACGAGTTTTGTATAAAATTATGCAAAAATTTGTCAACCCTCAATGGTTCCTGTCCCGCCGTTGCTACAAATCTATAATGCTCATACCCTTCATCAGGATTGAGCGTTTTTTCATCCTTATTCATTCTCTAAATTAGTACGTTTTTAGTATTTAAAATCCTGGAACTTCTTCTTCCATCGGAAGATCTTGTGGGGTTTCATCTCCCACTACTTCTTCTTCTCCCCCTTCTCCTAAAATAAGGGTAATGATAGATTTTTTAGGCAACATATCACCGGGATTTAGTTTTTTGCCTTTAAATTTAAGCCCTCTTACTACGTCTTTTCCAATATCGGGAACATATTCGTATTTTCCACTGATTTGAAAACCTAAAGCTTTTAAGGTAGTTTCTACATTGCGCTTGGTATTACCATAAAAGTCCGGAATAGGAATTTTTCGGTATCCGCTAGCATTTAAAGTTAAATAAATTTTTCTTCCTGATTTTACAATATCACCGGGAAGTGGATTTTGCTTTACTACTGAATTCTTAGGAAATTCAGGATTGTAATCGATTGAATCTTGAATAACCCATCTCAAATTCATATCGTCCAAGATTTCTTCGGCTTGATAAATCGGCTTTTTGGATAAATCAGGAACTTCAATCTTTTGACTATGATGGGTAATAAATCCTAACGACTTAAAAACCAAAAAAAAGAACAATGGAAAGACGATAAATGCAATAATCATTTGTCTTTTGAAAAACTTGCTCTTTACAAATTCGAACCCACTCATATATTAGATTTTTGGCAAAAGTACATTTTTTTATTAAAACCCGAAAAATTCATTTTTAACCCGAAAAATCATTCGTAAAAATAATACTATTTTACATAACTTCTTTATAAAAATATCGTAGTTTTGTTGAAAATATTTAATTTATGCCAAAAAAAAATGTAGCCGTAGTAATGGGCGGATATTCCTCTGAATATCAAATATCTGTCAAGAGCGGAAAAGTAGTTTGCGAGAATCTGAACAAACAATTATACAATGTATTTCCCATTCACATTCTCGAAGAAAAATGGGTTTATGTAAGGGAAGATGCCAAAGAAATTCCGGTTGATAAATCAGATTTTTCTATTGAAATAAATCACGATAAAGTAAAATTTGATGTGGTTTTCAATGCCATTCACGGTCATCCGGGAGAAGACGGTTTGCTATTGGCGTATTTTGAATTATTAGGAATTCCGCATACCTCTGATACCTCTTACAAAATGGCGCTTACTTTTAACAAAAGAGATTGTTTAAGTGTGCTGACGCCTTACGGAATACCACACGCTCAATCCATTTACGTCAATAAAGGAGAAAAAATAGATTTTCAAAATATTGCAAACACATTGGGTTTCCCTTGTTTTGTAAAAGCCAACAGAGCAGGTTCTAGTTTTGGTGTGACTAAAGCATACACTATTGATGACTTGCCCCAAGCATTGGAAAACGCTTTTAAAGAAGATCAAGAAGTCTTGATAGAAGCATTTCTCGATGGTACAGAAGTTTCGGTAGGTGCAATTACGCACAAAGGAAATGTAACCATTTTACCGATAACCGAAATTGTGTCTGAAAATGATTTTTTTGATTTTGAAGCCAAATATTTGGGGAAATCTCAAGAAATAACACCGGCAAGAATCACACCGGAGCAAGAAAAAGCCGTGCGAGAAATTGCTGAAAAAACCTATAGAGCCTTGGGGATGAAAGGGTTTACCCGAAGTGAATACATATTCAAAAACGGAATACCACATTTATTAGAAGTTAATACCGTTCCAGGAATGACCACGGAAAGTATCTTACCACAACAAGCGAGACAAGCCGGAATAACCTTAGATGAACTCTTTGGAGAAGCTGTGGAAAATGCTTTGAAAAAGCAGTAATCCGTCTTTTTTCTATTTCTTCCACTCCATCGTTTCCATCATATTCATCATATCATTTTTGATGTAATCCACTGCGGGATACAAAGAGTCATAGTTGGGCTTAACTTCAAAATACAAAGCTGCCGTAAGCACGTGATGTACGCTGTCCGTAACATAAAACTGAACATTGGAAGCACTTGCACCTTGCACTTCATTCAGGATTCCGTAAACTCTTTTTTCTTTATTCTCAAAGGGAAAGGGAACAATCACATCTGCTTTAACAGTATGCTTAGTAGTCAAACGATCCGCTTCAGACAAAATAGTTTGTAGGTTGTTATCTACATTTCTGTAGGTAATATGTACGCTTGCCTTTAATTTTGGATACTTGACGATGGCGTCACAATGTGGTTTAAATATTATTTCACTCTCCTTGGAAATAGCAAACGAATAGGGACATCCATTCACAAATCTATGGTATTCGGCTTCGGGATATTCTGAATACAAATAGGATTTGGGTTTGGGCATTGTGTCACCATTGCAGGAATTAAAAAATGACAAAAAAAGGATAATAAAAAAGATTAACGTTATTTTCATTTAATATATTAAAAAGGCAAATCATCTTTAGGGTTTTCCGTATTTACTTCCGGGTTTTCAGGAAGTGGTTTTTCATCAATAGGTTTTGCTGTATTAGCATTTCCTTCAGTCCTTTTTGTGTTTAAAAAAGTGAGATCGGTTACGTGAATTTCTGTTATATAGCGCATTTGACCGGCACTATCGGTAAATTGACGTGTTTTAATTTTACCTTCGCAATAAATCTTATCGCCTTTTGACAAGTATTTTTCACAAGTTTCTGCTAATTTATTTCTTACTATAATATTATGCCAATCTGTAGTAGTGGTTTTTTCGCCTTCCTTATTGGTAAAAGCTTCATTAGTAGCCAACGGAAATCTTCCGATACTACTTCCTACTTCAAAATAATGCATTTTTACATCGTCGCCAAGATGCCCAATTAGCATCACTTTATTTAAAGTTCCGTTCATTTTTTGTTAGTTTATATATTCAACGTAGTATCTCTAATTTATTTCAACAAATTTAGATATTTTTTTACTCAGATTAAAAAAGTTTTTTAATTTTTCAAAGTTAATTATCTTTCAAATATTTTTCTAAAAACTTATGAATTACGATGGGAAATGGGTATTGATGAATCTCCTCAAATGAAATAGATTTGATTAAAAATTGATCTACTTCAATCTTCCAAAAAGTAATATCAATCTCTTGATGCGTTAACTTATGTTTAATAGGAATACTATTTAAAATGCTAATATTAAGAATGTTATTTGTATACTTTTCAGAAAAATGCACAATTTGTTCTAGGTTTAATTCATCATCCGACTCCAATAACGGAAACTCAAAAAGATGTTTCCAAATATCATTTTTTTCTCTCTTTTGAATGATAGTCTGTTCGTTTTTATCTAAAAATAGCAAATAATGAAAATTTCTATTTGAAACAATTACTTTTTTACTTTTAATAGGCAAATCACTTATTTTATTGTTTTTCAATGCGTAACAACTCTCATTTAAAGGACAATTTTTACAGTTGGGGGAAACCGGAACACATTGTAATGCCCCAAATTCCATAATAGCTTGATTAAAAACATCGGGTCTTTCGGGGTCAATTAACTTATTTGCCAATTTCTTAAACTCCACTTTAGCAATTAAGGTATCAATTGGTATTTCCAAACCAAAATAACGAGAAAGGACTCTGTACACGTTTCCGTCGAGCGTTGGTACTTTTTCGCCAAAGGCAAAGGAAGCAATGGCCGCTGCCGTATAATCTCCTATTCCTTTCATTTTCAATAGCTTTTTATAAGAATCAGGAAAAATTCCGTTTAAAACATCCGTTATGAGTTTGGCAGTAAAATGCAAGTTTCTGGCACGCGAATAATAGCCTAAACCTTGCCATAACTTCAAAACCTCTTGCTCGTCGGCTCTCGCCAAATCAATTATGGTCGGATAATTTTCTACAAATTTTTCATAATAAGGCAATCCTTGCGCCACACGCGTTTGTTGTAAAATAATCTCCGACAACCATATTTTATAAGGATCTTTAGTATTTCTCCACGGCAAATCTCTTTTATTGCCGTGGTACCATTCAATGATTATATGAGTAAAATTTAGACGCATTTGTATAGGACTGCAATATTATTGATTTTTCTTTGCTTTTATTACACGGTCTATAAGCAATATTTTAAAATTAGTTTTTTATCTTTGCAATATGGGTAAAAGATTTGACAGACTCAAAGAAAGATTGACATTCAAATATCGATTAGTGATTTTGGATGAAGAGACTTATGAAGAACAGTTTTCGTTTAAACTTTCCGAGTTGAATGTGTATGTTTTTGGTGGAACAGCTATTATCCTTCTTATCTTATTGACAAGCTTAATTATAGCTTATACTCCACTTCGGGAATATGTGCCAGGCTATGCATCAAACGATGTGAAGGAAAAAGCTGATATTCTAATGGATTCACTTGAAACCTTACACGAAAAAAGCATACAAAACGATGCAAAGTTAACGGCTGTGATGAATGTGTTAACCGGAAAAGTTAAAACCACTGAATATCTTGCCAATTTAGATTCCCTTTTGAAAGCAAATAAAGATAGCATCAGCAAACACAGTATATATGCAAGTAAAGATGACTCTGTATTTAGAGAAGATATTGCAAAAGCTGATAGGTTTAACCTTAGAACCAACAATAAAAACACAAAAAGAATAGTCCTATTTGCGCCTGTAGACGGAACTATTACCAAAAAATACAGCGGAAAAGATAGTCATTACGGCGTCGATATTGCATTAATAAAAGGGACTCCGGTTAAATCTGTAGAAGATGGAACTGTGATCTTTTCAGAATGGTCCGTAGATAACGGTTTTGTAATTATTGTTTATCACGGCAATAACCTGATCTCTGTTTACAAAAACAATGCTTCTTTACTAAAAAAAGAAGGGGATATGGTAAAATCAGGAGAAATCATAGCCACCTCCGGTGCTGGGGGCAAATTCGAAGGGTCACCACATCTCTACTTTGAATTATGGTACAATGGCTATCCGGTTGACCCCACTCAATTTATGAATTTTGAATGATGAGTTTAAAAACTTTTTTAGCCAAAATTTTTGCTCAAAATGTTTACAATCAAGTTTCTAAATGGGTCAACCAACCCATAGAAACCCAAGATAAAACTTTTGAATATCTGTTAGAAAATGCAAAAAATACCCAATTTGGCAAAGACCATCATTTTGAAAATATAAAATCCTATGAAGATTTCAAAAAAGCAGTTCCGATAAGAGATTATGAAGATCTAAAAAGTTATATCGAATCTGTAAAAGAAGGAAAACCGGATATTTTATGGAAAGGAAAACCAACTTATTTTGCTAAAACCTCAGGAACTACTTCGGGCACAAAATACATTCCTATCACCAAAGAATCTATGCCTTATCACATCAGTGCTGCGCGTAATGCTCTTTTGTTTTATATCAAAAACACGGGCAAAGCCGATTTTGTCAATGGCAAAATGATATTCTTACAAGGTAGTCCGGTTTTAGATGAAAAGAATGGGATTAAAATAGGACGACTAAGTGGGATTGTGGCGCATTTTGTGCCTAAATATTTGCAAAAAAACCGTTTGCCCAGTTATGAAACCAATATCATCGAAGATTGGGAAACCAAAGTAGAAGCCATTGTCAATGAGACGATTGACCAAGATATGACGGTCATCAGTGGGATTCCTTCTTGGGTGCAAATGTATTTTGAAAAACTGACCCAAAAATCAGGTAAAAAAATTAGTGAATTGTTTCCCAATTTCAATTTTTTCATTTACGGTGGGGTTAATTTTGAACCTTACAAAGTAAAATTTGAAAACTTGATAGGTAAAAAAATTGATTATGTAGAATTGTATCCCGCTTCGGAAGGATTTTTTGCTTTTCAAGATACGCTCAACGAAAAAGGAATGCTATTGCAACTCAACAGCGGGATGTTTTATGAGTTTATTCCCGCCAACGAGTTTTACAACGAAAATCCCACCCGAATTTCAATAAAAGAAGTACAATTGGGTGTAAATTACGCTTTAATTCTCAACACCAACGCTGGACTTTGGGGTTATAATATTGGGGATACCATTGAGTTTACGTCGCTTAAACCTTACCGCATCAAAGTTACAGGACGTATCAAACATTTTATCTCGGCTTTTGGCGAACACGTCATTGCCAAAGAAGTGGAAAATGCGTTGCACGAAGCGATGCAAAACACAGATGTACTCATCAGCGAATTTACAGTTGCACCGCAAGTTACTCCAAAAGAAGGACTTCCTTACCACGAATGGTTTATAGAATTTGAAAAAAAACCTGAAAACATAGATGAATTTGCCAGGAAAATGGACCAATCTATGCAAACTCAAAACATCTATTATCGCGACTTGATAGAAGGTAATGTACTCAGACCCTTGGTCATCACTTCGGTAAAAAAAGGCGGTTTTCACGCGTATATGAAATCCATCGGAAAATTTGGCGGTCAAAACAAAATTCCGCAACTTTCTGACCATAGAAAAATTGCGGAAGTATTAGAAAATTTAGGCTTGACAGAAATTTTGTGAAATTGGGAAATGGATTCCTAAAAATCCCAATTATTATCTATCCCAAATTTAGTTAAAAAAGCATCCAATTTTGCTTGGTATATGCTACTTGCGTTTTCGGTAATAACATCCACTTGCTGATTGTTTTCAATTTTCGACAAACCAAATTCTTTTTCAACCCAATCAACAAATTCAAAATGGGTATCGCTTTCTTCGTAATCTTCATCATTTTCATCTCTATAAAAATAAGCATTTTTATAAATGGAAATTTCTTGGTCAAAAGTCAATAAATGAATTAATTGAACTATATTTTCGGCTACGACAAAAATGCCGCCTTCGTCTCCAAAAACAACGATTGGGCAATTTTCTAAATCAGTATCAATCAACCAAAATGCATAACTGCTTCCTGAACCATTGGCACAAGCAAATTCAATAAAAGTATTGTAAAAATCAGGTTGCTCACTGTATGTTTTTAAACCAGTTTTGTTGTATTCATCAAGATAAAAACCATCTGAAAAAGTATCAAAATCAACTTCATTGGAAAAATTGAGTAATTTTTCCAAAGTCAAGGGTAATTTATTTTTACCAAACTGTTTTCTGAATTCCAAATTAGATTTTTTGTTAATAAAATCCATTGGGTTCACTTCTTTTTTATTTAGCAAATGGTCTATGATTTCAAAAAAAGTGTATGTAGCAATTCTATTTAGATTAGAATCTTCATCAAAAGGAATTTCCCACCAAAAATTAATTTCCGAAAAAGTATCGTCCGTGAAATATTCTATGATAAATATGAGATTTTTATCAATAGGATTTTGAAGTGCTCCAATTCGGTAACTAAATCCATTTTTTTCTAATTTTGACACGTAATTTTGCATTACATTATCTCTTTCATATTGAAATGCTTGATAGATCACTCCTCTAAAACCATCGACTTCTTTTTCCTCTGTAAAATTCTCAAAAATAGTGGCAAAAGCAGCATCAAAATCGGATTTTTCATATTTTTTACTTTTATTTAAATCTAACAATGAAGTTGAATAATATTCAGTTCCTTCAAAATTGTCTTTTAATAGATTATTGGGCAAAGACGAATTCGGTAAATAAGACAATACTTCGTAGGTTTCATCTTCTCCTTCAACCTGAAAAAGCGTGTAAATAGTTTCTCCGTAACTGTATTGCAATTCATCTACATTTGCAATATAAAAACGCATATCATCTGCATAAGCAAAACTGGCTTTTAAGTTCCCTTTAATATACAATTCTCCGTGATTATATTTTCCCATAAGCACTTCGCAATCAACATTGCCACCTATAAAATGAACATTGCCAAACAAATCAATATTTAGTGCTTTAACATCTGAAAGTGCTATAAATGCAGGCGAATTATCTATATCGTAGGCAGAAATGTAACTTTTTGAAGAGAGATTTCCACCAAAAATGTAACCCAAAACAAAAATATCAGGATTATCATCTGTACTGTAAACCAATTCCAATTTTTCAACTTCAACTTCGTTGCTTGTATAAAGAAAAAATGGATTATCTTGATAGGTTGGAAAACGCCAAGTGTCGCCGTAAACATCGTAAATTATATTGTTTTCTAAATCGGTTAATTCCCCAATAAGTTGATGTGCTTCGTGAATATCCAACACTTGAAATTCAATACCATCAACCATCATTTTGTCATACGGTTTTGTGAATTTTTGATGTCGCAATTTTTCTATTTTTTCCAATTCTATTTGTTTCTCTTTGGCTTCGTTCTCTTTGTTTTCCAAATACTCCTCGTTTTCAGCAGGAACGCTTTTTAAAGCCAATTTGAATCTTTTTAATCCCTCTATTACTAAATGGCTATCAAATAAAGAAACATTTACGCCATAATCGCTGTACCTATCGATTTTAACATCATCTTCTTGCGTATTTCTGAATCGAAAATAAACCTTATTCGGATTTTCGTCCAATTTAATGACATATTCGTAGGAAATCATATCAAAAGATTCACTTTCCTTGTTTTCCGTTCCTACTTTCAGAATAGCAAGTTGCCTATCTCGCGTGCCTGGAATTCTAAAACAAAAATCGTACGAACCACGCCAAAAAGAATTTTTATCCCCATCAAACCAATCGTAATATTTTTCTTGCACAATCGGTAATTGAATCAATTTCAACACATCGTCGGCTTTTACTGTTTTTTCAAATTCATTGAAATAATAAGTTCCTTTTTCGGCTCTTTCTAAAATTTCAATCCAAATTTGTTGTACTATTTTGGCTAAATCCGGTTTTTGAAAAACCGATACGGGCGAAAAAACATTCAAATCAACATTTTTATAATAGGCGATTAATGGCGGATTTGAACTTACTATTTTTTTTAAAGGATTCAATTCTTTGCGCCAAAAATAAAATTCCGAACCATCATCCCCATAAATAATTACAGCAGCATCAACTTTTGAACCAGAATGGTTGGTATGCGGACGAGAGACAAATACTTGACAAGGAAAAGAATTATTGGAAAGCGAAGTTTTAAATGCTTGTTCCGGTTCATCTAACGGAATTAAACTAATTAATTTATCGAAGTTGGGTATTTGTTTTTGTAACTCTTTTTCATCCGAAAATGTTGCCGCTGAAAATAATTTTGGGATTTCTACTTTTACAATTTCCTTTGGAAATTCGTGCACAATTGACTTATTATCAACTAGTAACTCAATTGTTTTACTTCTATCAAGAAACTGTGACCAAGTGTACCATTCTTCTTCATCTTCTTCCGCATCTCTAATTATTTCATCTACAAAAAATTGATTCAAAAATCCCATCGGATTTTCTGTCAACATCGAATCTAAAAAAAGATGATTTATTTGGATGTCGCCTGCTTGACCTTCATCAGAAATGGTATCCGGAATATGATATTCGTCTGTTTGAAGAAAATAATTTACCTTGATTTTACCTTTCAAAGTTAAATCTCCGTGGTTGTAATCGCCCCAAAAAAGTTCACTTACATTGAGATTTTTTTGCACATAAATTTCTTGTCCACCAACTACTATGTTTTCTGCTTTTAGATTTCCTAAAACAATAAGTCCCATTGCACCATCGGTGTTTTGATTATAAATGTTTTTGGCTGTAAAATTGCCATTTATAACTATTGCAAGAGCACTTTCTTGTTTTAAATAAGCCGAATAATACTGATTTCTATTTTCGTGAGAAACAAAAGGTGCATCTAAGTCGATATTTTCGGTTACATAATCTCCATCAATTAAAAGAAATGAACTACCACTTTCAAGATTACCATATTTGACCAAATTTGAATCTTCTGGAATAAGGTTTTTCACTTCTTCGTAAGTTGCAAAACGAATAGGAACTATATTATCTCCCCAAAGATTGACCGTTAAACCTTTTTCTAAAAATGGGATTGCATCATTAAATCTTGATTTAAAAACAGTAATTTGCTCTAATTTTACGCAAGCAAGCAACGGTGAAAAGTCTATAATTGAATCAACAAGTGCAGAAGGTTCATAAGAAACCAAATTGGGCAAAAATTGAACGTCTTCTAATGATTTAATATTGAATAAATCATCTTCACCATCCCAATTTACAATTATTTTTTGGTAAATATCATCGCCACCATCTGGATTAAAATGTGTAATGGTTGCAAGCATTTCGGGAGTAAACTCAAAATCTTCACAAAATTTGACTATTTCAGGAATTGGCTTGTATAAAAAATCATTTTCAATATCATTGAACTTTTTTACTAATTCATTTAATTCAGTATCAAAGATTTTTTTACCAATAAAATGATTGATAATATGAAGTTTGAAGTTAAAGTCTTTAAAAATTAATGGTTTGTTTTCGTTCATTTGAGATGATATTAAAAAGTTTGAAAAGTAATAAATAGCCTGATATAAGAAAATTGAAATATATCCTAATATTTTTTTAGGTTTATTTACAAAAGTCTATCAATTTGTACCTCCAAAATTTGTGCTAATTCCAAAATTCTATTTACATCTTTTTTATTGGCTACAAAGAACATATAACTGTCGCCTTGCGTATCAAAATTCATTAGCTCTAAGTCAGATTTTGCTAGTTCTTTTTGAATGTAAGGAAACAAATCATCGCTGTATGTTTCTTCTGGATATTCAAAGGTAAAATCTTGATTAATTATATCAGATATAAAGGATTCAGCATCTTCAGGATCAAATTTCCAGTCGCTATGCCAGCAGTTAACATTTTCTAAGAATTCGTAATTTTCTTCAAAAAAATCATATTCTTCTGATTGTTTTTTATACTTAGTAAACATTTTCTTAGCTTGTTTTTTGTTTATTTTTTCGTCAAATTCATTTCTTGTAATCAGGTTTAATAGTTCTTCGTACTGTTCTTGTGTTGCTTCTTTTGGTGATAAATTTGTAGCAGAAATTGTTTCTGGCAATTCAATTTTCAAATATTGACAAATTCCTACTAAAACTTTTTCAAAATCATTGAACGCAATTTTTTCAATTTCAGTTTCTGGATTTTTAATATCAATTAACTTGGTGTCAAGCAAATTTTTTACATAATAAATAAAATAACTTCCACTATATAAAATTCTAAAACTATTAATTTCATTGCTTCCATCCTCAGTACAAAAGAAGATGATGAAATTCTGCATTATACTTTTATACAATTTTCTCTGTTCCGGAGTTGGTTCAGAAAAAAAACTAATATGAATATAATCAAACTTGTCTTCTTCTGCTATACTTTCTTCAGAAACCAGACTAATATCCGTCTTTTTAAAAAGTTCATTTAAGACTTCATAAGAATTAGTAAATCCCTTTTCTTTTATTTCATTTTGTATTTCTTCAGAAGAAAAAGAATCAGGAAAAGAGTACAAAATTGCCGAAATAATATCCTTAAAACCTTTCATTTTAAAAGTTAGACTATCGTCTTTGCTTTCATTATATAAATAACTATAAATTGCATTTAAAACCTTAAAGAATACAATACCATTTGATTCTTGGTCATCAGTTTTGGCTTGGAATAATTTGGAAAATTTTTTTTTCATAATATTTAAAAATATTGGTTTAAACAAAAAATTAATTTTTAAAATCAGAATTTATTTCTGATGTAAATTTTTATGAACTCAAAAAAATAATGCACTAAAAACAAAAAGAATTAATACAAACATCATTACTAAATTAGCATAACGGTATTTTATTTGCGAGTCTTTAAATTTAAATGCTTCAATCAGCAAAAAGAAAAAGAAAATCACGATGAAAATGAAGTTAAAAATGATTAACAACCAATCGCTATCGCTTCCCATAATTGAAGTACGATTGTAAGGTTCGTATATTTTTTTGAATAAAAACGAAAAACCAATACAAACAGAAAGAAAAATTCCAAATCGTTTCAGGATATGCAAACCAATTGATTTTTGGTTTGTACTATTTGTTGCAACATAAATTGGTTCTGTTTCATCATTTTGATTTCTGAAAGTTACTTTTGTACAAACTAAATCTTGAAACCAAATTTCATATTTAGATTTATTTATATTCCAAAAACCGGAAGCCAAACCACGATCAAAATCACCATAATTAATTGGATAACCTAATGCGTGTTCAACTTCTTTGAGACTAAGCCCTTTAAAGGTATCTGTGAGCAAACTTTCGCTTGGTAAAAAATCTGAATTTGATTGCATCTGATTGTTCAAATTTTCAATTTTAGCATTGGAACGAGTTACTTTTTCTTCAAAATCGGTAATTTCATATAAACGACGATTATTGTCATCTATATATTTGTAATAGCAGTCACTACAAATAATTTCATTTTCATTTTTATAAACTTCATATTCATTTTTATACACCGGCAATTGGCATAAAACACAATCCTGCTGACGCTTACCGTTGGGAAACAATTTGGTGGTGCTCTCAATATGTTCCAAACAATTTTGATTTTTTAACAAAATGTATTTATCTAAAATTTGTTTAAAAACATCAAAATCAAATGCTCTTTTTTTAATATAACTCATCTTTACTTTAAAATTAAATTTTCCAACTTCATAGATTGCAAATCGTTCAAGTTGCCTTTTATGGTTTTTGGTACTCCTTTTAAAACTGTTTTTTTACCATTTTGATACACATTAATTCCTATTTTAGTTATTTTACGGTTTGAAATTTCTTGAAAGATTTCATATTTTACTTGATCGTTCGTAAAAGAAAGTAAATTAGTTTCAAAATTAAACGTGTTATTTGTATCACTTATAAAAAAGGAAAAATTAAATTCTACTTCGTCTTTATTTTTAAGCAAAACATAATTTAGATACAATTTATCCGAACTAAAAATGACCACTTTTTTAGAACTGTTTTTTAATTTGAACGAGACTATTTCGGCAATATCTCCTTCAACAGCATCAAAAAAGGTTTTAGACGAAAAAAGACGGAGTGAATCATTAATTATTTCATATTCTGATACTTCTAAAAAAGGCAAGGAATAATATGAGTCTGTACGTTGTATTTCAGTTGGAACATCATTAATTACATTATAAACCGATGAACTATGAAAGCAACAACCGCTTTTAGTGAAAGTTGAAAGTTGCTTTTTTGAAGAGTTTATACCAAAAAAACCACAATTATATAACGCCAAATCGGTAAAATCTTGATTGTATTCAAATGTGTTATTTTTGTACAAGTATACATCATAAGAAGGACCAGAATAGCAACTAAAATTTCCACTATATATGGCTAAATCAGGATTGCTATCAAAATTAAAATCTTCGTAAATCAACAAACTTTGTTGGTTATAAGGAATTTCTTGAACTCCCGATTCAATTATATCTTCAAATCTATAACCATAGGGCATTTCAATCGAATCTATTTGAATAATAGAAATATCCTTTTTTGCGTCAAAAAAAGAAATGGTTCCCATTTTAAAAACCGCTTCTTCAAATCCTTCTGTAATCTTAACTTCCGCATATAAAGAATCTTTTAGAATTTGAATCTTATAACTTTGTTGAGCAAAAACAGATTGGACAAAAAAAATTAATATAAAAGTATTTTTCATTTTCACATAATATTAAATTTACTCATAGAACCCAAAGAAAAAATAAGCCCAAAAGTAACTCCCTTTTTATCTTGATATTCTAATTTATACGGAAAATTATATCCGGTTTTTATTTTTACTATATTAAAAAGACTTAAACCCAAACTAGGATTAAAATAATCTTTTGTTGTGGCAAATTCAGCCATTAACATACTTAAAATAATAGATTTGTTTTCACTCGAAAAAGGTATAGCACTTATGTGCAGTTCGAGATTTGATTTTATTTTTCTATCTCGAAAAGTTACGTTGTCACTTATACCAACTATAAAAAAAGTTTCTTCTATCAATTGCATATCAACGCCTACGTGAAAACTGTGCTCCTGATTATAAGTGTAGCCGATTGGGAAAACAATTTCTTGCGAAAAAGAATATTCACATAATAGAATAAATAAAATTAGGACTTTTTTTTTCATTTTATTCCTTTATATTTAAGTAGAATTCCTTTTAATTTATATTTCAATTTTTTTGAAGTAACTTTTAATTCGTCAACTAATGGTATGTATAAAATATTTTTTTTCTCATCGAAAGTTATCAATTGAAAAGGTCTTTCCGGATGATTTTTTACACTAAAAAAGTCGTAATCAACATCAATTGTATGTGATAATTGGTTATTAGTTTTAAAAATCAAAGCAGGAACTAATCCTTCATCTTCATTAATATTGAATGCAAGTACCGATTGTCTTAAATCGCTTGATGAATAAACTCCATTTGTAATTACCAAATAATATTTTTTATTATTAATTATTGCAATGTAAATAGCTGAACAATAACTTTGAGTATCATCTAAATCTATCAAAGGTGGCACAAAAGATCTTATTTCAGTTTCTGTTTGAAATTGACCAATATTTCTATAAAAATGCATAGTTCCACCATTTTCTGTATCCCAACTGTAAAATCGTAATTTATCATCCTTTGAAGTTATTATTTTAATTTTTTTAGCTAATTTTTGAAAGTCATAATGTAAAGTTTCAGGATTATTGGAAATCAAATCAATTATATTTTTTGTAGCGATATCTGAATATTTTTCAATAGAATCTATTGTTTCTTCGGTCATTGAATGTAAATCGGAAAAATTTTTTAAAATAACTCTTTCAATTTCTTCCGGCGATTTATTTATGAGATATTTATGAACAGCTTTTATGTAATTTTGTGAAGACATATATTGAAAGCTTCTGATGTCCCAATTAGAAATATCTTCTAATGTGAATTTTATAAAATTAAATTTTTCAATAAATTCTGGTAGCGTAACAAGAGTTTGCTCGTATTCGTCAAAATGCTTATAATTTCCTGTAAATTTACCATTAAAAAAATCTGTCAATGCAATCCCGCTTTTATCATTAGAAGCATTTTCATAGTATTCAATACTAAAAAATTCGAGCAATATCTCATTGAGTTGTTTATTAAATACAAAATTAATACGCTGACTAGCTTGCACCCAAGAAGAAACGAGTGTAAATCCATTTACCGAACCAATAATTTTGTTATCTCCACCTGTAACTAATGGCTCACTAAATTTTGCTTGATAGTTGTTTAATGATAATTTACACACTATTCTATTTTCAAAATCGATAAAAACGGTATCTTGTTTTTGGTCAGAATCTATGTCTTTAATCAATTTGGGTTGAGAATAAAATAAATTTGAAATGATAAAAAAAGTAAAAAAAAATAATACTTTCATTTTTATAGATTTGATTTTTTGTTATTGTTGGCAGTATTTTATTTCACAAAAATAAAAAATTAAAAACAACAATAACCTTGGATAAAACAGTTCTATTTTATTGTTATAACATTCCATAGAAAATCCATTTGAAGTCTGAGATAGATATGAAACTTCTTTTTACAAAAATGGATTGATTGTTTACTTTTTATAATTTTTATACTCCCGTACTTCCAAATCCTCCGGCTCCTCTTTCAGTTTCGTCCAAAACCGCTACTTCTACCCATTCGGCTCTTTCGTGTTTGGCAATCACCATTTGGGCTATGCGTTCGCCGTCTTGAATTACAAAAGTTTCGTTTGATAAATTGATGAGTATCACGCCTATTTCCCCGCGATAATCTGCATCAATAGTTCCCGGTGTATTCAAGCAAGTAATCCCTTTTTTGATAGCCAATCCACTTCGCGGACGCACTTGCGCTTCGGTGCCAACGGGCAATGAAATATACAATCCGGTGGGAACGATGCGTCTTTCCATAGGTTTCAACTCAATAGATTCCGCTATAAAAGCCCTTAAATCCATTCCGGCAGAAGCAATGGTTTCATAATTAGGTAACGGATGATGTGATTTGTTGATGATTTTTACTTGCATATATTGTTAAATTCCAAATGATTATATTCCTAAATTTAAAAATTTATTATACAATTTATAATAAACCAGGTAATTGTTTTTACAGTAATTCTTTATCTAAAATGAAATCAGTTTTTTTTACGATACGCGTAATTCGTAATTCGTAATTCGTAATTCGTAAATCAATAAAACTACAAGATCCTATGCAACTTATCAAAAATAAGTTTTCTTAAATTGGTGTAATTTTTCACTTCTTCCATTTGTTCCTTTTCGGGACTTTGTTCGTGGATGCTTTTGAGCGTAGATTTAATTTTTTGATCTATCAAAGCACGACGCATATTGAGAATGATGTCGGTTACTTGCTTTGAAATTTTGGTTTCCTTCGGATGTACTATGATGTCTCTGCTTTCCCAATTGCTCAATACATATTTGTCTTCTTCCATTTCAATATCGGATGCCAATTGCGCCACTTTTTGATTTTCGTGCTGCGTAAATGTCTTGATATTAATATTTTGTTCGAGATTAAATTGTTGAACGACAATATTATATACTTCTCTAAACACTTCGTGCGTAAACTCTATTTCATCGTCTTGCAAATTGAGATAGATTTCTTTTGCAACTGAATTTTCGTACATTTTTTTCTTGATTTCTTTTTTACCAAGTGCGTTTATTTCTTCTTCCCAATCCACAAATTCTGTTTGATGATTGCCATAAAGCAACAAGGTTTTGATAATTTCTTTTTCGTATTTTTCTATTTCATTAATTTCATTTTCAATGGTTTGCGATGGTGCAACCACTTCCATCTTTATCGTTTCTTCAATCCGCTGTTCGCCAACTTGTTTTTTGTTTTGAACGATTTGCTGCGCCAAACTATTGTATAAAACTCCTTCGGAAATTTCCATCAATTTGGAAGTTTCCTGCACGTAAATTTCTCGTTGAATAGAATTAGGAATCACCGCAATACTCTTGATGATGTCACGCACCAAATCGGCTTTTTTGACAGGATCATTTTGCGCTTCTTCCATCAAAATACTGATTTTAAACTTGATGAAATCAGTTGCATTGTGTGTAAGATACTCTTTCAACGCTTCCGAACTCACCTTGCGTGCATAACTGTCCGGGTCGTCGCCATCGGGAAAAGTGAGAACTTTTACATTGAGATCTTGTTCCAATATCAAATCTATTCCCCTAAATGACGCTCTGATTCCAGCAGCATCGCCATCATAAAGCACGGTAATATTGGGGGTTAATCGTTTTATCAAGCGGATTTGGTCAGGAGTTAAGGCAGTGCCACTCGATGCTACTACGTTTTCTATTCCCGCTTGATGTAGGGTGATCACATCGGTGTAACCTTCCACCAAATAACAATTATTTTCTTTGGCAATGGCTTGTTTGGCAAAGTAAATACCGTAGAGCACTTTGCTTTTATCATAAATATCGCTCGCTGGTGAATTGAGATACTTTGCCGCTTTTTCGGTGCTGTCTAAGATGCGACCGCCAAACCCGAGAACGCGTCCGCTCATACTGTGGATGGGAAACATCACACGACCTTTAAAGCGGTCAATGTTGCGGTTTTCTTTGACAATGGTCAAACCGGTTTTTTCGAGAAATTTCAATTCATAACCTTTACTCAAAGCGTGATTGGAAAAAGCATCCCATTGATTGGGCGCAAACCCCAATTGAAACTTTTTGATGGTTTCTTCTCTAAAACCTCTTTCTTTGAAATAGGTCAATCCAATGGCTTTGCCCTCCTCAGTTTCCAATAAATTTTGATGAAAATAATCTTTGGCAAAATTGGATACGATATACATACTTTCTCGCTCGTCCAGTGCTTGTTTATCTTCTTCGGCTTGTTGGGTTTCTTCTATTTCAATATTGTATTTCTTTGCTAACCACCGCAGTGCTTCCGGATAGGTGTAATGCTCTTGCTCCATCAAAAAAGAAACGGCATTTCCTCCTTTGCCACTACTGAAATCTTTCCATATTTGCTTGACCGGCGACACCATAAACGAAGCCGATTTTTCGTCGGTAAACGGACTTAACCCCTTCAAATTGCTACCACTGCGTTTGAGTTGCACAAATTCCCCGATAACCTCTTCTACACGAGTGGCTTCAAATATTTGGTCTATGGTGGTTTTTGTAATCAAGATAGTTACGAATTACTAGTTACGATTTACGAATTTACGAGTTACGAGTTACGAATTACGATTTACAATTTACGATTTACGAATTACGATTTACGAATTACAATTTACGAATTACGAATTACGAATTACGAATTACGAATTACTTGTTATGAATTTCTCACAATTTATATTTTAATATTGAAACCATTGTTCCATCTCTTCTTTTAATTCATTTTCTGAAATAATTTCATTATTTTCAGACAATTCTATTCTTTTTTCTATTTTTTCAATTAATAATAATCTCTCCATCAAATCATCATTTTCCACTTGTTCAGGAAATGTCTCAATAGGTTCTTTGAGTTTTTCTTTTGTTATCATTTTATGGAGTTTTTAAAGTGTAAAAATACGATTTATTGAGAAATCGATTTCAAATAATTTTCGGGAGTCATTATAGAAAGTTCACTTGTTTTATAATCTTTTGTATTTCTTGTTATAATTATTTTTGTTTCAGCATTATTTACAGCAGAATAATTTTGCAAAGCATCTTCAAAATCAGTAAAATTTGATGTTAATGCTTGTAAAATGGTTTCTTTATTGATGTTACTTATTTCAATTATTTCTAATAAATCGCGTAAATGCTGAATCACTTTTTGATGCTGGGCTGTTTTACGCAAAATATAATAAAGATTACTCACAGTTACCGGCGTAATAAAACCATTTAATTTTTTGTTTTCGCATAAACTTAAAATAACCGCTGCATCTTCTGAAAAAGGTTTTCTATCAAAAAAAAAATCCAAAATAACATCAGTATCTATTAACACATTTTTCATATTAAATGCTTCTTAATAAGTATATTAGACAAAGTCTCCTTATAATCAAAATCTTTTGGCATTTTAAATGAACCTTTAAGTTTTTGAATTTTTGAATCGGATTTATCTCTTTGATGTGTTTTATCATCCGAAAGTAATTTAAGATAATTCTCCACTATATCTGAAAGACTTCTATCTCGTTTGCGAGCGTATTTTTTAGCACTTTCAATGACGTTTTTATCTAAGGTCAAGGTGAGTTTTGTGTTCATATTAATGAATTTTTAAAATACAAATGTACAAAATAAATAATTACACGTATAAAATATTTTAAATTTTACACGTGTAATCATAATAATTGTTTTGAAAATATTGAATTTGGGGTTTGCTCCTTTATAAATATTTTACCCAAATTCATCTAAATTCATCTAAATTCATCAGTCAAATAGATCTTCCTTGTTAAGCCCTTCTATACTGTTTTTCTTACTCCAAATATAGAATATAAAATGGATAAATAAGAAAAATCCCCAAATCATAGCCACAATGTAAATAGTTGAGATTCTCTCATAATGCGAATTAAATCCGTAGTAAAACCACAGATACGAAATAATGTTATGTACCAAATAGGTAACAAGATGAAATCGAAATCCTACATCATTGATGGGTAATCTTTCTGCATCTGCTTTTCCATAATAAAAACCGATTCCGAACATCCCGAAATAGTATAAAATTGCAGAAGAAACTACTATCCAAGTTAATTTATTCTCAATCCCATAACTTAAAAAATATCGGAAAATAAGCGTAAATACTGCTGCTTCAAAAGCAAAAATCAATAAATGTTTGGTGAAAAATGTTTTCATTTGTCTAAAAGTTTAAAAGTTGTTTAATTTTGTCATTAAAAAAAAGTTGAATGTTTCGCTGCACAAATTTTGAAAAAAGATCCAATCCCAATTGGGTTAAAGTATAATATTTTCTTTCAGGACCTTTATTACCTTTTCCCAGATCGTGCTTCAAAACGCCAATATGCTCGTATTTTCGCAAGGTGCGATAAAGACTTTGCTCTTCAACAGTCATCGATCCACGCGACTGTGTCTCCACAAAATCCTTGATTTCCCCAACATACTTTGCTTCTTCTTTTAAGGCTAAAAAAATCCACAAAGTAAGTTGTCCCTTTTTGTAAGTGTCTTCCCAAGAAGCGAGAAGTTCATTTAGTTTGTGTTCATTGTTCATTGTTTTATTTTGTTTGTATTATACTATTTGTATAGTACAAAGATAATACAACTTTTGAAATAAAAAAGAAAAATGTAAAAAAAATTTTTGGTAAATTATTTATTCAACTCATTTTCAATTTCTTCAATGGTTGGTAAACTACTTTTAAGGTGTGATGGAAGTTGCTGTATAAGTTCAAATTCTGAAACTCCCATTGGTTTATTGATGTCGCGCAAGGCAAATTCGGCTTCAATATTACTTTTGTCCTTACAAAGAATGATTCCTATGGTGGGTTTATCATTTTCATCTTTTAAAAGACTGTCTATTGCAGAAAGATAAAAATTGAGTTTCCCTGCATATTCAGGGATAAATTTGGTGTTTTTCAATTCTAAAACTACATAACATTTCAATTTGATATGATAAAACAACAAATCTATATAATAATCATTATCAGCAACTTGCAGATGATATTGACGACCTACAAATGCAAAACCTTTGCCCAATTCCAATAAGAACTTTTGAATATGAATGATCAGTTGATTTTCTATGTCTTTTTCTCTAAAATCATTAGACAACTGCATAAAATCAAACACATAAGGGTCTTTCAATGTTTGCTGTGCTAAATCAGAAAAGGGTTGTGGCAAAGTATCTTTAAAATTACTAATAGCTTTTCCTTGTCTTTCAAATAATTGCGATTTTATTTGCAACTCCAACACATTTCTGCTCCAATTGTTTTCGATGGTTTGTTGGATGTAAAAATATGCCAACTTTTGGTTATTAATTTTTGTGAAAATAACTATATGATGTCCCCAAGGTATGTTTAAAAGCAAATTATATAACTCACTATCCTGAATTTGGGCAACAGATTGTTGCCTAATTTCATTGTCTTCAATTTGGGCAACAACTTGTTGCCCAAAACTATCTTTATAGAACTTATAGAAAAATTTAAAGTATTTAAGATTTCTTACCGAAAAACCACTCATTTCGGGAAATTCACGTTTCAAATCATTTGAAAGATTTTCCAACAATTTACTCCCCCACACATTTTCTTTCTCGTAAATAGATTTTAGATGCGAGATATGAGATATGAGATTCATTCTCAATTTATTGGAGATAAATTAGAGTATGTATTATTAGTCAATAGTCTGATTTATAATGTTCTCTAACAAGGCTTGCGAAGTGTTGAAAACCAAGGAATTTACTATTGTAACTGACTGTTTTCAACACGAGCGTAACGCAGTTAGCGAACATTAGAAACAGACTCGAATTAATTTCAACAAACCTATTCCTTCTCCACACTCAATCGTGCCGTTGCTTTAACATCCACCGCATCAATGTTTCCCTTTAAAAATTTGTGATAGCCCACAATGCCTATCATCGCAGCATTGTCGGTGGTATATTCAAATTTGGGAATATAGGTTGTCCAACCTTTGGTGGTTTCGGTGGCTTTGAGTTGTTTTCTGATTTCACTGTTGGCACTTACGCCACCGGCAATTGCTACGTGGGTAATTCCGGTTTTTTGGACTGCTTTTCCCAATTTATCCATCAAAATAGAAACAATGGTGTGCTGAATGGAAGCGCAAATATCGGCTTTATTTTCTTCAATGAAATTAGGATTTTTTGCCGTTTCGGCTTGAATAAAATACAGAATTCCGGTTTTTAATCCGCTGAAACTAAACTCTAATTCTCCTACGCGTGGTTTACTAAATTTATATTTCAACGGGTTGCCTTCTTGGGCTAATTGATCAATCATAGGTCCGCCGGGATAACCTAATCCGAGAATTTTAGCACTTTTGTCATAAGCCTCGCCTACTGCATCATCAAGGGTTTCCCCCAATATTTCCATATCCAAATAATCATTCACTTTCACAATCTGCGTATGTCCGCCACTGATGGTCAAGCACAAAAAAGGAAAAGGTGGCATCATTTGTGTTGCATCGTTGATAAAGTGCGCTAAGATGTGGGCTTGCATATGGTTCACTGCAATGAGTGGAATTTCCAATGCTTGTGCCATAGACTTGGCAAACGAACTTCCTACCAATAATGAACCCATCAAACCGGGACCTTTTGTAAAAGCGATGGCAGATAACTGATTTTTTCCGATATTTGCCATTTTAAGTGCTTGATGCACCACAGGAACAATGTTTTGTTGATGCGCACGCGAAGCCAATTCAGGAACAACACCGCCATATTCGGAGTGAATTTTCTGATTGGCTACAACATTTGACAGTACTTTGTCGTTATAGAGCACAGCAGCACTTGTATCATCGCAAGATGATTCAATGGCTAAAATATAAGTTTCGGGTTTGTTATTCATTGTTCGTGATCTTTCAGACTTTTTAAGTCAAAAAATATAAGTTACAAAAGTACATTTTTAATTATTTTACCAAAATCAAACGTTTCGTCAAAATACTCGCAAAAACCATAGCAGCAATTTTAGTTTTATTGCTCATTTTGGCTTTTGTATTATCTCTTCCGAGTGTTCAAACACGTTTGGCTCACCGACTTACAGGCTATGTAAACAAGGAATTTAAAACTGATATTCAGATAGATAAAGTTGATTTATCTTATTTAGGAAAAATACAAGTAAAAGGAATTTATGCTCGTGATCCGCAAAAAGACACTATTATCTACATCGGGAATCTCAAAACTTCAATCATTGATTTTGATCGCTTAAAAATGGGAAAACCTCGTTTTAACGTAGTGAGTATAGATGATTTAACTTTGAAAATTAAAACATATAAAGGGGAAACCGAAAGTGCTTTTTATGAATTCATCAAAAAATTAGAAGGGGAACCTACCGGAAAACCTTCAGGTTTTCTACTGACTATCAAACAGATTAATTTAAAAAACGCTCATTTTAGCCTTTTTGACTTAAACAAACAAGCGCTTGCCATAGAACAATTTGATCAAATTAATGCAGAAGTAAAAAATTTTAAAGTCGATGGACCTCAAGCATTTGGCGACATTAGAAATCTTTCGATGATAGACCGTCGCGGGTTGATTGCAGAAAAAATGAATACGGATTTCAGTTATTCTAAAACCGGAATGCAATTTAAAAACACCTATTTAAAAACCCCATTTTCTAAAATTAATGGTGACATAAGTTTTCAGTATAAAGAAGGCGAAATGTCTGATTTTAACAATAAAGTCAAGATAGTTGCTACCCTTTTTGATACAGATTTAGCGATGAAGGATCTCCAAAAATTCTATGCAGAATTTGGCGATACTGATGATGTGCATCTTTCCACCACGTTAAATGGGACTTTAAATGATTTTACTTTAGACAACCTAAATCTGTCTTCCGCTGATAATGCCCGAATAGAAGGAAATTACCGATTTATCAACGCATTTGATACAGAAAAAGGGTTTAAACTCGATGCCAAAATAGCGCATTTGGAAATGGACGCTGAATATTTAAGAACCCTCTTACCTAATGTGTTAGGGAAAAATCTTCCAGGACAAGCTGATAAATTAGGACATTTCAAAGTAAACGGACGCGCCAAAATCAATGTGGATGAATTAGATGCGTTTGTCAATGCACAAACCGCATTAGGTGATTTCAGTACCGACTTAATTTTGAGTAATATAAACGACATCAATCGTTCTTCTTATGACGGCGATATCAAAGTGAAAGGACTTAAATTAGGTTCATTAGTCAATGATCCTACAATGGGCAATATCACAATGGATGCAACAATCATCGGAAAAGGGTTTTCACTTAAAGACCTGAACACCAAAATCGATGCTAAAATTTACGATTACCAATACAAAGGTTATACTTACACCAATATTGCATTACAAGGCGATGTAAACAATAAAAAATTTAATGGGAAATTGCAAGCCAACGACCCCAATTTGAAATTGACATTCGATGGTATTGCCGATTTATCAAAAGATAATTACGTGTTTGATTTTGAAACTTGTGTTGAGTATTCCAATTTCAAAAAATTACATCTTTTTGATCGCGATAGTATGTCCATTCTCAAAGGCGATATCAAAGTGGATATGGTTGGCAATACTTTGGAAAATATGCAAGGGAAAATTGAATTTAGAAGTGCCAATTACATCAATGAACATCAAGACTATTTCTTTGAAGATTTTACAATAGTCTCAAAATTGGATAATGGAATACAAAATTTAGAAATTAATTCAACGGATATTGTAAATGGAACCATCAACGGAAAATTCAAATATGCGGAATTACCAAAATTAGCTCTTAATGCATTTGGCAGTGTATATGCGAATTTTAAACCTTACGCTGTAAGTCCGGGACAATTTTTAAATTTTAAATTTAATATTTACAATCAGGCTGTGGCTGTGTTTTTACCGGATATTAATTTAGGTGAAAACACTTTTATTCGCGGGGAGATTGATGCTGATGATGAACTTTTTAAATTCACATTCCGATCTCCTGAAGTCAAGATGTATGACAATTATTTTGAAAAAATAAAACTACAGATAGACAATAAAAATCCTTTATTTAATACACAATTTTCCTTAGCTAATTTCAAAAACAGTATTTACAACATTTCGAATCTCAATTTGGTGAATGTAACCCTAAACGATACTTTGTACTTTCAAACAGAATTCGACGGCGGTCATGAATTAAAAGACAAATACAATTTAGCTTTTTATCACACCATTGATAAAAACAATAACTCTATTATTGCTTTTGAAGATTCAAAAATAGTTTTCAATGGAACCCAATGGGATATAATTCCGGACAAAAACAATGCTAACACTTTAATATATGACCCTAATTCAAAATTAATAACGTATGACAATTTCCGTTTTCAATCCAATGGTCAGACCATAACTTTTTTCGGAGATCAACAAGGAGAAAATTATCGGAATTACAACATAGATTTAGATAGAGTTCAACTCAAGCAAATTATCCCTAAACTCGAAGATTTTGACTTGACCGGACTAATAAATGGTGGTATTTGGATAGAAAAACGCAACAATATGCTCATCCCAAGAGCCGACGTCCAGTTGATTGATTTTACTGTAAATGGGGAACTACAAGGGGATTTAGTAGGCGAGATAAAAGGCGGAAAAAATAATAAAGAATATCTAATCGATTTGTACTTGGAAAAAGGATTATCTAAAAATCTTTCTGTTAACGGTAAAATGGATTTTAACGGAAAAGATCCTATGATACACACGATACTCAGTTTTAATAATTTTAATATATCTCCTCTGAATGTCTTAGGCGAAGGTGTTATGGAAAATGTAAGGGGTAAAATCAGTGGTGAAGCAGGCATCAACGGAAAGTTGCAGAATCCTGTTTTCAGTGGCGATTTGATTGCAGAAGGGGTTGGAATGTACTTTCCGTTTATTAATGTAGATTACTCTTTAGCCGAGAACACGCATTTGTATTTAGAAAATCAATCGTTTGTTTTAAAAAATGCTTCGCTTTTTGACACAAAATATAAAACATCAGGAACAGTCAACGGTAATATAACACATAACAACTTTGTAAATTGGTCTTTAGACCTCAATATAGAGACAAAAAACCTTTTAACATTAAATACTCCGGAAACGGAAGATGCCTTGTTTTATGGAACCGGTTATTTAGAAGGGCTGGCTCTTTTTAATGGCGATTTTGACAATTTAAACATTACAATCAGTGGAAGTTCTAACCCCGGAACAAAAATTATCATTCCGATGAGTGATCTAAAAACCGTAGAAAGCTCCAGTTTGATTCAATTTAAAAATGTTAATGACCATCAAAATACAGCAGAAAAAAATCCTTCTAAAAAAATAATATCTAACCAGAAAGGTCTAACTATGAATTTTGATTTTGACATCAACAAAAATGCAGAAATAAAAATGGTAATAGATAAAGCAACCGGAAGTTATTTACAAGGAACAGGCAAAGGTAATATTATAATGGATATTGACACCAAAGGATTATTCAATATGTATGGTGACTATGTGGTCAATAGTGGTATTTATAATTTCCAATACGGATTATTCATCAACAAACCGTTTATTGTAAAAAGCGGTGGAACTATTGCATTTGACGGTGATCCTTACAAAGCTGAATTAGATATTGAAGCAGTATATACAGTAAAAGCTAACCCCAAAACTATTTTGCCAGATTATAACTCTAATAAAAATATTCCTGTGAATCTGACCACCAAAATCACCGGAGAGTTATTTAATTCAGTACAAGAATTTGACATTTCTATTCCAAATGCCGGTGTAGATTTAGCTTCTGAATTAGAATTCGTAATGTCAAAACAAGATTCCGGAAATATTATTCAGTTTGTGTCACTTTTGGCATTTGGCAGCTTTACTAATCCGGACAAGACTGACTATTTAGGTTCTGTCAATAGCTTCACAAATGATCGAATTTCTGACGTTACTGCCACTCTCTCTAATGCATTAATGGAAATTTTTTCTGATCCAAACGACAAAGTTCAATTCGGAATTGATTACACGCAAGGCAATCAAAATATTGAAAATGTCAAAACAGAAAATCAATTGGGCGTTTCTTTTTCTACCAAATTAGGCAAAAATGAAAATATTATTATCAACGGCGAAGTAAATGTACCCACAGGAAGTCAAACCGATGCCAACATTGCCGGAAATTTATCCGCAGAACTTCCTATCAACAAAAAAGAAACGCTGTTTTTAAAAATGTTTAATAGACAAAACGAAATCCTATACTCCGACGAAGACATAGGATATACTCAAGGAGCAGGAATAATGTGGAATTATGATTTCGATAAAATAAAAATATCAAAAAAAAAGAAGAAAAAGAAAAAAGAAATCGTCCCAAAAGACAGCATATTAAACAAAGAAACAACTTTAGAAAAAAATAGTGAAACAAAGTCATTTTAGAAGTCATTTAAATTTTTGTCATCATAATAATATTTGTCTCGTATGAAGTATTGGTATATTCTTTTTTTGTTACCTATTTTAATGTCTTCTCAAACGGATTATAGCAGTGCGTGGGAGGATTTTTATTCCTACAACAAAGTATTAGACTTTTACCAAGACGATCAAAAAATTATTTCTCTTTCTGAAAATGCACTTTTTATCTATGACAAAACAATCCAAAAAAACGAGAAATTATCTTCTGTTAACGGTCTTTCGGGCGAAACAACCAGTACGCTTTTTTACAGTAAATCACTCAATAAAATTGTCATAGGATACGAAAACGGATTAATCGAAATTATAGATGAAAACAGAAAAATATATAAAAAACCTGATATCACCAATTTCAATTTAATTGGAAGTAAAAGAATTAATAGTATTTACGCCAATAATAATACACTTTATTTATCAACCCCTTTTGGAATCGTTACTTTTGACTTAGAAACTCAAACTTTTTTAGAAACCTATTTTATTGGCACTAACTCCAGTGAAGTACAAGTGAATGAAATTTCAATTTTCAACAACCTGATTTATGCAGCTACCGAAAACGGATTCTATACTGCTGACATCTCAAATCCATTTCTTATTGATTCTAACAATTGGACAAAGCATCAAACTAATCATTATAAATGTATAAATACATTCAATGACAATATATACATCACAGAAAATCAAAATATTTATAAAATCAATCCTGATTTCAGCCTAACACTTGTTCAAAGTTTATATGATAATATTAGGAGTTTAAAAACCGATTCGGATAAAATCACAGCAACATCTCAATATCATATAAAGAGTTATGATATCAATTTTCAAACATTATTTGAGCTTTTTACTTCAAACGCGTATGAAAATCAAAATTACACAGCCAATACTGCCAATACTTTTAATAATGATTTCTACATCGGCACTAATGAATTTGGAATTTTAAAAAGTTCGCTCACAAACATCAATAATTTTATTGAAATACATCCGGAAGGACCTTCCTTAAACAACGTTTTTTCCATCTCAGTCAAAGACAATCACTTGTGGGTAGTTTACGGTGGTTATCAAGACAGCGCACAAGTACCTAATGGCTACAGTAAAGGAATAAGTCACTACAACGGAACATCTTGGGTCAATTTACCTTTTTCATCCGAAGGAGTAAATTACAAAGATCTAGTTCACGTCACTTTCGACCCCAACAATGTCAATAAAGTATATGTAAGTTCTTGGGGTGATGGAATGTTAATTCTAGAAAATGATGAAGTGGTAGAACGATGGAATCATTTAAACAGTGGTTTAGAATTATTTTTATATAATGGATTATTTTATGGACCAAGAGTAAGCAGCAGTATTTTCGACAAAGATGGAGCACTTTGGATTCCTTGGCTTTACAACAAATTAAAAAAATATTATAACGGCACGTGGAGTGAAGTATACCTCACTTCAATTACTCCAAACCCAACTTACGGTTTAAGTGAAATCACAATAGATCAAACCGGAAATAAATGGGTAGGTTCCACTGTAAATGGAGCATTAGTTGTAAATGAAGCCGGAACCAAGATAATGAGTTTAACCACCAATCCGAATAAAGGGGACTTACCGGAAAACTATGTCAAGTCAATTGCAGTTGATAAAGAAAATAGGGTTTGGATAGGAACAACCGGTGGATTGCGTTTTTTCAATGCCTCCTCCTCTATGTTTGACTTATCAACCTATAATGCAAAACCGGTTAAAATCGACAACGGTCAAAACGATGGTTATGGTGATGCTTTGTTGGGTAACCAAACCATTAGAACCATCTGTGTGGATGGAGCGGACAATAAGTGGTTTGGCACGGACGGTTCAGGTGTATTATGCACTAATTCTGATGGTAAAAAAACTTTATTTATATTTAACAAGCAAAATTCTCCATTACCTTCCAATAAAATATTAAATATTCGTTTTGACGGTTCTACCGGAAAAATCTATTTTGCCACTGACAAAGGAATAGTAGCTTACAATAGTAAAATAGCTCCCTATGCAGACCACTTAAGTGAAGTATATGCATATCCAAATCCGGTCAAAAGCAAACACGAATTTGTTACTATTGCAGGTAGAAATGGAGGAAGCATTCCTTATGGAACCAATGTAAAAATTGTAGATGCTGCCGGAAAATTGGTCTATGAAACCAATGTAAAAGAAGGTCAACAAGATTTTGGCGGCAAAGTAGTATGGAATAAAACCAATATGGCGGGAAATAAAGTGGCTTCCGGTGTATATGTAGTATTAATGTATTACAAGGACGAAGCTGAAGTGACAACGACAAAAATTGCTATAATTAACTAATAGTCAATTTTTTTACTATTTTTGAAGTTTCCATTAAAACGTAATCCTTATGAAAAAAAACACATATCTTTTTTCAATGTTCTTCTTTATTTTTGCTAACCTTTTTGCACAAAGTCAATATGACCTATATGTAGCTTTTGATGAAAAAATAAAAAATGCAGAAGCCCAAAATCTCAAACAAAAATTAATTGAAATTGAACCGGATGCAGTGCAAATATTTAGTGAATTTGATTTGTATTTTACAAAAGCAATTACAATTTCAGAAGAGAAGTTAATTAATTTATCAAATCAAGTCAAAAAATTAAAAGAAAATGATGAATCAATTCAAAATTTGAAAAGAATTTTTAAAGTTAAATCAAATTTAGATGCTACTGAATTAACGACATTAAAGAACAAAATGGAAAAATGGAATTCAGTAAGATATTGTGATTTGATATGCAACAATCCGGTTGCTCCTCCGAGTGACATTGCTCCCACAACACCTGATTTTAAACCTAACCAAACCTATATCAAGGCCAATCCCGGCGTAAATATGGCATATGCTTGGAGTCAAGGCTACAACGGACAAACTATCCGCTTGAGAGATGTAGAATACGGCTTTAACAAAAATCACGAAGAATTTAATGATATCAATATCAACTTAGCCTCCGGTATGACCATAAACGAAAGTTGTTCAACAAATTATACTGAACATGGCACTGCTACCTTAGGACAAGTATTTGCTCACAACGGAACGTATGGTGTTACCGGATTGGCACATGGTTTAACAGAAGTTATTGTTTACCCTGAATGGACCAAAGAGAATGAATATAATCGCTGGTATGCTGTTAATCAAGCTATCAATAATAGTGTTGCGGGAGATATTATCATGTTTGAGATGCAAATAAATAGTACAGTTGGAAACAGTAATGGCTTTGTACCTGCAGAATATGTAAATTCCATTTGGGATTTGACAAAAGCAGCGACAGATGCCGGAATTATTATAGTAGCAGCTGCCGGCAACGGCAATCAAAATTTAGACAGTGCCGATTATGCTGATTATATGGCACGTGGTGATAGCGGCGCCATCATTGTAGGAGCCGGAACTGCCAACGTATCACATAATAGAAAAAGTTTTAGCACCTATGGCAACAGAATAAATGTACAAGGTTGGGGAGAGAATGTTTATACTACAGGTTATGACACATTATCCGCTTTAAATAATGATTTTAACCAAACCTACACATCCAGTTTTAGTGGTACAAGTTCAGCTACTCCCATTGTTGCCTCTTGTGCTGCTGTTTTACAATCTTATTATTTTGATTTGACTAACGAATATCTCTCTCCGGCGCAAATGAAAAATATTTTGGTGACTACCGGAATTCCTCAAGGAAGCGAAGTTTCCGGACACATTGGGCCCTTACCTGATATGCAAAGTGCTATGAATTATATTGACACCATGTTAAGTTTGGAAAATATAGAATCAACTAACATTACAATATTCCCAAATCCAACGCAAGATAAAATTTACATCATTCAAGATGAATCAGCTAATTTGAAAAAAATAAAAATCTTTAACACCTTGGGGCAATGCGTTTTACAATCTGAATATCAAAACACTATTGACGTCTCTTCTTTAGAAAAAGGAATTTATTTTATTTCATTTCTCCAAAATAGCACGCTGAATTCAATAAAATTCATTAAGAATTAAATATCTTACCAATTTACTTGACAACGCCTACATAGTTATTGTATACTTGCCGACTTTTTAGAATACAATATATACTGTTATACTATTTGTAAAATTATCCATTTTCGATTTCGATCTACCAAAAGGATTACTTGCTGAATATCTGACTGAAAACAAACATGAATTCGTTACAATTGCTGGTAGAAATGGCAAAAACATTCCTTATGGAACCAATGTAAAAATTGTAGAAGCAGCCGAAAAATTGGTCTATGAAACCAATGTAAAAGAAGGTCAACAAGATTTTGGCGGCAAAGTAGTATGGAATAAAACCAATATGGCGGGAAATAAAGTGGCTTCCGGTGTATATATAGTAATGTTATATAGCAAGGAAAAGTCTGAAACTAGCCTGACAAAAATCGCTATTATAAATTGAGGTTATAAATCAAACTTTGTTTGAATAATTGATATTTCCCAACAAAGTTAAAGTCAATTTTTAAAATAATTTATAGCCAAACTTCATACCAATAGTTGGAGAAAATTGTGCGTTTTTTGTGTCAAAATCCTTCAAAACTCCCAATCCAATATGTGTATTAAATGTAAATCGACCTCCAAGGGGTCTTTGAATTCCCCAATGTACTTCTGTTAAAAGCGTCTTGTTCAATTCATAGTAATCAACATCACCAAAACTATATTTTGACTGTAATCCAACATAGTTACCTGAATTCAAGTCAATAGTTTTATCTTTTGATAATCTTTTCTTAGTGTTATAAACATATTTTAATTCCGATTTTAAATAAGGAACTGGATTATTCAGTAAAAATTTGTAATTAGCTGAACTATTGTAACTATTTGAACCCATCCCCAATCCAACACTATTTTCCCAAACAATTTTTTTAGCTATTGGAAATTCATAAGACAAATCAATTCCATGCAATCCTATGTTTACTCTTGCAAATTCTGATAAGTTGTTAACTGATTTTGATTGACCAAAAAACGAAATAGTTAGAAACAAAAAACCAATGAAAATAATTTTCTTCATAATTAAAAAAGGGATTAGATATTAAACTTTATTTAAAAAAAAAGTCACGATTGTATAATATTATTTTCAAAACAATAATCTTCAATTATTCAATAAATAGAAAAAGCAAAAAATACTTTAACATTTAAAGAATTTTTATCAAGAATTATGCCATCAACAAGTAAAATTTATTCAAATGTTCTATAAAATCTTATCTATTTTCAAAAAAAATACTTTTTACTTGACTTTCGGTAAATGCATATTGTATATTTGCCGACTTTTTAGAATACAATATATACAGTTATACTATTTATGAAATCGCCATTAACAACAAGTTTGTGTAAGCAATTGAAAATCATCGAACACCTATTAAAAAATAATTGTAGTGTGAGATAAACACCGATGAAGATAATGCGATTCCATTCCTGTCCCGCAAGGCGGGATGACCATTAAAAAACAACTGCAAACCTGTCACGTCTTTAGCGTGAGCACATCAATGAACTCCGCTAAAAAAATAATTACAAAGTGAATTAAACAATTATAAACAGATGAAATTATCCAAATTCGATTTCGATTTACCAAAAGAATTGCTCGCAGAATATCCGGCTGAAAACAGAGATGAATCTCGCTTGATGGTCATCAATCGAAAAACAAAAACTATAGAACATAAACTATTCAAAGATCTTATAGATTATATTGACGAAGGCGACTTAATGTTATTAAATAATACTAAGGTTTTCCCAGCAAGATTAATAGGTGAAAAAGAAAAAACAGGTGCTAAAATAGAAGTATTTTTATTGAGAGAACTCAATTCCGAACACAGATTGTGGGATGTGTTAGTTGATCCGGCAAGAAAAATCAGAATTGGAAATAAACTTTTCTTTGATAATGATGATAACTTAGTAGCCGAAGTGATTGACAATACCACTTCTCGTGGAAGAACCTTGCGTTTTCTTTTTGACGGTGACCACGAATCTTTTATAGCTAAATTAAAAGAGTTAGGACAAACCCCGTTGCCTAAATACATCAAAAGAGAGCCTACTAAAGAAGATGCTGAACGTTATCAAACCATTTATGCAAAACACGAAGGGGCTGTAGCTGCACCTACAGCAGGACTGCATTTTTCAAAACATTTGATGAAAAAAATGGAAATCAAAGGGGTAGATTTTACTGAACTAACCTTACACGTTGGTCTCGGGACTTTTAATCCAGTGGAAGTAGAAGACCTTTCTAAACACAAAATGGACTCTGAACAAGTTATCATAACACAAGATGTGGCAGACAAAGTAAACCAAACACATGCCGATGGTAAAAGAGTTATTGCAGTGGGAACTACTGTGATGCGTGCCGTTGAAAGTTCTGTTTCAGCAAACAAGTTATTACACCCTTGCGATAAATGGACGCATAAATTCATATTTCCTCCTTACGATTTTAGTGTTGCTGATGCTATGATAACCAATTTTCACACGCCAAAATCAACTTTGTTGATGATGGTCTCTGCTTATGCCGGTTATGATTTAATCATGAAAGCCTACAAAGAAGCAATCAATGAAAAATATAGATTTTTCTCCTATGGTGATGCTATGTTAATCTTATAATATTTTAAAAAGGAAATATTGATATTAGTAATAGATATTGGTAATACATTAATAAAAATCGGGTTGTTTGAAAATGACAACTTAAAAATTCACGCCTCATTTTATTATACTGATTTTGAAGCCGAAATAAAACATATTGCCAAACAATACAACATCAAACTAGCGCTATTATCTTCTGTAGGAAAACTAAGCACTTCAAACAAAGATTTGATTTTCAGTTTATTTAAGTGTAAAGTGCTCGGATATGACTTCAAGCTTCCTTTCCAAAATTTATATGCATCACCCCAAACATTGGGTGTGGACCGAATAGCTTTGGCTGCCGGCGCCACACATTATTTTCCAAACATAAATGTGTTAGTGATTGATGCAGGGACTTGCATTACCTATGATTTTGTCAATGAGAAATCTGAATATTTGGGAGGAGCCATTGCTCCAGGAATCAATGCAAGATACAAAGCGTTGAATGACTATACTGCAAATCTCCCTCTTTTAGAGAAACAACAGCCGGAATCCTTTATCGGCAACTCCACTGCAAATTCTATTCATTCTGGTGTTATTAACGGTATTGCCAGAGAAATAGATGGAATAATTAACCAATATAATACCGAATTTAAAAAATTAACAGTAGTTTTAACAGGAGGAGATGCTGATTTTTTGGCTAAACAAGTAAAAAGTAACATCTTTGTCAAACCTTTTTTCCTCCTCCAAGGATTATATATAATATCGAAATTAAACATCAATGATTAAAAAAATATTTTTTTGGTTCGTCCTGTTTTTAGCTCTCGTCAATCACGCACAGGTAGCTACAAGATCTCCTTATTCTTATTTTGGAATAGGAGCTACAAACCAACAAATTAATGTTGCCTCATCAGGAATGGGAGGTATTTCTCTTGGCTTAAATCACGAGAGTGAATTAAATTTTACAAACCCCTCTTTTTTGAGTAATATCCAATTAACTGTTTTCGATATTGGTGGAAAATCTCAATTTCTCACCCTTAAAGATGGAACACAAAAACAAAAAACGGCTCAAACTGAATTGTCCTATTTAGCACTTGGATTTCCCATTACAAAAAAAATGGGCCTAATGGTAGGGCTTCAACCCAATACGAGTGTTGGTTATAAAATTTTAGACGAAAAATATAACTCACAGGGCGGTATTGATAATATAACCTTATACAGCGGAAATGGAGGAACCAATAGATTTTTCTTAGGAACCGGATACAAAGTAACAGAAAAATTATCATTAGGAATGGAAGGGGAAGTGTTGTTTGGAAATGTAAAAAACGAAATACTCAACAAAAGTGTTGAAAGTCAACTATACACTAAATACAATAAACAATCAAACTTGGGTGGTTTGGCTCTAAAAATCGGTTTATACTATGATAGCAAATTGAATGAAAAAGTAAATTATTCGATTGAATCCTCTTTAAAATTTAAAAACGCAATAAACAAAACGAGTTCTGATTATCTCTACACTTTTTTGTATGGCTCTGATGGTAGAGAAATACCGCAAGACACCCTTTTTCAAAATGTTGGAATTAAAGGAAAAATAACAAGACCCCTTTTATTTCACTCCGGAATTGGGTTTGGCGAAAAAAATAAATGGTTTGCAGGCTTAGAATACGACAACCAAAGTGCGTGGACCTACGACGCTAACTTACTCGAAAGCATGAAATATAAAACGACCAACTACTACTCACTTAAAATAGGAGGATATTATATTCCAAAACAAAACTCAATCACAAGCTATTGGAATAGAGTGGTTTATAGATTTGGAACTAGAATTGAAAAAACAGGTTTATCATTATTAACAAGTACTTCATCTTCAAGTTATTCTGAATTAAATGACTTTGGCATATCTTTTGGTTTAGGATTGCCAATAGGAAACCAGCTCTCAAAATTAAACTTTAGTGCTGAATTTGGTAAAAGAGGTAACATAAATACTGGATTAATTCAAGAAAATTATTTTAATTTGCGTTTCGGAATTAACTTATCAGATAAATGGTTTCTTAAAAGTAAGATATATTAACATTTAATTTTTTAAAACGAATGAAAACTTTAGAATTGAAAAAATTTACATCAACATTAGTCCTCTTAGTTTTATTTTTAGGATTAAATTTATCTGCTCAAGATAAACAAACAGAATGTAATGTCAAATACAACCAGTTCAAACCAGATGTGGTAAATAAAAATTACGAATTAGCATACGAAAATTGGTTATGGGTATTTGACAATTGTCCTGATTTGACTATTAATATCTATAAATACGGGATGGAAATAGCTGAGTATCGCTATAAAAATGCTCAAACCGATGCAGATAAACAAGCAGCAAAAGATTTAATTGGTAAGATTTACACACAACGTTTGCAATATTACCCAAATGAAAATCCCGCTAAAATGTACAGTGAATGGGCAATGTTCAAATATAAATTCGGTTGCCCTGAACCTAAATACTTTGAATTACTTGAAAAAGCATATCAAATAGACCCAACCGATATGGGTGTTGTTGCCATTCCATTATATTACCAAGGGATCATAAATAGAAATAAAGACACCAATGTACAATACATATTTGATATGTATGATAATTTAAATGACGTTATCAATTCAAAAGTCGATGATTATTCAAAAAAATTAGATGAAATCAAAACTGTCCAAGAAACGGGTGCTGAATTGAGCTCTAAACAACAAAATAATATGAAGGCATACACGGTTAACCTTGAAGGGATGAGCCAAGTTGCTGACTTGATTACCCAAATGTCTGAAGAATATGCCACTTGCGACCGATTGATCCCTTTGTATCAATCTGAATATGAGGGCCATAAAGATGATATCGTTTGGTTAAATCGTAGTGTGAGTCGTTTGGAGGAAAAAAATTGTAACGATTCTGATTTTTATGACAAAATAGTAGAACAATTGACTAACTTAGATCCAAGTGCCAAAGCTTACGCATCTTATGCTAACTTACAACTTAAAAAGAAAAATGAAGCAAAAGCGATTGAGTACTTCAAAAAAGCGGTTGATTTGGAAACTGATAGTTACAGAAAAGCTGACATTTTATACTTAATTGCAGGTAAAATGTATCAAAAGGGTAGATTGGCAGAAGCTAGAACCTATGCTTACAAAGCATTGGAATCTCGTCCAAACCTTGGAAAAGCCTATTTGTTAATTGCAAATATGTATGCAACCAGTGCTAACTCTTGTGGTGGAGGCGATCCTTTCGGAGCCAGAATGGTATTCCAAGCTGCTTTAGACAAAGCCTACAAAGCAAAAGCAGTTGACCCGAGTATTAGTGCACAAGCTAACAGAGCTATTGGAAGTTACGGCTCAAAAGCTCCTTCAAAAGAAGATGTGTTTAACAAGGGTGTTGCCCCAGGTTCATCTTGGAAAATAAATTGTTGGATAGGCGAAACAGTAAGAGTCCCTTAGTAAATTTTACATTGAAATCTACTTTTTCAAAATATATAATTTCAAGCAGTGTTGTCATTTTTTTGACAACATTGCTTTTTTCATGCACTAATAAAATTACAGAAGTAAGAGATTTTCTCGCTGATAAAAATTTACCTATTGGCGCTGCTGATCATATCAGTATGATTTATAAGGATTCCGGCAACATTACTACTAAAATGACAAGTCCCCTACTTTTAGATTTTAGCAATAGAGAAGAACATCCTTATACGGAATTCCCTGAAGGAATACATATCACTAAAATTTACAACACCGGTGATTCTCTTACCGTCGATGGTAATTATTCTATCTCCTATTCAAAAACCAATGTCTCAGAATTAAAGGAAAAAGTTGTTATAATTAACCACAAGGAAAAATATACCTTAAAAACCTCTCAAATTTTCTGGGATCAAAAATATCATTACTATATTACCGAAAAACCATTTGTATTCATTACGCCAACAGACACCTTAGAAGGAGAAGGAATTGAAGCAACAGAAAATTTAAAAAAGTGGCACATAAAAAATAATAGCGGTGTTTTACAAGTTAATGAGTCGATAGATACCAACGTAAATTTGAAAAAAGAATAAAAAAACAGCATTTTTACCGCCCTTAAATTTTTATAATTCAATACTTAATCGTATTTTCGCACACTATTTTTGGAGAACCGTTTAATTAGTTTTATAATAACAAAACAAAGTTAAACGTAAATTTAAGGATAACGTACTAACCGTAAATATAAAATTGTGGTTTCGACACTTCGAAAAGCTCAGTGCTGGCAAGCTCAACCACTTGTATTAATTAAATCGTATTTAGAACATGGCTATTTTATCAAGTATCAGAAGTAAAAGTTGGTTGCTTATCGTTTTTGTGGGTTTGGCTTTATTTATGTTTGTTGCCAGTCCTGATGATATAATTAGCTTCTTCAATTCAAAAAAGGCAAATTCAGTTGGTGAAATTAATGGGGAAAATATAACACGAGAATATTTTACCGATAAAGTAAAACAATTTACAACTGCCAATAGCAACGTTGATGACGCGCAAGCATCTATGCAAGTATGGGAAAGCATCGTAGGAGAAAAAATCCTTGACGAACAAATTAATAAAGCAGGAATTATAATTGGCGAAAGTGAAATTTGGAAAACTATTTTAGAAAGTCCGGGAATTAAAGATAACCCTCAATTTCTAAACGAAGCCGGTTTATTCGATGAAGAAAGCTTTAAAAATTATATCATAGAAATGAAAGATGATAAATCCACCCAAGGTAAAGACAGATGGACAGCTTGGTTGGATTACGATCGTCAAGTAAAACAAAACTTACAACGAAATTCTTATTTTAGTGCTATAAGTGCCGGATTAGGAATTCCATTAGAAACTGCAAAAAAAGAGTATATTAACACTAACACACGCGTAACCGGTAAATTTGTCATATTGCCTTACTCGTCAATTGCTGACAGCTTAGTGAAAATTAGTGATGATGAAATTGAAGACTATATCAATGCACATAAAAATTTATTTAAAACCAATGCTACCCGAAACCTGCGTTATGTGGTTTTCAACGTAGTACCCAGCATTGATGACAGAAAAGTAGCCAACGAAGCAATAACAAAACTCACGAATGATTTTGTGGAATACAACGCTTCCTCAAAAATGAATGATACAGTAAAAGGTTTTAAAAATACGCAAGATTACGCTGCGTTTGTAGCTGATCATTCTGATTTGCCTTTAGATAACAATTTCATTTTCAAAACTACTTTACCACAATCTACAGATTCTCTATTTAATTTGCCTGTTGGTACTGTCATAGGTCCTTATGAAGACAAAGGTTATTTTAAAATTTCAAAAGTAGTAGAATCTAAACAAGTCCCTTCAGCTAAAGCCAGCCATATTTTAATCTCTTATAAGGAAGTTAATCCAAATGCCGCACTTACTAAAGATGAAGCAAAAGCCAAAACCGATGCTTTATTAGCTAAAATTAAAGCAGGGGCTGATTTTGCAGTTGAAGCACAAACTAATTCAGAAGATCCGGGTTCTGCTATGCGTGGCGGTGACTTAGATTGGTTTAAAGAAGGAATGATGGTCCCTGAATTTAATGATTGGACTTTTTCTCACAACGTGGGTGACATAGGCGTTGTAGAAACCCAATACGGATATCACATCATCAAAAAAACGGATACAAAATCAGAACAAGGCATCAAAGTGGCTACAATAGCAAAAACTATCGAACCTTCAGATGCTACTTTGAATAAAGCGTTTGAAAAAGCAGAAAGTTTTAATTCAGAAGTTTCAAAACACCCTAAAGATTTTGAAAAATTTGCAAAAGACAGCAAATTAGAAATCAGGAAAGCCGACAATATTGGAAGAAATAGTCAAAATATAGTCGGGCTACAAGGCACAAATACGCAAATAGTTTATTGGGCTTTTGACGCTCAAACAAATAACGGAGATGTAAAAAGATTTGACCTTGATAATTCTTATGTGATTGCCCAATTAACCGACCTACAAAAAGAAGGAACCATGTCCGTAAAGACAGCATCTGATATAGTAAAACCCATTTTAATTAAAAAGAAAAAAGCAGAAATGCTCTCTAAAAAATTAGAATCAGGAACTTTAGAGGTAATTGCTCAAAAAGAAAAGACTATGGTACAAGACATCACAGATGCTACTTTAACCAATCCTGCACCAAGTTTACAAGGAGATAAAGCTGCCCTTGGAGCTATGTTGAGCATGAAGGAAGGTACCTTGTTGAGAAATATAGTGGGCAACAATGGCGTATATGCCGTTCAATTAAACACCAGAATTATTCCTGCTATCTTGAATTCATATGAACCTTATCGTTTTCAGTTAGAAAAAAATATGCCAAAAGACGGCAATGTCATCTATGGTGCATTAAGAGATGCTTCTAACGTTGGCGAACTAAATCTTCAATAATTTTAAATCTGTAGTCCGATAACTTACAGTTTTTCAAATAAATAATAAAAAACCTTGGCAAAAACGTCAAGGTTTTTTTTATTTTCAAAAACAGCCAATATTTTCATAGGTTATAAAGCGTTATTTGGGGGCTGTTAAAAAAGTCAGACCTTATTTATTTATTTTTGTATGGGTATTGGCATCGAATTTGTAGCTTTGTATTCATAAATCAATAATAAAATGAAAAAATTATTCTTTACCGTCATTTTTAGCATTGCATTAGTTAATTATGCTCAAAAACCCATTTTTACAACCGCTAAAATAAAAAGTGCTACTGTTTATTTCAATAGCGCAGAACTGTTACAAACCGCAAGTGTTACTTTACCAAAAGGAAACAGCGAATTGGTTATAAAAAATGTAGCAGACGACCTCAATGAAAATACCATAAGTATAGGGGCACCGGCAAATGTCACGGTAATGTCCGTTCAGTTTACAGATGATTATCTATCAGAATACGAAGTAGATGAAAATTCGCCTGAGATAAAAAAAGTGAAAGACAGTATTGAATGGGCCCAAAAAGAACTGACTAAAATCGGGATTGAAAAAACCTCCAAACAAAAAACCATTGAGTTATTAGATAAAAACCAACAAGTTTCAGGCACAAATACCGGATTAAGTGTAACTGAATTGATGAAAATGGTGGACTATTACAACACCAAACGAGTAGAATTGAGCAATCAACTTAACTTGATGACGGAAAAAGAAATCAAATGGAACGAAACGTTGAGCAGACTCAAAACAAAACTAGAAGTTGGAACTCAAAAAGAAGATAAAACTTCTAAAGGAAAACTCATTTTGCAAATAATGAACGATGTTGCCGGCACCGTCAATTTTGACATAAATTATCTGGCTTTCGAAGCTTCTTGGACTCCTTTCTATGAATTAAGAGCCGAAAGCATTAAAGAACCTATCAATATGTTGTACAAAGCTCAAGTAACCCAAAATACCGGTTTAGATTGGAAAAATGTAAAATTAAGTCTTTCCAGTGGAAACCCTAATCAAAATAATCAAGCTCCTATACTCAATGCTTGGTTTTTACGATTTGGCTACCCGAACGTTTACTACCAACAAAATGCCGTCAAAAACCAATTACAAGGAAAAGTTGCCGGGATTCAAATAGCGAAAACTGAGAAAGAAGAAGCAATGGAAGATTCAAGCATAGCTGATTATACTACAGTAAACGAAAACCAACTCAACATTTCGTTCGATATAGATATTCCTTATGATATTCTATCCAATGGAAAAGCACACAGTGTAACATTAAAAGAAATAAAACTACCGGCAAATTATAAATATTATGCTGCTCCAAAAGTGGAAAAAGAAGCATTCCTTCTAGCTGAAATAGGAGATTATTCTCAATATAATCTTTTACCGGGTGAAGCCAATATTATTTTTGAAGGGCTTTATGTAGGTAAAACTAATATTAATCCCAACCAAACATCAGATACGCTTAATCTCAGTATGGGAAGAGATAAGAAAATTTCCATCAAACGCGAAAAAGTAGTGGACAAATCCGGAACAAAATTCTTATCCTCGTACAAAGAACAAACCTTTACCTACGATATAACAGTGCGCAATAACAAAAAAGAAGATGCCTATCTTCTGTTAAAAGATCAATATCCTATCAGCACGGACCAAGAAATTGAAATAGAACTTTTGGAAAGTGATAAAGCTGATATAAATGCAGAAACAGGTATTCTCACTTGGAAATTAAACCTAAAACCCAACGAAACCAAAAAATTGAGAATCAGTTACAAAGTAAAATATCCAAAGGATAAAGTGATTGAAAATTTGTAAAAGCTTCCGAAATTCATCCGATGACTTAAAGTCATTGGATGAATTTACTAGATAATTTTTTAAACTTAATCATTTAGCATAAAAAACAAATACCGTCATTTTACTGACGGTATTTATATGATTTCCGTCATTTTATTGACGGTATTCAGATTTTAGTTGTTAAAACTATTTATCGGAAAGAATCAAAGGTGTATTTTTTCCATTCATAATAATCACCTTAGAATTAGATGAAGTGGCAATTTCTTTTTGAGCTTTGATCATTTCATATTGTAATTGCTTATCAGTCAATGTACTGGTAATAATTCGTTGATAATCGGCTATACCTTGGGCTTCCACTCTTTTTCGTTCGGCTTCCTGTTTTTCTTTTTGAAGCACAAACACCATTTTTTGCGCATCTTGCTCGGCATTAATTTTACTTTCAATAGTCGCCTTAACCGATGCGGGTAAATTGATATTTCTAATCAATAACTGTTCTAAAACCAATCCTCGATTTTTAAAATCAACTTCTATAGTTTTGAAAATTCGTTGTTGAAATTCTTCCCTTTTGGTAGAATACAGCGAAACGGCATCATAAAAAACGGCATTGTCTCGAATGCGAGTACGCGTAACAGGACGCACGATTTTGTCATTGTAATTTTCACCAATATTTTGATAAATAACCGGTGCTTCTTCCGGAATGATTTTATATAAAACGGTAAGGTCGATTACCACTTCCAATCCGTCATTAGATAAAACTCTGATAGCATCATCACCTCCTTTATCCCCTTCATCGTGTACGGCAGACATGGTGTAATTGTGCGTTTGAACATCAAAAATGGTTACGTCTAATAGTGGATTGATCATGTGTAAACCACTGTGCAATACACCTTTTTGCACTTTTCCAAATAGGGATTTTACACCTACTTTTCCCGGGTTGATTTGAACAAATATAGATGATAATAAGCCTAAGACAATAATAAAAATTCCGGCATATTTGACATAATTACCATATTTACCAAATTGGAATGACGACTTTTGGAAGAAAATTCCGATTCCGATTAAAATAATTCCGATAATAATGCTTGCAATCATAATAAAAAAATTATTTGGGTTTAAATTATTTACTGGTGGTTACTGAAAATTAGTTTTTTTTCTGATCCTATTTTAGGTTCATTTAGAATAGCATCAGCTAATTCTTAAAACCTACCTACAAATTTACAAAAACTAATCCGTAAATGAAAGATACCTTTCAAAACAAAATAGTTTTAATTTTTTTATTACTTTTAACCCTTTAAATTTTAATTACTATGCTCACAAAAGTCTATGGAAGTGCTGTTTTTGGCGTAGAAGCTCAAACGATAACGGTAGAAGTAAATGTGGAAAACGGTATAGGCTATCACTTGGTAGGTTTACCGGACAAAGCCATACAGGAAAGTAATTTCCGCATTATTGCTGCATTAGAAAATAATAGATTTAAAATTCCCGGTAAAAAAATCATCATCAATATGTCGCCTGCCGATTTACGCAAGGAAGGCAGCTCTTATGATTTAACCATTGCCGTTGGCATATTAGTTGCTTCCGGTCAAATTAAAGCTGATGCTGTTGAAAAATACATCATTATGGGTGAACTGTCTTTAGATGGAAATTTACAACCCATCAAAGGCGCCTTGCCTATTGCAATCAAAGCACTTGCCGAAGGATTCAAAGGGTTCATTCTTCCCGAGCAAAATGTAAAAGAAGCTGCCATTGTAAGTGGATTGGAAGTGTATGGCGTTCAAAATATAACCGAAGTGATTGACTTCTTTAACAAAGGAATTCCGTTGCAACAAACCACTATTGATATTGAAAAAGAATTCAATGAAAACATAGAACATCCCGAACATGATTTTTCCGAAGTAAAAGGACAAGAAACCATCAAACGTTGTATGGAAATAGCCGCAGCAGGTGGACACAATATCATTTTAATAGGTCCTCCGGGAAGCGGAAAAACTATGTTAGCCAAACGTTTGCCCAGCATTTTACCTCCAATGACACTCAATGAAGCGTTGGAAACCACCAAAATTCATTCCGTAGTCGGTAGAATCAAAGAACACACCGGACTAATGTATCAACGTCCTTTTAGAAGTCCGCATCACACCATAAGTGATGTTGCATTGGTAGGCGGTGGCACTTTCCCGCAACCCGGAGAAATATCTTTGGCACACAACGGAGTTTTGTTTTTGGATGAATTGCCTGAATTTAAAAGAACGGTTTTAGAAGTGATGCGGCAGCCTTTGGAAGACCGAGAAGTAACCATTTCCAGAGCTAAATTTACCGTAACTTATCCTTCTTCATTTATGCTGGTAGCGAGCATGAATCCGAGCCCAAGCGGCTATTTCAACGACCCGAACAGTCCGATGACCTCCTCGCCTGCTGAAATGCAACGCTATTTGAGTAAAATATCAGGACCATTATTAGACAGAATTGACATACACATAGAAGTAACACCGGTTCCCTTTGAAAAATTAGCCGAAGAGCGAAAAGGAGAAAGCAGTAACATAATAAGAGAGAGAGTTATAAAAGCGCGACGATATCAGACCGAAAGGTTTAGTGAAGACAAAATCCACTACAATGCACAAATGGGAAGTAAACTCATTCGTAAATATTGTAAATTAGACGAAACATCGCTACAACTCTTGAAAACGGCGATGGAGCGGCTCAACTTATCCGCCAGAGCTTATGATAGAATTCTAAAAGTAGCGAGAACAATCGCGGATTTAGATAATGCTCCTGAGATTTCACCGGCACATATCTCAGAAGCTATACAATACAGAAGCTTAGATAGAGACGGATGGTTGGGGTAATAAACGCTTCTCCCGATAGCTATCGGGATCGCTCAGCAACCAAAAGTGAAAAGAAAAAAAAAGGAAGCAGTATTGCTACCAACTTCCTTTTTACTACTAACTAAATATATATACAAAAAGCTTTATTCAAAATCTAAATTTTCCTCTTTCAAGACATTTTGCCAGGGTCCCCCGTTGATAACATCAATATCAAATTTCAACAAATAATTTTTTACTACTTCTGCACGTTGACCTAAATGACAGACTATAATAATCGGTTTTTCTAATTTTTTGATAAAATCTACCTTAGTAGGTATTTCATTCATGGCTATCAAAATGGAATCCGGAGCGTGTTCTTCTTGAAATTCTTCAGCAGTTCTAACATCGATTACCACCGCATTGTTATCAAGATATTCTTTCACAAGACTCTTATACTCACTCTGGAAGAAATGAGAATATTCAAACATAATGTCAACGATTTTAGTTAGTAGTGATGCAAATAAAAACCTATTTTCACAAACTAAATGTAATGTTAGTTACAATATGGTAAAAATCAATTTTTTTTTATACTTTTGAAATACCTAAAAATTTAGAAAATGGCGATTTTCAATTCTACACGTCGATCCGGTGTACCTATCAAATTAATCATTGGTGCCGGCATCATTATTTTTTCATTGATTCAATATTGGTCTCGAAAAGAAACCAACGAATGGACCGGACGAAAACAAAGTATTGCGATGGATGCACAACAAGAAATAGCATTAGGATTGGAAAGCGCACCGGGAATGGCACAAGAATTTGGAGGTTTATATCCTGATCAACAGTTGCAAGATTTAGTAGATAAAGTAGGTCAAAAATTAGTGCAATACAGTGTAGCACGCGAAACACCCTATCAATACGACTTTCACTTGTTGAGAGACCCGAATACAATTAATGCATTTGCTTTACCCGGTGGACAAATTTTTATCACCTACGGTTTGCTAAGTCAGTTGCAAAGCGAAGACCAATTGGCGGGTGTATTAGGTCATGAGATGGGACATGTCATTGGCCGACATTCCGCTGAAAGAATATCCAAGGAGCAATTGACCGGTGGTATCATCAACGGTGTTTTAGTGGGCTCTGACGGAAGCCAAGGTGCTGCTCAAACAGCAGCCATGATAGGCAATATGGTCAATATGAAATACGGACGTGAAGACGAGTTGGAAAGTGATGATTTAGGAGTGAGGTTTATGATAGATGCCGGTTACAATCCTGAAGAAATGATAGGCGTGATGGAAATACTCAAAGCTGCCGGTGGCGGACAAAGAGTTCCTGAATTTCAAAGTACCCATCCCGATCCCGAGAATAGAATTGAAAAGATAAAAGAGGCAATTGATAAATACAGGAAATAGTTGAGTAATCTGTGTTGAAAGTTCGCTTGTACAAATATGATAAATGTCAACAAGATTGAAACTTTGAACTTTAAACATTAAACAAATTTTTGCCACCATAGCTCAGTCGGTAGAGCAACGCATTCGTAACGCGTAGGTCAGCAGTTCGAATCTGCTTGGTGGCTCAAAAAAATTGATTTACAAAACTCTAAAAGCCATGTCACTCTATTTAAAAAAATATTTTTTGAATGACTGTATTTATGTTCAATTGAAAATGTTCAAATTGTTAAGTGATTAAAGTAGGGTTTTTTTATTTTTAATGGTTTAAAAATAGTACTCTTACTTGAGAATTTATATTTAATTTAATGTTAACACGGATTCCGATAACTACAAGAACTTAATTATTACCTTGCGTGTCGTCTCATCTCTCCTATAGAGATAAACAAGCTCGTTTCACCTAAAATAACAATTTATGAAAATTATTTTATTACTGTTATTGGTTGTATTCATTGCTATTTCTTGTGAAATACAGTTAGATGGCAATCGTTTTTATACTGTTCAAGGGAAATTACTTGATACGACAAACCAACCTATTAAAAATCATCATTTACAAGTAATTACATCAAAAGGCGCTTTATTTGACCCCTATGAAAGAATCATTTTAAATAATGGTTACACAAATGAAAACGGATATTTTAAAATCTATTATCCGGGTTCAAGTCATCATACCTATCTTGATTTTGAGCCTGAGTTTTACAAATACGACAGTATTTCATCCGATGGACATGTTTATGGTTACCACACTGAAATTGAATTAGATGATGAAAATTATCCGGAAAACTACATTGATTTGGGTAACTTAAAAATTAAAAAAGAAAATTAAAATATGATAAAGATTTTCAATTTTTTATTCTTATTAATTTCCCTTAGCGGATTTTCTCAACTGAAAGATTCCATTACAGAAAATAAATTAGAACTTGGAATCAGCCTAAAAAAGGATTTCTATTCCGGAGCTAATTTTATTAACAAATCATTGCAACCCCAACTGAATTACGAAATAGATATGCTTTACAACTTAAATAAAGGATATTGGGTAGGATTTAGTTATTTTAGAAATTGGAATAGTATTAAGTCAACGGAATACATAGGCGACATTAACAATGCTACATTAACCGGTTTAGGAATAAAGGGGAAAAAAATAGTTCCAATTGATCAAAAATGGAGTTTTATTCCTCAACTTAATATAGGTAGTGCGATTTTTAAATACAGTTTACGCAATACCGAGGGAAATCAAAAAAATTTCACCACAGATGGTGTAGCCATCGGGATAGAGAGTGCTATTCGATATAATGCTCAAAAAGATTTTTACATAGAACTTGTAGGAGCGTACCGACATATTTTTTTCCAAAACATGAAAGCGCCGTCTCATGCATCGGTAAATTATTATGCTACAGAATTAATGAGTATCGGCACCCGATTTTCAGTTGATTTTTAAATCATTAAAACAAGCTCTTTAACTTTTCACATTATCAATATACTGAAAAGTAAGGTTATACTTTGCCTCTGCCTTAACGGAATCATTTAGCTTCTTTTGATAAACGCAACAAACTGTCAATGGTTTGCGAAAAACCATTGACAGTCAAGATTAATATGAGAAAAATTACAACGCTTTTGAACATTGCGAAATAGAGTGGTTATTCCATCGATTTAGACAAATTGCCATCTTTGAATTCTCCTATCAAATTATCTTTGTCTTCTATTGCAAAATAAGCCCCTAAACCATTATAGTTGTCATTTTCATAGTTCCCGATAAAAACGGTTTTGTCTGGCCAAACATACATGCCAAAACCTGATTTTTGATCATTTTTATAACCCCCAATATAAGTGTCGCCTATATTATAGACATAAACGCCAAATTTGTCAAATTTACCATCTTTATAGTATCCTAAATACACATCTCCATTATCATATACATAGCGTCCAAATCCGTTCTGACAATCGTTGTTAATGCACCCCGTTTCATTTCCGGTTGAGATAAAGGCTGTATCTTCCAACAGATTTCCATCTTCCCATATACTTGGCACAAACTCATATTCACCACTGTCTAAAACATTTTGTTCAAAACCATAACCATCTCGTAAATCATCTTTATGGTTGCCCAAAAAGTAATTCCCATCGCCGTTGTTATACATTCCTAAACCGTTTTTTGATCCATTTTCCCATAATCCATTGAAAGTACTACCGTCACCATAATCCAAAACTCCTGGACCATTACGTTTGCCGTCATTAAAAAAACCTTCATAAGTCTGACCGGCTTCGTAAGATTCAGAGCCATATCCGTTTTGGCAATCGCCTGAAACACATTTTCCGTTAAGTAATTCTGCTAAATTCTGATCACTAAACCCTTCGTCATATCCTTCATCATATTCTTCATCTACCACATTGTATTGATAAATAAAATTCATATCAGGCTCGATTGAACCTATGGTTTTCCCATTCTTAAAAGTGATTTTCCTGAAAACAAATTCTTCGGTTTTATAATCGTTAAATATATCAGTAATATATTGTTTAGTGTAATTATTGTCCACATAGACATATTCAATAACTGAATGTTGTCCATTTAGGAGTGTTGATGTTTTGTTACCATATGAGTCATAACTATATTCATATTTATTTTCTCCCAAAAGATCACCTGATGTTTCATAAGACATCATCAAGCCTTTTTCATATTTTGACGTTGACATCAACGAAAAACCTTCATCACCATAAAAATAATATTTCTCAGTATAAGTATCGTTATCTGCACCATACTCTATGTAATCGGTATAATTTGACTCTTTTCCATCTAAATATTTTTCTTCTTTTTTGATCAATCTGCCTTTGGAGTCATATTTACAAATGCTATTAATAGTATCATAATCCGTTTGCGCTATGCCGGATAATAATTTGTTTTGATCATAAACGTAAGTATAAGTCGCTGCGGTGTTGTATGTCTGGTCCTTTATTTCTTTTTTAATTAACTGACCCTGGGGAGAATAAAAGTTAATTGTTTCTATCACACTGGGTTCTATTCCGTAATACTCTGTTCTATCTTTTATTACGTTGCCATTTGATAATTCTAAAACTTGGTATTGATTTTTTTCAGCCACAGAATCGGGTTCGTTGAAGGAATAGGTTATTTCTTCCAATTTTACTACATCATCTGACAAACCATAATATTGGGCTTTAGTGTCACTGTCATGATTTTGTGCGCTCAGTGAAAAAAGAATTAAAAAAAAGAAAGAAAATAGAAAAATTGGTCTCATTTTAAAAATGTTTTTTTTAGTTAGTGAAAAGTTTTTATTAAAATTGTAAAACAACGACAAATCTAACAAATATTTATTAAGATGAAATACGTATTTTAATAGGTACTCTTTTTACGGTATATTTGCCAATACTATTTTTTTTAAATCCTAATTCGCCATGCTCGACGTAGAATCTTTTCGCACCTATTGCTTATCAAAAAAAGCAGTTACCGAATCATTTCCTTTTGATGAATATACTTTAGTTTTTAAAGTAGGCGGCAAAATGTTTGCATTGGTTTCGTTGGACGCTCCGGATTTTAGCGTAAATCTGAAATGTGACCCTGAGAAAGCTATAGAACTGAGAGAAGAATATCCTGATAATATCAAGCCGGGCTACCATATGAGTAAAATACATTGGAACACAATTACACCCTTAGGAAAAATAAGTGAAAAAATGCTACAAGAGCTCACTGAACATTCTTATAATTTAATTGTGGATAGTTTGACCAAGAAGATAAGGTTGGAATTGGGATTGTGATAAACAAACTAAGTACCACCCCTTTCATTGCTAAGTGCTTAATCAAACCACAAGAAGAAATACACTTGTGAGTTCTATAAATCAGGAAATAACTATTTTTAGAAACCCCCTTAAAATATTGGTGCTAATTTTGAATATTCGAGTATTTTGTGTCCACATTAAAAACTTTAACATTTCTTAAACTTTTTTTTAGCATTTAAAGCGTATTTTAGCCAAAGTTAAAAATTAAAAATTCTGCATCATGCTTCAAATAGTCAAATGGATTGTAATTTTACTCCTCACGACCCTTTCCATGTTGGCACAAGACACTTTCACTAATAAAGAAGGTAGTCAATACAAATTCAAAGTTATCAAAAACAATGGAGTCACTCCGGTAGAAAATCAGAACCAAACCGGAACTTGTTGGGATTATTCAGCACTTTCTTTTTTAGAATCAGAAATCCTGAGACATACCGGTAAAACGGTAGATTTATCGGAAATGTACGTAGTGCGCAATGGTTATGTAGACAAAGCTGAAAATTTCATTCGCATGAACGGCAAAGCTAACTTAGATCAAGGAGGCGAATTTCACGATGTGCCATTATTGATAAGTAAATATGGAATTGTTCCCGAAAGTGCATACACCGGATTAAATTATGGAGCCGACCGACACAACCACGACGAAATGGTTGCCGGACTCAAAGGCTATATCGAAGGGGTAAATAAAAAACCGCAAGGAGGTAAATTATTACCCAATTGGCGCAAAGGAGCCACGGAAATAGTAGATGCTTATTTAGGCGATTTACCTGATGATTTAACCACTTTTACTTTTACATCAAACCGGACTACTTATAATCCTTTTACCTATGCCCAAAGTTTGGGTATTAATTCGGATGACTACATCAGCTTGACTTCTTTTTCTCATCATCCTTATTATAAGTCTTTTGCGGTAGAGATACCGGATAATTGGTCTATGCAAAGTAGTTACAATGTCCCACTCGATGAATTAATGGATGCTATGGAATATGCTTTGACAAATGGTTATACCTTTGCATGGGCAGCCGATGTATCAGAAGAAGGATTTTCAGCCCGCGATGCTTTGGCAATTGTACCTGAAGATGAGAACAATATCATCAAAACCGGAGAAGATGGGGCTTTTTCAAATTATTCCGGAGTTGAAAAGAAAAGTAACGCATTTATGCAGCCTGTAAAGGAAAAAAATATCACACAAGAAGTACGTCAAAGAGCCTTTGACGAACAATCCACTACAGATGACCACGGAATGCACGCTACAGGTATGGTTTCAGATCAAAACGGAACTAAATATTTGATTATCAAAAATTCTTGGGGTACAGATCACAATGCACGAGGAGGTTATTTTTATGCATCCTTCCCTTACGCTCGGTACAAAACCATAATGATTCAATTACCCAAAGAAGCATTGAGTAAAGAATTAAAAAGTAAATTAGGAATAAAATAGTTTCAAGTTTCAGGTTTCAAGTTATTTTATAAAATGAAACATAAAACAATAAAAATGAAACAATTGATAATTTTTCGGTTTTAATGTTAATGTATTTTAAACCAAAAGCCACTCATTACTAAGAGTGGCTTTTTTATGCTAATTATCATTACTTTTGCAGTTTTAATCAGCATTCTCAACATTGAATATTGATCCCCAAATAATGGCAATTCTCAACCTGACTCCTGATTCATTTTATGATGGAGGGAGTTATCTGTCATTGCATGATGTGCTTACTAAAGTGGAGCAATACCTGAAGGAAGGCGCCGATATTATAGACCTTGGTGCTTATTCATCTCGTCCGGGCGCAATGCATATTTCTACAGAAGAAGAAGGAAATCGTTTATTTCCGGCGCTAATAGAAATAAGAAGAAAATTTCCGCAGCTTACCCTTTCCGTGGATACATTCAGAAGTGAAATTGCTCAAAAAAGTATTGATCATGGTGTCCAAATTATAAACGACATTTCCGGAGGAACCCTAGATGATGACCTGTTAGAAACCATCGCAAAAAACAAAGTGCAATACGTGTTGATGCACATGAAGGGAACGCCGCAAACCATGCAACAAAATTTAACTGAAAATAATATTGTGGATGAAGTTAGCACTTTTTTTCGAAATAAATTAGAAATTTTAAATGAATTAGGTGTAAAAGATGTAATTTTGGACGTAGGATTTGGATTTGGTAAAACCTTAAATCAGAATTACCAACTGTTAGGAAACCTAAATGATTTTAAAAACTTTAAAAAACCTTTATTAGCCGGTATCAGTAGAAAATCAATGCTTTATAAAGTACTCAATTCTAATCCGGAAGAGATGTTACACGCCACAGGTGTTGCACACACTTTAGCGCTCTTAAACGGGGCAGATATACTCAGAGTTCACGATGTAAAAGAGGCAAAAGAAGTAGTTGAAATTGTAAAAATGTATTTTCATTCTATACAAAAACCAAATTATTAAGCACACACCAACTTCCCAATAGATGAAACGAACGTTAATACTTGTCTCTGTAATACTATTTTCTTTTAATTCTTGTAAAAAGAAAAATTTAGAACTCCCCATAATTCCGATTAGTGGGATTTCGGGTATTATGAATTTTTCAGAAATATGGGTATTTTACAACTCTACAGAAGAAAAAAGGAAAGCGGTTATTAATAAAAATAATACCATATCAACCACCAATTGGATTATTAATATTGATAAAAGATTAACCATGAAAGAAGTAGTTCCTATTTTGGAAATGATTAAGACCAAAAGAGCGAAAAAATCAATTCATAGTGCAGAAGGAGCGTTGAATTACTTGAGTTACGCCAATGAGAAAGACAAAAACATCTCTTTGTTTAGTAATGATAGTATTCAATATATGCTATTGGATAAGAGCGGTTTTGATGAGTTATCTTACCATTATAATGCTGATTATATTTTAAAGTTAAATGAATTGAATTTTGAAATAAATGATACTGCCTATGAATACAATAAATTTAACAAGGAATTGTTTGATTCGCTTTCTCCCGAAAAAATTCACTTTTTTTTCCATTCTAACATAACTTACAATAGATATTTGGAAATCCGCATTAAAGCTGATAAATATGCAGAAGGAAAACTTGAAATAGATCCCACTGAATATATGTTAAATTTTCAATAAGAATTTATGCAATTTTTTGATATTTTAAGCTTCAACTATTTAGATGTAATTGATATAATTTTAGTTGCTTTATTGGCTTATTATGTATATAAATTGCTAAAAGGAACCGTTGCTATCAATATTTTTATTGGTATTCTGATTTTGTTTGTAGTTTATAAAATTGCATCTGCACTTCAACTCAAAATGTTCAGCAATATACTGGGAACATTATTAGGTGTAGGCGTTGTGGGTATTATGATTGTATTTCAGCAAGAAATTAGAAAATTCTTATTGATGGTGGGATCTACCAATTTTAAAAACTACAGAAGCTTATTTAAACAATTTCGATTTTTAAAAACCGAGACTCCAACTGAAACAGATGTGGATAATATCGTAAAAGTTTGCTTTAAAATGGGTAGAGAGAAAACAGGAGCTCTCATTGTTTTAGAGCGCACTAACAATTTGGATTTTACATTGCATACCGGTGATAAAATGAATGCAGAGGTGAGTACGGCATTGATAGAAAGTATATTTTACAAAAACAGTCCTCTGCATGATGGGGCTATTATAATAAAAGACAATTTTATCAAAGCTACCAGAATTGTATTGCCTATTACCAATAAAGTTATACCCAAGCGCTTTGGACTTCGGCATAAAGCTGCCATCGGGATTACAGAAAAAACAGACGCGCTGTGTTTGGTTGTGTCGGAAGAAACTGGAAAAGTTTCTTATGTTGTAGATGGGGAGTTTGTAATGTATGAAAATGAAAATGAATTGATCAATAAGATTCGAATGGATTTAGCCTAACTACTGAATGCCTTTAATTAATTTTTTTGCTTAATTTTTAAAAATATCAATCATTCAATAAAACTCATTAAATTAAAAATTTCACAATTAATGAAAATAATATCACTCTTACTACTATTCATTTCTCTCTCCGGATATGCCCAGTTTCAAACCAATGCCCCTTGGAACCATTCTAATCATTTAAAAAAGACCCTAATTTTCAACAATACTGTTGACGAAGCAAATACCTATTTTAATAATAAAGATATAAACAAAAAGGGAAGTGGTTATAAACCATTTAAACGATGGGAATATTTCAGAAGTTTTTACAAAAACAAAGAAGGATCCTTGATTTCGGCCGATGAACTATGGCACCTATGGGAACAGAAGATGCAATTGGGACAAAAATCTAACAAAAATGCAAACGAAATTGTGAGTAATTGGAGTTCTTTGGGACCTTATTCTTTTTCAGACACAGGTTCATGGTCTTCAGGACAAGGAAGAGTTAATTTTCTTATAGTCGATCCCAACAATGAAAACATCTATTATACCGGAACACCTTCCGGCGGTATGTGGAAATCAACTAATGCCGGTTTGTCTTGGACCCCGCTTACCGATTTTTTACCTCAAATTGGAATTTCCGGTATAGCTATTGATCCAAGCAACTCTGATACTATATATGCAACAACCGGAGATGATGATGCCGGTGATTCATACTTTTTTGGAGTGATAAAATCTACAGATGGAGGCGCTACATGGAATGTTACCGGCGAAATCAACGGCGTTGCTACCAATGAAATTTATATTGATCCCTCCAATCCTCAAATTGTTTGGGTGGCAAACGACTCAGGATTATATAAATCAATGAACGGAGGCGATTCTTGGAATCTGAAACAAAGTGGAAACATCAAAGATTTCAAACTTAAACCGGGCAATCCCAATGTGGTTTATGCCGTTACCGAAAGTATTTTTTACAAATCGCTCAACGGAGGTGACACCTTTAAACAGATTTCTTCCGGTTTGCCTACTTCTTCTGGCAGATTTACCATAGATGTTAGCCCTGCAAATCCTGAATATATTTATCTTTTAAGTGCTAAGGATGATATGAAATTTCAAGGCGTATATAAATCTACCGACAGCGGAAACACCTTTACAAAAACGTTAGAATCGGATGATATATTTGATCTAAGCCAGCAAGCTTGGTATGATATGGCGCTGTGTGCATCAGATATCAATGCAGAAACAATATTTACAGGCGTTTTGAACATCTGGAAATCTACGAATGCAGGCAATAATTTTATTAAAATAAATGATTGGAATAATGATACTGCACCTGCCTACACGCATGCTGATATTCATTTTCTGAGATATTATAACGGAGTGCTTTTTGCAGGGACTGATGGAGGTTTGTACAAATCAACGGATAATGGTACTACTTTTACTAATTTAACAACAGGAATGGCAATCGGTCAGTTTTATAAAATTTCCGTTGCAAAGCAATCAGCACAAAATGTGGTTGGGGGACTTCAAGACAATGGTGGCTTTGCCTACAGTGAGGGTAATTGGAACAATTATTACGGGGCTGACGGAATGGATGTAGCCGTAAATCCAAACAACAAAAATGAATATTACGGATTTATTCAATCCGGTTCCGGATTGTATAAAACGAAAGACGGGGGATTGTCATCTTCCTTTGTTGCATCAAGTACGGTAGCGGGAAACTGGATAACCCCTTTGGTGTCTGATAATGAAGGAAACTTGTATGCCGGATTCGATCAACTTTATAAATTGGTGGGCAGCACGTGGACTCAAGTTTCCAATCATCCTTTTTTAGAAAATCTCACAAATATTGAAATTAACCCAACAAACAACCAAATTATCTACGTTAGCCGCGGATTAAAATTATACAAAAGCACCAATTCCGGAGTTGATTTCACTACCCTTTCTACCTCTTTTAGTGGCGATTTTATAACTTCAGTTGAAGTAAACAGCCATAATTCAGAAATAGTTTATTTGACCACAAGTGGAAGTTCGGGAAAGGTTTACAAATCTATGGACGGTGGAGCTTCTTGGAACGACATTACTTATAATTTACCTAATGAATCTAAAAATGTAATACGACATCAGAAATACAATGTAAACAACCCAATCTACGTAGGCACTTATCTCGGCGTTTATTATTTAGATGACACTTCCAATACTTGGCAGCCTTTCTTTACTAATTTACCTAACTCCAATGTTACGGATTTAGAGATCAATGAAAATGACAATCTAATCATAGCCTCTACTTACGGCAGAGGGATTTGGAAATCGGCGGTACCCCTTGCTCAGGCTGCCAATGATGCATCATTTGTTGAGCCACTTTATCCATTGCCAAGCGTAAATTGTGGCAGTGTCACTCCATCTATTAGAGTTAAAAATAATGGCACCAATCCGATCAATCAAATCAATGTTTCGTACGTAGTCGCGGGACAAAATTATAATTACACATGGAACGGAACGCTTCTTTCTACAAATACAACTGACATTGTTTTAAATGAATTGAATTTAGAAAAGGGTTTGTATAAGATTAATTTTAACATTAGTATCGATAATGACACCTACTCAGACAACAATACAGGAGAGGTGAGTTTTTATATAGATGATTTAGACTCAAACCCAAATGCGGTTAACCCCTTTGAGAATAGCTCTAACCAATGGCTTGTCATAACAGATAGAGTTGAAGTTTCAGATTTATGGGAAATTGCCTATCCCGGCAACGGAACCACCTTATCATCCGGTTCTAATGCTTATATTACCAATCCAAATGGAAATTACACAAATAATACGGTTAGTGATTTGTACACACCTTGTTATAACTTGACGACACTGACGCATCCTGTTATGAAGTTCAAAATGGCATTTGACATTGAATTAGATTGGGATGTAATGTATGTGCAGTTTTCTGTAGATAATGGTAAAACTTGGCAGGTATTAGGGACTGCTAATGACCTGAATTGGTATAACAATTCATCTAACACCAATGCTTTAACTATAGGAGGACAATGGTCAGGAAAAGATACCACTTTAAAAGAGTACTCTTATGACCTTTCTGCATTTACCGGTGAGAGTCAAATTATTTTCAGATTCCATTTTGCCTCTGATGAAGCTGTAAATGGCGAAGGGGTTTTAATTGATGATTTCGTAATCGACGGGACTTTGGCAAATGAAGATCTTCAGTATGTAAATAGGATAAAATTATATCCCAACCCAACCCATTCAATGATCAGTATTGAATGGCCTCATGCGCATAATACCAATTTTAACCTATACGATATCACCGGAAAACTGATAAAATCAGGTTCAATTCAGGCTTATCAAACTTATAATTTAGATTTAGAAAACATTTCTAATGGGGTTTATTTTTTAAACTTTATTTCTAATACTAATCACTTTAGTAAAAAAATCATTAAAGAATGATTTTTTTACTATTGATTGAAATAGAGTTATGAACCAAAGTTAACAAATTGATAACGAACTAATGTTAACAATTGTTTTTTTTTTAAGTGTTTTATTTATCTTTGCATCAAATTTTTGGGGGTAATTGGGTGATTTATTTATATTATCTCTAAACATTTAATAAATTTTAACAAATTTTAATCTAATTTAAAACGAAAATCAAACAAATGAAAAGTTTCAAAAATGTATTAGCCATTGCTCTATTTTTAATGGGAGCTACGCTTTTTGCACAATCGAAATTAACCGGTAAAGTGGTAGATGAGAACAACATGCCCTTACCCGGTGCCAGTGTAGTTATCAAAGGAACTACCAAAGGAACGGTTACCGATTTTGACGGTAAATTCAATTTAGAATGTAAAAATCCTAATGGAACAGTAGAAGTTAGCTATGTTGGTTATGAACCAACCAACATTGCTTACAATGGTTCAAAAGATTTTGGTTCAGTACAATTACAACCCTCCGCAGATACTCTAGACGAGGTTGTTATTGTAGGGGTAGCCGATATCGCTAAAGAACGTGAAACGCCGGTAGCTGTGTCAACGATTAAAGCCACTGAAATTGTTGAAAAATTAGGAAGTAAAGAACTTCCTGAAATTTTAAATGCTACTCCATCAGTGTATGCAACAAAAGCTGGAGGTGGGTTTGGAGATTCGCGTATAAATATTCGCGGTTTTGATCAAAAAAACACTGCAATTATGATAAATGGTGTAGCTGTTAATGATATGGAAAACGGATGGGTTTATTACAGTAACTGGGCAGGTTTATCAGATGTATTATCATTCATTCAAGTACAAAGAGGTTTGGGTTCTTCTAAATTAGGTATTCCTTCTGTAGGGGGTACAGTGAATTATATGACTAGAACTTCTGATATAAAAGAAGGTGGATCCGTTGCATTTACTTACAGAGGTGAAGAAAGTGTTAAAGGATCTGTTTCTTATTCTACCGGATTATTGGAAAGCGGATTGTCTGCTTCATTATTATTTGCTCAAGACCAAGGTTCTAAATATGCTGATGGAACTAATTATAAAGGGAATACCTATTTTATTGGTGTAGGTTATAAAATAAATGATAACCAAAATTTAATGTTTACTGCTACTGGAGCACCACAATGGCATAACCAAAAATATGGAATGCCTATTTCTACTTTTTTAAGACACAGTGATAATGAAGACCCAAACATTAAATATAACAATAACTGGGGTTACTTAAATGGAGAAGAATATAATTGGTCTCAAAATTTTTATCACAAACCAATAGCATCTTTGAACTGGGATTGGAATTTGAATGAAACAGCAGATTTAGCTACTGTTATCTACGGTTCTTGGGGACGTGGAGGTGGAACAGGAAGTACCGGTAAAATTAACACGTTAGGCACTTATGATACTGCTGGAGCTTCTAATTTGTACAATGATGGTTTAATTAGATTTGACGACATTGTTTTATGGAATAAAGGGCAAACAGTAGCTGATTTTGGAGCAACCCGCACAGGTGTAGCTCCCTTCTACAACAAGTATAATTTAGGTATGACAAGAATATCGTCTATGAATTCACATGACTGGTATGGTGCTTTGTCTAATTTCCACAAAAATTTTGATAAAATCGGATTTGATTTAGGAGTAGATTTAAGAACGTATAAAGCCTATCACTATAAAGTAGTAAATGATTTGATAGGTGCTAATGGTTTTATTAATACGCTTGATTTACAAAATCCAAATCAATTAGTCACTGAAACTTATTCTGCTTTACCGGCTTGGAATCCTTTTACCAGTATTAAAGATCAAGTTAAAACTGATAGAAACTACAATGGCTTGGTTAATTGGTTGAGTGCATTTACACAAGTAGAATACAAGAGCGAAACTGTTTCTGCCTTTATTCAAGGAGGAGTATCTCAACAAAACTTTAAACGCGAGGAGTTCTACAGATATACTAAAGATAGTATTACCGATTGGACTAAAATGCTCGGTGGTAATATTAAAGGAGGTATCAACTATAACATCAACAAAAAACACAACGTATTTGGTAATGCAGGATATTACTCAAAACAGCCTAACTTTAATGCCGTATATATCGGTGGAAATAGTGACCCAAATAAAGTTCGTGAAAATTTAAAAAATGAAACCATTATTGGTGTTGAGTTGGGTTATGCTTTTCGCAGTGCAAGCGCAGGTTTTAATTTAAACTTATATAGAACTGAATGGAATGATCGTTTTCAAAGAAGTGGTAACTTTACTCTTAATAACGTGTTGACCTATACTGATTTTAATGGAGTAAATGAGTTGCACCAAGGAGTTGAGTTAGAATCTTATTATAAACCCATTGATAATTTAAAATTATTAGCCATGTTTTCCATCGGTGACTGGTACTATAAAGGAAATGCTGAAGGCACAAACTATGATGCTACTACCAATGCAGTTATTGGAACTTCTGATAATAAATTGTATTTAGATAAAGTAAAAGTGGGTGATGCGGCTCAATTCACTTCTAGATTAGGATTAGAATGGAAAGCTTTTAAGAATTTCAGATTAGATTTAAGTCAACAATTCTATAATAAATTGTATGCTCCTTTAAATATTTCTAACTTCACAACAGAAGGAAAACAAACACTTCTATTACCTTCTTACTCTCTAACTGATATGGGAATGTCATACAAATTTGTATTTACCGATAAATTAGGTCTTACATTCAGATTTAATGTAGATAATTTATTTGATCAAATTTATATTTCTGAAGCTTCTTCATCTTCGCAATATTTAGTTACAGATGCTACAACTGCCACTTGGAATGGTATTGATACACGTAATAGCGTAAACTTTGGTTGGGGTAGAACTTGGTCTGCTTCAGTTCGTTTTGATTTCTAAATATTTTATAATATTTTCTTCAAACCACTCTTGTCAACGCAAGAGTGGTTTTTTTATGCCCAAATGTTATTGATTGTAAAACATAATCATTATTTTTGACCCTAAATTAACATCTAAACTAAAAACTAATGATTTTACAATTACATTCCTATTGGGCTTATTTAGCATTGGGTTTACTACTACTTTCTGTTATTATCTTTAAAATAGGCTGGTTTTTCAATAAAAAATTTACTGTTAAAGAACAAAGATTGGCTTTGTTTACACTTATCGTATTTCACATTCAACTCTTGCTGGGTTTAGTTTGGTATTTTATGTCGCCGGCATACCAATCCTTAAAAGCTTTAGGAATGGGAGCAGCGATAAAAAATCCGGAAATAAGACAATTAGCTATTGAACACCCTTTGATGATGCTAATTGCTATAACGCTTGTTACTATAGGCTTTTCAAAACACAAGAAGAAAACAACCGACCGATCAAAATACCTCACATTGATCTGGTTTTATGGTATGGCTTTGCTCTTAGTATTAGCCGGAATACCATGGCATTATTGGTTTGAATAATATAAATTCTCTTATTGTATCAAATTTTAGTTGAATATTTCCAAAATTAGAAAAAGTAACCTTATTTTATGAATTTTACCTACTCCTAAACAAATAGCCTAATTTATAGAATTGATTTTTTTAAAAATTGTGTAGTTTTGTAAAACCCAAATTTTAAGTGGGAAATAATCATTTTAAGGTCAAAATACGAAACTTTTCGCGATAGCTATCAGGTTTGGTATTTGAAATATATTATAATGGGATTAATTCAACTACAGATCAAAGGAATTTCTTACAGCCAGTCGCAGACAGGTGCTTATGCATTGGTGTTAAATGAAGTGGATGGCAAACGCACCTTACCCATCGTCATTGGCCCGTTTGAAGCTCAATCTATAGCCATTGCCATTGAAGAAAATGTAAAACCACCTCGTCCGCTTACGCACGATTTATTCAAATCCTTTGCGGATATTTACCATTTTACCGTGAAACAAGTCATCATTCACAAATTAATTGATGGTGTTTTTTATTCTAGTTTAGTGGTAGAAAAAGATAAAGTAGAAGACATTATTGATTCGCGTACATCGGATGCTATTGCCATAGCCGTCAGGTTTAATGCTCCGATTTATACTTACGAAAACATTTTAGACAAAGCCGGCTTTGAAATGCAAGGCGATGAATTACTTCCTGACGAAAACCAAATGGAAGAAGAACAAGTAGATTTTGTTGAAAAAATTTTCACTGAATTAGAAAACAGTCTAAAAGAGCCTGACCAAATCAGCATGGAAGAATTGCAAAAACAATTAGACGAAGCCATAGAAAATGAAGATTATGAAAAAGCGGCTCGTTTACGTGATGTAATTGAAAAGAGAGAGAGGTTAGAGTAACCATTTTTTCAGTTCTTAAAGTAATCAAAAATAGCTTAAAACCCGCAGAATTAAGAAATATTATATGCATCTAAATGAGATTATACTTTTAAACATTACCGGAACAGATCATCCCGGTATCACCTCCTTGCTTACGGATATATTAGCTTCTCATAAAGTGGATGTGTTAGATGTAGGTCAGTCTGTAATTCACGACCAACTATCTCTGGGTATTTTATTTGTCCATCCCAAAGAAAAAGAAGCCTCTTCCATTCTGAAAGATTTACTCTTAAAAGCCTATGAATTAGACATCAACATCAAATTTACGCCTATTCAAAGAGATGAATATGAAAGCTGGGTAGCGCAACAAGGTAAAGAGCGTTACATAATTACATTAATAGCAAGAAAAATTACTTCTGTACAATTAGCGAGAGTAAGTGAAGTTATTTTTAAACAAGGATTGAATATCGATACCATTTCACGATTGACCGGAAGGGTTCATCTGAACAAATCGGATGCTAAAACCAAAGCTAGTGTTGAATTTTCCGTTCGGGGTACGCCTAAAAATAAAGCCCTCATCAGAGAATGCTTTATCAAAGCAGCGCAAGAAACCGGCGCTGATATTGCCTTTCAAGAAGACAATATTTTCAGGCGTAACCGTCGGTTGGTTTGCTTTGATATGGACAGCACATTGATACAAACTGAAGTGATTGTGGAGTTGGCGAAATTGGCAGGTGTGGGCGAAGAAGTCCACGAAATAACAGAACAAGCCATGCAAGGTCATCTTGATTTTAATGAAAGTTTTAAAAAGCGCATTGCCCTACTCAAAGGTTTGGATGAAAGCGTGATGAAAGGAATTGCCGAAAATCTACCGATAACCGAAGGTGCCGAACGCTTGTTTCAAGTACTCAAAAAATACGGATACAAAACAGCGATTCTATCGGGAGGTTTTACTTATTTTGGAGAATATTTAAAACGAAAATTGGGTATAGACTACGTCTTTGCCAATAACTTGGAAATCAAAGACGGAAAACTTACCGGCAGGCACATTGGCGAGATTGTCAATGGCGAGATAAAAGCAGAATTACTAAAAAAACTCGCCTTTAAAGAAGATATACACTTAGAGCAAACCGTTGCCGTAGGCGACGGTGCTAATGATTTACCTATGCTGAACGCTGCCGGATTGGGCATCGCTTTTCACGCCAAACCCAAAGTAAAAGAAAACGCCAAACAATCTATCTCTACCATAGGATTAGATGCTGTACTTTATTTGATGGGCTTTAGAGACAGAGAGATTGAAGATTTGTAATTTTTTATATACCCAAGAAAAACGCATTAATTCGTTTTTGGGTTGAACCTAATAGTTAATAATTTAATTTACACAATGAGATGAACTTAAAACTTAAACTAACCCTGATGAGCTTCCTTCAATTTTTTGTTTGGGGAGCATGGTTGATTACAATAGCCAATTATTGGTTTGGCACCAAACACTGGGCTCCGGATTTATTTGGTTGGGTGTTTAGTACGTTAGCGATTGCATCCTTGTTTATGCCGCCGCTTACAGGAATAATTGCGGATAAATGGATTAATGCGGAAAAATTATATGGTATATTACATTTGGGGTATGGACTCACTTTGTTCTTTTTACCTCAAGTCAACGATCCTATTGTATTTATTTTTGTAATGGGTACGGCAATGATGTTTTATATGCCTACAATATCTCTATCTAATTCAGTAGCTTACAGTATATTAAAAACCAATAATTTTGATGTCATCAAAGCGTTTCCTCCTATTAGAGTTTGGGGAACCATCGGTTTTATTGTGGCGATGTGGGTAACCAATTTATCCGGAAACAAAGCAACAGCTAACCAATTTTATATTGCTGCGATTGGAGCCATAATATTAGGGGTTTATGCGTTTACATTACCCCAAGTAAAACCGGAAAATAAAATTTCCGGCAACACCACTTTAGCTGAAAAATTTGGATTGAACGCATTCAAATTATTCAATGACTATAAGTTAGCATTGTTCTTTTTGTTTAGTATGATGTTAGGGGCTGCTTTACAATTAACTAATATGTACGGTGATGTTTATATATCTGATTTTGGTAATGTATCTCCTTATAAAAATATAATTGATTTATTTAATGAACAATATTTGCCTCAAATCGAAAATATTGATAATTATTGGGATAAAATAGTATTTGTTTTTAACAATATTAACGCTATATATCCCGCATTGATTATTAAGTATTCTACTATAATTATGTCAATCTCTCAAATTTCTGAAACCGTATTCATATTAGCAATTCCATTCTTTTTAAAACGATTTGGTATTAAAAAAGTAATGCTCATTTCTTTGTTTGCTTGGGTTTTACGTTTTGGATTATTCTCTTTTGGAAACCCTGCAGAAGGGTTATGGATGATAATAGTATCATGCATTGTTTACGGAATGGCATTTGATTTTTTCAATATTTCAGGATCGCTTTTTGTAGAAACCAACACCAATTCCAAAATACGTTCTTCAGCGCAAGGTCTATTTATGATGATGACCAACGGTTTTGGCGCCATCATGGGAAGTTTGGCTAGCGGTTATTTGATTAAAAACTTTTTTACTGCCCCCAATGGAGACAAAATGTGGCATGAAATCTGGCTTACTTTTGCCGCTTATGCATTGGTAGTGGCAGTATTATTTGCCGTCATGTTCAAACACAAACACGATCCAAATGCCATTGGTGAAGTTTCACATTAATTTAGTATTGATATGATGGATTATAAAAAAATTATTAAAATAAACCCCAACAAAAGATTTGGTAAACCTTGTATTCGTGAAACCCGAATTAGTGTTTATGATGTATTAGGCTGGATGGCATCCGGGATGACTAACAAGGAAATTCTAAAAGATTTTCCTGAACTTAAAGAAGACGACATAAAAGCATGTCTTATGTACGCAGCAGATAGGGAATTCAAACTCCTTCATATTTGATGAAACTTCTATTTGATCAAAATATTTCTTATAGTATAGTTAAAAAAATTATCAAGCTTTTTCCAGAGAGTAAACATGTGTCACATGTTTCTTTGCAAAACCAAGAAGATGATAAAATTTGGAATTATGCACACCGTGAAAATTTTACAATCGTTACTTTCGACGCAGATTTTTACAAAATAAGTATTCTAAAAGGGATACCTCCAAAAATTATTTAGATCAGAACAGGGAATTTATCAACTAGGGACTTATTTCTAATTTTGGAGAAGCATCAAAATGAGATAATTCAATTTTTAGATTTTGAAAACTAAACTTCATGTTTAGTAATAGATTAAGAAAACATGATCAAGCATCTACTATTAATTTGTTTTTTTACCATCAGTATAGAGAATAATGCCCAAATACTAAAAGATTCAGTGGGCATTGCTTCTTATTATGCCGATAAATTCGATGGTAGGAAAACGTCGAACGGCGAAAAATTTGACAATTCTAAATATACCGCAGCGCATCGTACCTTGCCTTTTGGAACTAATCTTTTGGTTACCAATCCTAAAAACAACAAACAAGTTGTAGTAAAAATCAATGATCGTGGACCTTTTTCAAAAAATAGATTGATAGACTTATCAAAAGCCGCAGCCAAAGAATTAGATTTGATTGCCACCGGGATAGGAAAAGTTCATATTAAGGTTTTAGATTCTTTGCCGGCTAACATAGAACAGCCCATAGCCATTCGAGATTCAATTTCTGAGGTTTCTGTAAGCCCAATAGATACTACCAATGTTTCTAATAATATCGACCTCAAAGAAATAGAAAAAAAATGGTATTATGGTATTCAAGTAGGTTCTTTTAAAGAATTAGAGAATATTGAAAAAGTGAAAAAATCCATTGCCGAAATCACTAACGAAACGGTATTTGTGTTTGAATATTCCAAAGACAACACTATTTTGTATCAAGTGGTGATAGGTAATTTTGAAAATCAAAAAGCGGCAATTGCTTTACGAAAAAAGATACAATCAAAGTTTAAAGACGCGTTTGTGACACATTATAAAAACTAATCCAGCTCATGCGACCCTATTTAGATTTATTAGACCATATAGTGAAAAACGGTGTTCAAAAAGGCGACCGTACCGGAACAGGAACCATCAGCGTGTTTGGCTATCAAATGCGTTTTGATTTGAGCGAAGGTTTTCCGCTATTGACCACCAAAAAACTGCATCTTAAATCCATTATTCACGAATTATTATGGTTTCTCAATGGCGAAACCAATGTGAAATATCTACAAGAAAACGGGGTGAAAATTTGGGATGAATGGGCGGATGAAAATGGCGATTTAGGCCCCATTTATGGCAGCCAATGGCGCAATTGGAACGGCGAAGGTATAGACCAAATTACAGAACTCATTGACACGATCAAAACCAATCCTAATTCGCGTAGAATGCTTATCAGCGCTTGGAATCCGTCGGTATTGCCGGACACTTCCGTCAGTTTTGCCGAAAATGTTGCCAATGGTAAAGCGGCTTTACCACCTTGTCATGCATTTTTTCAATTTTATGTAGCCGATGGAAAACTCTCGTGTCAGATGTATCAACGCAGTTGTGATACTTTTTTGGGAGTTCCCTTCAACATTGCTTCCTATTCGTTGCTCACGATGATGATAGCTCAAGTAACCGATTTACTCCCCGGTGATTTTGTGCACGTATTAGGCGATACCCATATATACAACAATCATTTGGAACAAGTGCAATTGCAATTATCGCGTGAACCGAGACCCTTGCCCAAAATAAACATCAATCCGAATGTGAAAAATATTTTTGATTTTAAATTTGAAGATTTTGAGTTGACCGATTACCATCCACATCCCCACATCAGTGGGAAAATTTCGGTTTAAGGACTCACAATATTCTAAATAGCTGCTGCCCAAACCACCTCATCGTTTAAATTCGATACTTTTACTACGTTATAAACGCTATATTTGAGCTTGGAGATATTTGTGGCGCATTGCGGAGACACTTAGAGGAGCGGGGGAAATTTCATTTTAAATCCATGTATGTCGGCGTGTAAATTTTTTTATTCATTGGCAACATTTAAATCATATTTTTCATTTTGGGTTGCTTCTTGCTTAATATCTTTTATTTTCAGTTGGATACTTGAAATTCCATTCCAAATATTTTCATCTAAGGTGAAAGCAGTTTTAAAAGGTTTTTTTATTAAATCTATATTTTTACCCATTCCAAAAGCAATGCCATTATAAGTTTTCGGATTAGCTCCTTCAACGATACTTAATTTTAAATGGCTTGAATCACTACCTACTGTTCTGCTGTACCCATTATCTCTTAATCCGGAAGCCATAAAAACCGGTTGCATATTATGAGGCCCAAAAGGAGCCATTTGTTGAATAATTCTATAGAATTTTGGTGAAATATCTGACAAAAATATTTCGGAATCAATTTTTAATTCGGGTTCGCGCAGTTCTTCGGGGATGCTATTTTTAACCACTTCTTCAAACTTTTGTTTAAAGTTATCTAAGTTTTCGGGTAGAATTCTCAATCCGGCCGCATATTTATGTCCCCCAAATTGTTCAATATATCCGTTGCAACTTTCGAGGGCTTCATACAAATCAAAGCCTTTTACCGAACGAGCTGAAGCAACTAATAAACCATTGCTTTCTGTAAAAACCACAGTAGGACGATAATAAGTTTCTATGAGCCGAGATGCCACAATACCAATAACGCCTTTGTGCCATTCTTCGTTGTAAACTACTGTTGTATATTGATTTTCATTTAGTTGAGATTCAATTTGCTTTAAAGCATCTTGTGTAATGAGTTGGTCCAAATTTTTTCGATCGGAATTAATAGTCCCGATACTTGCAGCCATTTGTATAGCTTTTTCCGGATTTTGCTCTATTAATAATTCAACGGCTTGATGGGCATGCTTTAGTCTTCCGGCAGCATTAATGCGCGGTGCTATGAGAAAAACGACATCGGTGATATCCATTTTTTCTTTTTGGACTTCCCCCATCATCGCTTTTATGCCCACACTTGGATTTTCGTTGATTATTTTTAATCCGTGATAAGCTAAAATGCGGTTTTCTCCGGTTATCGGAACAATATCCGCAGCAATACTCGTAGCTACCAAATCTAAAAAATGGGTAATTTCCTCTACATTTCCTCCTTGTTTCTCCTGTAACGCTTGAATGAGTTTAAAGCCTATTCCACAACCACTTAATTCTTTGTAGGGATACGGACAATCTATTTGTTTTGGATTTAAGATAGCAACGGCATCCGGCAAAGTTTCACCGGGTGTATGATGGTCGCAGATGATAAAATCAATATTCTTTTCGTTAGCGTAATCTATTTTGTCCACTGCTTTGATGCCACAATCTAAGGCAATTACTAAAGAAAAATCATTGTCATACGCAAAGTCAATGCCTTGAAATGAAATGCCATATCCTTCGGTGTCCCGGTCGGGAACGTAGGTGGCAAGGTTGGGATTAAATTTTATTAAATATTGAAATACCAATGCCACAGCCGTAGTGCCATCTACGTCATAATCACCGTAAACTAATATATTTTCACGATTTTCAATAGCTTTTTCAATTCTACTCACCGCCTTTTCCATATCCTTCATCAGAAATGGCTGGTGTAAATCAGAAAGTAGCGGACGAAAAAAGGCTTTGGCTTGGTCGTAATTTTGGATTCCCCTTTGCAACAAAGTTTTGGCAATTATTCTGTCCACGCTCAATTCACGTGAAAGAACTTCTATTTTTTTTGCATCAGGTTCGGGTTTGAGTGTCCAACGCATGTAAAGTGGTTTTCAAATTTCAATAGAGCAAAGATAGTTTTTTTAATTAGCAGATTAGCAAATTAGCAGATTATCACTTTAGCAAATTAGCAGATTATCACACTTCGACACTTCGATAAACTCAGTGCAGGCGAGCTCAGTGCATCGCATTAACATATTTCCAAATTAGCAAATTATCAAATTATCAAATTACTTCATTATTTTATCTTTCAAAAAACCCTTTGGTTTTACACCGACAAAACGCTCTACTTCCTTTCCGTTTTTGAATAAAATTAAAGTAGGAATCCCGCGAATACCGTATTTTTGAGAGCTACGTGGATATTTTTCAACGTCAATTTTTCCAATGAAATAACCTTCAGGAAGCTCGGCGGCTAATTCATTGAGAACAGGAGCCATTACCTTGCAAGGCACACACCATTCTGCCCAAAAATCAACTAAAACGGTTTTCCCCGCAATGTTTTTTTCAAAGGTAATGTCCGTCAGCTCGATGACTTTTTCATGATTGGCAGGCATAGGTGCTTTTTTGAATTTATTGAGATATACAAGAAAACTTATAAAAATAAGAGCAATAGAAATTAAAATTATAGTTGCAGTCATAAATAAAAGAAAAAGTCATCGAAATGCAAATATAAAAACAATCCGATGACTTATTTTTAAAAAATTAAGATGTTTATTTTTTGGTTTTTAAATCATTTAAATAAGCTGAAGCCGTAAGGGCAGCAATGGTTCCTTCGCCCACAGCCGTACTTACCTGACGGTATTTTTTTGCAATGCAATCACCCGCTGCAAATACTCCGGAAATTGGAGTGTTCATCAAAGAATCAACTCCTATTTCGCCCCATTTGTTTCGTTCCATCTTTCCTTCTAAGAATTCAGTATTGGGAACATAACCAATAAAAATAAAGACTCCATCAATGGGTATTTTAGTAATTACGTTGGTTTTAAGGTTCAAAACATCTACACTTTCCAATTTATCATCTCCGTTAAAACCTGAAATCGTGGATTCCATAATGAAATTGATTTTGGGATGTTCGGTGGCTTCTTGAATAGCGTGTTCAAAAGCTTGAAAATGATCAAACTGATGGACTATAGTAACTTTACTCGCATATTTGGTCAATGAAACAGCTTCTTCTAAAGCGGAATTTCCACCACCCACCACGATGATTTCTTTGTCGGTAAAGAAGTCGCCATCGCAAGTAGCACAATAGGAAATACCACGTCCTTTAAAGGTGTCTTCACCTGGAACACCCAATGTGCGTGAACGCCCACCGGAAGCTAAAATAATGCTATCAGCAGTAAAAGTTTCAGTGTTATCTACTGTAACAGATTTTACTTTGCTTAGTAAATCTAAATTGGTGATTTCGCCTATAGTTTTGATTTTAGTTCCAAAACTCTTGGCTTGGTTTTTCATAATATTAGCTAATTGATAACCGCTGATACTTTCTACGCCTGGATAATTTGCAATTTCGTGGGTCAATACCATTTGACCACCAACAGCCCCTTGATTGAGAATCAAAGCTTTCAGTTTGGCGCGCGATAAGTAAATACCGGCAGTAAGTCCCGAAGGACCCCCACCGATGATGATGGTGTCGTAATGATTCATACTAATAGTTTAAACCATTATTTTTCGAAGTATTCGTCTAATATGGCAGTAATTTGTTGACGATTTTGGATGCTTGAAGTAGCTTTTACTACTTGTCCGTTTTTGTAATAAATGGTGAAAGGAATTCCCATAAATCCGCGAACTTCAGGAAGAGTTCGCACCGGATAAGCAGCAGGAATATCGAATTCTAAATCTACAAATTTTACATGCGGATATTCTTCTTCCAATTCTTCAGCAATGCCGTAAACAGGAATACACATCGGTCCCATACGTCCGCAAATAAGCATAACGTTTTCGTTTTCTTGCAATAATTTATTGTACTCTTCGTCTGTTGAAATGTGCGTTAAGTCAGTGTATAACATAGGTTTGAAATTAGATGAGTTATTAAGTTGATGTTTTTTTTAATTTTAATTTAGTGTTTGCAATAATACGAGCGAATTAGTTTAGTTTATGTAACTATTGTTACGTATTTTATAAATATTAATTAGAAGATTATCAATTTATTAAATAAAATAATTTAAAATTGATAATTTTTAATCACATTGAATAAACCATGTATAAAAATGTTTAATCCAACCGCAAAAACTAAAAAAGCGGATATTTTATTGACTATATTTCTACCACTTTCGCCCCAACGATTGATGATGCGAGAGGTATTGGAAAAGAAAACATAGATCATAATACTAATGATAAGAACTCCAATCATGATTGCACCCATATGCGTAATACGTTTTAGTATATCCGTACTAGAGCTGTGTGCGGTCAAAGTCAATAAAACTGAGATGGTTCCTGCGCCCGCAGTTATTGGAAAAGTTAAAGGATAAAACAACTGATTTTTAATGGAATTTAGTCCGGATTCAGTACTTATGTTTGCTTCCTTTTTCGTCTTTTTATCACTCATAAATTCCCAGCCCATTTTAGAAATAATAATTCCCCCTGCCAATTGCACTATAGGGACACTTAAACCAAATAATTGCAAAATATATTGTCCGATGATCACGGTAACCAGACTTAAAATAAAAGTGTAAATCGCTATTTTTTTTGCTATTTGACGTTGATCTTTCAATTCAAAATCAGATAAAATCGGATTTAAAATGAAGGAGGTTCCAATAGGATTTACAACCGGAAAGAGGGTTATAAACGAGGAAGTGATAATGCTTATTATGGAATCTGAAAATAACATTTTTAAGTTGAGTTTTTTGTTGTGGTCTACGAAATTTAAATTTTTACAAACTTACACAAATTATTGTGTTTTCTTATACAATTTCATTTCTATAAATCCTTTAGAAAAAGTCTTTTATTGCCTCAGAAGTATGTGTAATTCTTTGATATTAAATATAATACCCTGTAGAGAATAAATAATAAAACTACAGGTAATTTTTCCCATTTAAAATTGAGAAAACGGGTTCTTTCAATCTTATTGAATATTGACAATTTCCTTACAATCATAACTTTTGGTTTTATTAACGTAAGGTTCAAAAACACTTTCTACTTCATTATGTAAAGGATAATTTAATTTTTTTACAGCTTAATTATTTTAAAAGATTTAAGCATTTCCAAATTATCATAAAATTCAAGTAAGTATAAACCTGATGCAAAATTATTTAACTTGATTTCCATATTTCCGACTGTATCTTGATTTTCGATGTTAGTTTCTGAAATAGTTTTACCTAAAAGGTTTTTAACTTTTATATTGATTTTTTCAGGCTTCTCTTTTAATGTGTAAGATATAAATACCCTATCATTAAATGGATTAGGATAAATATGCAGCTCATTTCCGTTTATGATGTCATTGGTTCCGGCAGAAGGATTTGAAATAGAAAATTCAGTTGGATTATAATCAAAGTCTTGTAGGTTGTTTTTGTTCAGTATCTTCATTCTATAATCATTTGCAGTTGAAATATCACTAGAAACCGTCCACGCATATAAACCATCATTCTCTGTCGTGTTTTCAATTGTTTCGAGAAATTCGCAACCCTTAAAAAGTTGAATTTCTACAAAGTCATTTGAATTATCTACATTCCACGTTACATTGTAAACATTCCCCACGGAGAGCGTTTCTCCCACCGAAGGAGTCAGTAATTCCAAGGTGTTTTGCATAGGATAATGTCCGGGCAATATCCAATTACCAAGCATTGTATCATTGTCCCAACTTTCCCATTTTACATGTTGGTTTTCTAAGGTTACACAATTTCCAACGTCAACATCATCCTGAATATTTATAAAATATACATCAGTTACAACGGCAGGATATTCTTCCGTAAATTGGACATTTTCCAACGATACACGCCTGAAATTGGCAATGAAATCATGGTTCTCAATTTGTTTTTTGTGGGTAATGGTGGTGTTTTTTACATAAGCCGGAACATTTAATTCGTTGGTTATCCAAATACTTTTTATTTCATTAGCTACAATGGTACAATTGTCAAAAGTTACATTTCCAAGATCATTTTCATTGATATCAATAAGATAGTTTGCTCTAAAAACCCCGTAATCGGGATGTTCCAAGTCTTCAAAATGACAGTTGGTAAACTTAGTGGCAAGCGAAGCATCATCCGAAGACCCGAAAGCGTGATACATAGAACCGTATATCTGACAATTTTCAAAATACAAGGCAGGTTTAGTAATAGATAAAGATGCAGATGTGTTACCCCAAAATGTACAATTTTCAAAAGTGGAATAACCACCATCCCCCGATGCGGAAACCAAAGCTGAATTTCCATTGTTGATTAATTCGCAATTGATGAATTTTCCACCACGACATACTGAATCTTCCGCTTCAATATCAACACCGGATGCAGGCGGTGATAATATATTGGCTTTCCCTGTGTGATTAAACTTACAATTGTATGCGGTAAGCCCAATGCCTCCAACCCATGACAACCCTTGTCTGCCATTATATTCGCTATTGATGTTTTCTAACACAACTACCGTGGGATTAGAAGTTGGGGTTAAATTGTAATGGGTTATTTCTATTCCATCCAACCCGTGATGATGGGTGTGAATGTTTTGAATCTTTGCATTTGTGGACCCCATAAGTTTAATACCGGTTGCTTCTGTTTGTTTTCCATGAGCACTTGTTTCGGCGTAATAACCCCCAAGAATCAAATTTTCGTTATTACCATCTAATTCCAGATTTTTAATATAAATGTTATTTGAATTTTCAATTAAAAATATATCCCCAACATCTGCTCTGTATTCATAAGTTGTAAATTGGACGGTATCGGGTTCGTGATGATATGCCTCACCGGTTAAAGGATGGAATGAACCAAAACGTAAACCATCTCGAATTTTTATTTTGGTACCCGTTTCCCCTTCGATGATAACATTGTTTACTCCTTCAATATTAAAAATTTCATTATTTTGGTAATATTGCTCTTGGGAATTCGGGTTTGGGTTGATATTTTGCTCGCCTACAATATACAATCCGGACGGAATTATCAACTTGCCTGTTCCATAATGTTGAATAGAATCGGCAGCCATTCTGAAATATGGGCTGTCGTTAATTTCGTCATTGGGTATCGCACCCAAATCTACAATATTAAAAACACGCCCGTTAAAATTGGTAACCCAATCAGAATCAAACGGATAATCGGTAGTGTATTGGGCTGAAATTTGAGAAACAGAGAATAAAAAGATGAGTAATTGAATGAATTTTTTCATTTTGGGGATTTAAATTATTGATTAATTTTCAAAAGCATATTCCACAAGATTAGCTCCCATTTGCAAAGCTTTGAGTCTTACTTCCTGTGGGTCATTATGAACCGGCTGGGATTCCCATCCATCGCTCAAATCGCTTTCGTAGTCATAGAAACAAACTAATTTTCCTTCGTAAAAAATACCGTAACCTTTGGGTGGTTTACCATCGTGTTCGTGGATTTTCGGAATTCCTTTATTAAAAACGAAGGTTTGGTGAAATATAGGATGGTCATAAGGCACTTCTACAAATTCTAAATCAGGAAATATTTTTTTAAATTCTCTTCTCACAAACTTATCCAACCCGTAATTGTCCGAAACGTGAATAAATCCGCCTGAGATAAGGTAATTTCTAAAATTTTCCACGCTTTCATCATCCAAAAACATATTGCCATGTCCGGTAACAAACAGGATGGGATAATTGAAAACATCTACAGAAGAGGCTTTTACTTGAAAAGGCTTTGAATTGATTTTGGTGTCTATATTGTCATTGCAAAATTTTATTAGGTTAGGAATAGCAGTAGGATTGGCATACCAATCACCTCCCCCGCCGTATTCTAGTGTTGCAACATCTTGTGAATGAATTGAATGAGAGATATAGGTAAAGATAATTATGGCAAAATATTTTAATTTATAATGTAGTTTCATTTTATAATAGATTGTATAATAGATAAATAAATAAAATTATTACTATGCTGACAATTGAAATTTTAATAAATTCAATTCTTCTTTCACGTATTATTTTTAATCTTATTTTTTCTTTTTCCTCCTCTAAAATTTTATGAACCTCATTTTCATGAATTTGATGATAATGAGTAACTTCAATATCAAGGATTTTTTTAAAATTTATAAAAGGTTTTCTTGGTTTTTGAGTATAAATATCTTTTCTTAAACCAAATCCCATATAGCCCATAATTTATCTTTTTTTAATGACTTCAGTTATTACAGATTTATGTTACCCGATATATCTTATTCATTTGCAAATATCACCGAATGTACAGCCACCAAAGCCGCAGTTTCTGTTCTTAAGCGAGTTTTTCCTAATTCAATCGGCTGAAAATCATGTTTTAATGTCAAATTGATTTCTCTTTCAGAAAAATCGCCTTCGGGACCAATCAAAATTAATACATTTTTTCCTTTTTGAACTAATGTTTTCAAACTATTTTTTTGGCTATCCACACAATGAGCAATAAATTTTTGCTCACAAATATTGTTTTTTATAAATTGATTAAAATCAATAGGTTGTGCAATTTCAGGGAGAAAATATTGACCGGATTGTTTCATGGCTGCGATTGCCATTTTTTCCAATCTTTCGGTTTTTAGCACCTTGCGTTCAGAATGTTCAGATATAATCGGAATGATTTTATCAATGCCAATTTCAGTTGCTTTTTCAACAAACCATTCCATTCTATCCATGTTTTTTGTTGGAGCAATGGCAATACAAAGTTGATAATCTCTTAATCTTTTTTGTGGATAGATTTCAATAATTTTAACCCTACATTTTTTATCATTTGCATGAATAATGCTTCCTTTAAAGAGGATTCCTAAACCATTTGTTATCCACAAAGTGTCATTTTCCTTTTTGCGAAGCACGCGAACAATATGCTGACTTTCAACATTGTCAAAAGTAATTTCCTCACTACTTTCCGAAAGTTCAGGATGATAAAATAATTGCATAATTAATAAATTCCAAATTAAAAATATCAAATTCCAAAGACCAATGACCAACGTCCAAAGACCACTGACCACCGACCTCCCTCCCGTCACTTTTTCTTTTTCTTTAATTTCTTTTTATACGATTTTTTAGTTTGTATTTTACCACTGCCCTCATTTTTATCTTCTGTTTTTTCTTTCTTAAATTTAACTTTTTCCTTGTGATTATCATAGCGCCAAGAAAATCCTACTCCACCGTAAAGATTTAAATAGTCAGTATGCATATCCCAGTGTAAATTAACACCCACTTGCATGTCGGGATTGAATAAATAAGCCATGCCTCCACCCAATTTAAACTCTTTGAAATCTTTATAAAAAGCACCCTGATGTTCGGCAAACATCAAAAAACGATCCGTCATAGCATAGCTCAAAGTGGAAATATATCCATAGTTTCTGTAATCTGTAAGATTTATATGGTCAGCATAAATATTATTTACCCAAGTGGTGTAATCGTCAAAATCATTTTGTAAAAGCAATGCCGCTTTAACCCCCATGGAAGGCAATTTGTAATTTTCGTTCAAAACATTGGTATTCCATCCGGCATAAATCCCCACAGCCGGAATCAACCGACTTTTATCAAATTTCATCTTTTCTTTCCAACTCCTGATTTCATCTGCCGGATTTTTATAGGTCGGCTTGTAGATCATGTATTTGGCACCAATTGTAAATTGACTGATGCCTCCTATTTTTCTGAAACTTTCAGGAAAGGGTTGTTCTCTGATTTCATCGTTTTGCAATTTAAAATTGGCACTGAATTCCATGCGTTCGCTTAACAGACCTGCTCTGAGAAACCAGTCCGTTCCAATAGATTGTTGGAGAGCTTCCCACCCGGCTTCATTGGATTTCTGGTAAAATACACCACCTTCCACTTGGTATACTTTTGTTCCAATACTATAAGGACTTTCAGAAAATCCGGGACGTTTTGAATTAATAACATCCGTGTACTGCGCAAATTGAAATTGTACTATAAAAAAAATAAAGTAAAATGGAGTAATTCGCATCTTTATATAATTGAAAATAAAAGTCGAAAATAAACAAAATTAAAACATTAAATTAAAATTGTTTCTACTTTTTAACATCAAAAGTTGCATTTACTGATTGAACTTAAATTTTACATTAAATAAAAAACTAACATTGGCATAACATTGAATTCATATTAAAATTTCTATTTTTGTAAAATTACAATATAATTCAAAATGGACATATATATTTTATTGTTAATTGCACTTGGAACATTAGCTGCAATCGATTTAGTAGTTGGAGTAAGTAATGATGCTGTAAATTTTTTAAACTCAGGGATAGGGTCTAAAGCGCTGTCTTTTAAAACTTTAATGATCATTGCCAGCGTTGGAGTGTTTGTTGGGGCTGCTACTTCAAGTGGGATGATGGAAGTGGCGCGAAAAGGAATTTTTGTGCCCGGTGAGTTTTACTTTAATGAAATTATGTTCATTTTTATGGCTGTGATGATTACGGATATCATCCTGTTAGACGTTTTTAATAATTTGGGACTTCCCACTTCTACTACCGTTTCATTGGTTTTTGAATTGTTAGGAGCTGCGGTGATTACTGCCATTTTTAAAATTTATTCAAGCAATTCTGAAACCTTATCAGACCTTGGCAAATACATCAATTCTGCCAAAGCTTTAGAAATCATTTTAGGGATTTTTCTTTCCATTTTCATTGCGTTTACAGTTGGTTCCTTTGTCATGTATTTTGCTAGGCTGATTTATTCATTTCATTATAAAATGAATAAAAACTATTTGCACGCCGTTTTTGGAGGTATCGCATTGACTGCTATTACTCATTTTATCGTTTTAGACGGAATAAAAGGAACCCCTTTTTATAAAAATATTAGTGGTTTTGTTACCGAAAATGAATTACTTTTAATAGGGGGTAGTTTTATTATATGGACTCTAATAGGGTTTATATTGACAAAATTCACCAAAATAAATCTTTTAAAAATAATCATTGCTTTAGGAACTTTTTCATTGGCTTTGGCATTCGCCGGCAATGATTTGGTCAACTTTATCGGAGCGCCTATCGCTGCATTAAATTCATATCAAGCGTGGAGTGCATCCGGAATTCAAGCTGATGAATTTAGCATGGGAATATTAGCTCAAAAGGTGCCTACCCAAACAGGCTTGTTGTTTTTAGCCGGATTGGTGATGGTATTAACGCTTTGGTTTTCAAAAAAAGCGCGTCACGTAACCGACACTGAAGTAGGTTTGGCAAATGACAATGATGGGGAAGAAAAATTCCTACCTAATGACGTTTCAAGGGTGGCAGTAAGAAGCGCTCAATACCTGAACAATCTATATTTGGCAATAATTCCCAAATCACTAATAGAAAAAATAGACCAGCGATTTAAGAAAAAACCAATTGAACTCCCACTCGATAAATCGGTAGAAATTCCGGCTTTCGACCAAGTGCGTGCATCTGTAAACTTATTGATATCCAGTGTTTTGATTTCTATTGCTACTGCTCATAAATTACCCCTTTCTACTACTTACGTTACCTTTATGGTCGCTATGGGTTCTTCTCTTGCCGACAGAGCTTGGGGATTAGAAAGTGCCGTTTATAGAGTTGCAGGGGTACTCAATGTGATTGGAGGCTGGTTTATGACTGCACTCGTGGCGTTTGTTACTGCCGGTATCATGGTATTCTTGATGCACTTAGGAGGTTTTGCAGCAGTCGGTGTTTTGTTTATTTTAGCTTTAGGTTTAATAGTCCGAAATTATTACACTTTTTATACTTCTTATAAAGAGAAAAAAGCGCGTCAAGAAAAGCAAATAGTAGGTAATAGGAACATCTCTAATGTAGTAGATGAAACTTCAGAACATATTTCAGAAATTGTAAAAAGAGTCAACAAACTTTACAGCAATGTGTGCGATGATTTAGCTGCTCACGATTTGAATAAGTTGAAGAAAAATAAAAAACACGTTGATGTGTTAGACAAAGAAGTAAGTGATTTGAAAAATGGCGTGTTTTACTATATCAAATCGTTGAATAATGATTCTGTGGAAGCCAGTCATTTTTATATCTTGATTTTAAAATATATTCAAGACATCAGCCAATCTATCAATTACATTTCAACTGCGACTTTTGAGCATGTGAATAACAATCATAAAAAGCTCAAAAAAAATCAAATGGACGATTTGAAAAATATTGATAATGAATTAGATAAATTCTTAAAAGAAGTTGAAATTATTTTTCAAAATAAAAATTACGCTGTTTTAAATCAACTAATAGAAGAGAAATATCAACTCTTTCGTCATATCGAAAAATTAATCAATTCGCAAGTTAATCGCATTAGAACTGAAGAAAGCAGTCCAAAAAATTCTACCCTTTATTTTAGCATACTTTTAGAATCAAAAGATTTAGTAGATGCTACTTTAAAAATGTTAGAGCTCTATGGACAATTTAGAGTGAAAAACATCAATTCATAACGCATTTTTTTATACGTTCTATTGCTTCAATTAATAATTCCCGTGAGGTAGCGTAAGAAAGTCTTACACAATTAGGCGCACCAAATGCTTCTCCTGATACTGTTGCCACGTTAGCTACTTCTAATAAAAGCATGGAAAAATCGGTTGCATTTAAAATGGTGCGACCGTGAAGTGTTTTACCGAAATAATAGGATATATCCGGTAGAAAATAAAACGCACCACTTGGCATGGTTGTTTTAAATCCCGGTACATCAATAAGTAATTTATAAACAATATCCTTTCTTTCTCTAAACTCATTAATCATATATTGGATAGCCGAAACCGGTGCTTCTAATGCTGTAATGGCAGCACGTTGGGTAATGCAATTAGCTCCTGAAGTAATTTGCCCTTGCATTTTAGTACAGGCTTTAGCAATCCATTCAGGTGCAGCCATGTAACCTAATCGCCATCCTGTTACGGCAAATGCTTTTGATAATCCGTTTACAGTAATGGTGCGGTCATACATATCTTCTAAGGCAGCAAAACTAAAAGGTTTTCCATCATAATTAATATGTTCATAAATTTCATCGGAAATCACAAAAATATTGGGATGTTTCACCAATACATCGGCTAAAGCACGGTATTCTTCTTTGGTATAAATAGCACCACTCGGATTGCTGGGTGAATTGATAAACAGCACCTTGGTTTGCGGTGTAATGGCAGCTTCCAATTGTTCGGGGAGAATTTTGAAATTTTGTTTGATACCACTGTGGACGACCACCGGAACCGCTTCGCACAGATTGATAATCGCTTCATAACTCACCCAGTAAGGTGCGGCTAAAATGGCTTCATCTCCCGGGTCTAATAATACCATGGCTGCATTAGCCAAAGATTGTTTTGCTCCGGTCGATACTACTACTTGCGTAGGTTCATATTTCAGTCCGTTGTCTCTCAACAGCTTTCTGCAAATCGCTTCGCGCAATTCCAAATAGCCTTCAATAGGCGTGTACCAACTGAAATTTTCATTTATTGCCTCTACGGCAGCATCTTTGATAAATTGAGGTGGGTCAAAATCAGGTTCTCCTATGCTAAGATTGATGATATCTTTGCCTTCCGCTCTGAGCTGGCGTGCCCTGGCAGACATAGCCAATGTTTCAGAAAGTGGAAGATTGTTAATGCGTCGTGAAAGCAAATGTTGCATAGTAAAGGTTAAAGTTTAAAGTCAAATGCTGCACTTGTGATTTTTTGATAAAAACTAGTTAGAAAATGTAGGGTAGAAAAAAAATCTTTTATAAAAAAACTATCTCGATAATCATGGAGATTAGAACCTACCTAAACTTAAATCACAATTTAGTAATCTAAAATAAATAATTCGTAAAATGATTGCAAAAATAGATAATTTTCACGAATTGAAAGTAAAGTGGGTACTAAAAAAAAATTCAAGTTTGATTATGAAATGCAAAAACTGCCTTATCTAAACAAGTTTCACTTCATTTAGTTCGCTATGTAATTACGTTAATTATGACTTCTACTAAAAAAATATTTACTACAAATAGAAAGGGGGTAGGTTTTTTAAATCAACATAAAACTCTTGTAAATGCAAGGGTTAAAAAACTTTTTTGCGTATTTTTTTTGATTTGTCGGTTAATGGTGAAAGAAATTAATTATATTTGAATGAGATTTAGGATAAAGAACTAGTTGTTGGGCTAACACATTTAATAGTACACTACAGTAATGTCAAGTAAAACATTATTACATACACCTGCACTCACCTACGAAAAGTCGTTAAAAACATTAGTGGAAAACCGCACCATATTCTCGTTAAACCATTGCGAACTCAATATTTTTGAAACCTATCAAAAATCAGATTTAGTACCACTCAAATTTAACGATTTGGTAGTAACCAGTATGTTACGTGGTAAAAAAGTAATGCATTTGTTTGAAGACCCTAGTTTTGAGTACTTGCCAGGTGAAACCGTAATTGTGCCCTCTAATGTCGAAATGAAAATTGATTTTCCAGAAGCCTCCAAAGACAATCCTACCCAATGTATTGCCCTTACAATCGATAATAATATTATTACCAACACCATAGATTTTTTAAACGAAAAATACCCAAAAGAAAGAAAAAGTAACCTGTGGAATCTAGACCACGAAAACTATTTCTTTTACAACAATGTAGAACTTGCCGACACCATCAACAAATTGATTAAAGAGAGCATGGGCAATTCCATTACCAAAGACGCTATTGCCGATTTAACATTACAAGAATTAATCATTAGAATCATACAAATACAAAACACAAAACGCTTTGAAAGTGAAAAATTTAACGATAGCAACAACCCAATCACACCTGCTATTACATTTATCAAAAGTAATATTAGAGAAAATATTAACCTCAAAAAATTGAGCGATAAAGCATGCATGAGTTCTACTTCTTTTTACCGCTATTTTAAGCGAGAATTAGGCATGAGCCCTATCGAATATATTTTGAATGAAAAAATAAAATACGCTAAGAAATTATTGAGCAATCCCAATATCCACATTTCCGAAGTATCCTATGCCACTGGTTTTGAAAGCGCCAATTATTTTATCCGATTATTTAAAAAATACGAAGGCGTCACCCCAAAGCAATACCAGTTGATGAATTTTAATGGACGAATAATAAATAATGAACAATAGATAATTAACAGTAATTCAATTACCAATTATTCATTCAACACCACCGCTACTAAATTAGCTGCTTCTTCATCAGTAAATAATCGGTAATTTACTTTAAATGTTTTTCCGTAAGGCGTCTCTAATGAAAATCCACCAGCTCCAATACCATCGGTGACATCTAAGGTAAAATGAGCGTATTTCCAATATTCAAACAAATCTTTATCCAGCCAAAATTCAAACCCTTGAATGGTTCCAATGCAAACATCACCAAACCTTAAATAAAATCCACCTTTTTCAAAACATTGCGGTTGTGTTCCCTCACAACAACCCCCCGCTTGGTAAAACATCAAATCACCAAACTTTTCAGATAACATTTTGATTAGTTCCATTGCTTTTTCGGTAGCTTCTAAACGTTTTATTTTTTCCATATTTTGGATTGTTTTATCACCTTAACATCTTTCTTAAATGCTCTTAAAAATAAATGCACAAAACTTGATCTAAGGTTATATGACTTATAGGTTTTTAAAATTTAAGTCAACATAAGATTTAATTGTTTATAAAAACAAACCCAGCATTACACTGGGTTCGCTAATAATCTACTAAAAGAAGCCTAATTTATTTTTATTGTAAGAAATCAGCATGTTCTTTGTTTGACGGTAATGATCCAACATCATTTTATGATTTTCTCTACCAATACCTGATTGTTTATACCCACCAAATGGTGCTCCTGCAGGATAAGCATGATATTGATTTACCCATACTCTACCAGCTTTTATAGCTCTTGGAACTTGGTATATTTCGTGTGCGTCACGCGTCCATACTCCTGCACCTAAACCATACAAGGTATCGTTTGCAATTTCGATAGCTTCTTCAGTCGTTTTAAAAGTAGTTACAGCCAATACAGGTCCAAAAATTTCCTCTTGGAAAATACGCATTTTATTATGTCCTTTGAACAATGTAGGCTGAATATAATAACCACCTTCTAAGTCACCATCTAAATGATTCACATCACCACCACATAATAATTCAGCACCTTCCTCTTTACCTAATTTTATATATGACAGAATTTTATCTTTTTGAACTTGAGAAGCTAGAGCACCCATCATCACAGTAGAGTCTAATGGATTACCTGTTTTAATAGCCTGTACTCTTGCCAAAACTTTTTCAATAAATTGATCATAAATCGACTCATGGATTAAAAGTCTAGAAGGACATGTACAAACTTCACCCTGATTTAGAGCAAAAAGAACAGCACCTTCCAACGCTTTATCTAAAAATTCATCATCAGCATCCATAACTGATGGGAAGAATATATTAGGTGATTTTCCACCTAGTTCTAATGTAACTGGAATAATATTTTCAGTAGCATATTGCATCACCAATCTACCCGTTGCTGTTGAACCTGTAAAGGCCGCTTTAGCCACTCTAGGGTTGGTAACTAATGCTCTTCCTAATTCAGCACCAAAACCATTTACTATATTTACAACACCTGCTGGGATTAAATCGCCTATAATTTCCATCAATACCATAATTGAAATTGGCGTGCTTTCTGCGGGTTTCAATACCACACAATTACCTGCTGCCAATGCAGGTGCTAATTTCCAAACAGCCATTAAAATAGGGAAATTCCAAGGAATAATTTGTGCAATCACTCCAATAGGCTCGTGTACAATAATAGAAACGGTATCTTTATCTAACTCGGTAATTGAACCTTCTTCTGCACGAATGACACTCGCAAAATATCTAAAGTGGTCAATTGCTAATGGAATATCTGCCGCCATCGTTTCACGAATTGCTTTTCCATTATCCAACGTTTCAACAGCTGCTATATGTGCTAAATTTTCTTCAATTCGGTCTGCAATTTTATTCAACATAATACTACGCTCAGTAGCCGATGTTTGACTAAATGATTTGAAAGATTCAACTGCAGCATTCACAGCCATTTCAATATCTAATTTAGTAGAATGTGCCGCTTTAGACATTAATTTAGCATCTATCGGCGAAAGCACTTCAAAGTATTGTCCTGTTGAAGGTGCAGTCCATTTTCCGTTGATATAATTATCATACCTTTCTTTAAGTTGTGGTCTTTGAACTAAATTACTCATAATTTTAAATGTTAAGGTTAGTTATACAAATTTAATAGCATTAACTAATAATAAATAGCACTTTTTATACATTTAATAGCACAAATTTGATTTAAATATAATTTTAATACTTAAATATTACAAAAATAACAATAAAATACTATAGGAGTTTTATAAATCTTTGCCATTTTTCGATGGTTTCTTTTTTGGTTTGTCAACCAGAACGTCAATGTGTTTATCGGCAACCGTGCGATTACTCTTTATTAACCAGAGTTTAAATAAGGGTTTCACTGGTAGTGAAGCCCTTACTTTAAGAAATAAGAAGTTTGCTAAAGTTCATAACTTTGTAAAACTAAAAAAAACCCGTATATTTGATGTGGCTTGCTTGCAATAAGCAAAGGTTTGATATACTACAACGAGAAATTTCTCGTGGTATTTGAAGTCTTGACGTCGCCAAAAACCAAAGAAACCTTTCCACAGAAAGTGAAAAGGTTTCTTTTAAAAAAATAGATTGTTTTATCGCTTATCCTAAAGCTACTCTTCTAAAACTAACCACTTTCACATCGCCCAAAGTTTTTACATATTGAGCTACATTCATATGGTGATCTTTAATAAACTCTTGGTTTACCAAAGTATTGTCTTTGAAGAAACGTTGCAATTTACCTTTAGCGATATTGTCTAACATAGCTTCCGGTTTGCCTTCTTGACGTAATTGTTCTTTAGCAATTTCAATTTCTTTTTCTATCACGCTTTGATTTACTGCGGCTTCGTCTAGAGCAATAGGACTCATCGCAGCAGCTTGCATTGCCACATCTTTGGCGACTAAATCAGCGCCTGTAACGTTAGCAGATAAACCTACCAAAGTAGCTATTTTATTTCCTGAATGGATATAGAAATTCACAAATGGTGCTTCGATGGTTTCAAAAGCTCCGATTTCAATTTTCTCACCGATAACTCCGGTTTGTTCTATTAATTTCTCAGCCACAGTAATTTTGTCAAAAGGTGCTGCAAAAAAGGCTTCTTTATCAGCTGCATTTAATGCGATTTCTGCAAAACGATGTGCCAAAGCTACGTAAGCTTCATTTTTTGCTACGAAATCTGTTTCACAGTTCAATGAAATGATAACGCCTTTAGTAAAATCAGCACTTACTTTTGCAATAACAGCTCCTTCTGAAGAATCTCTGTCAGCTCGGTTAGCAGCTACTTTTTGTCCCTTTTTTCTCAATATTTCAATCGCCAATTCTCTATCACCATCAGCTTCAACCAAAGCTTTTTTACAATCCATCATGCCGGCTCCGGTGATTTGTCTTAAATCGTTTACGTCTTTTGCGGTTATGGTAGCCATACGTTATTTATAGTTTTAATTTAAATATATTTTACTATTAAAAAAAGAATAGATTAAGCTTCGCTCTCGTCTTCTTTTGCTTTGCTTGCTTTCTTGTCTGCCAATCCTTCTGTGATAGCAGCAGTTAAATAACCCAAAACTTTATCTATTGATTTTGATGCATCATCATTCGATGGAATTACAAAGTCAATAGGACGAGGATCTGAATTAGTATCAACCATGGCAAATACCGGAATATTCAATCGGTTGGCTTCTGCTACTGCAATGTGTTCTTTTTTAACATCTATTACAATCAAAGCTCCCGGAATTTTAGTCATATCGGCAATAGACCCTAAGTTTTTTTCCAATTTAGCTCTTTGGCGTTCTATTTGTAGTTTTTCTCTTTTAGAAAGAGCGTCAAAGGAACCGTCGGTTTTCATACGGTCAATGTTTGACATTTTTTTTACCGCTTTACGTATGGTTTGAAAGTTGGTCAACATACCACCGGGCCATCTTTCAGTAATATAGGGCATGTTTACCACTTTAGCATTGTCAGCAATACTGTCTTTGGCTTGTTTTTTTGTAGAAACATACAATACTCTGCGACCTGAAGCAGCGATTTTTTTCAATGCTTCTCCTGCTTCCTCCATTTTAGCAGCGGTTTTGTATAGGTCAATGATATGAACACCATTGCGCTCAGCGTAAATATACTGAGCCATATTTGGGTTCCATTTGCGGGTTAAGTGTCCAAAGTGAACACCTGCTTCGATGAGTTGTTTTACGTCAATTTGTGACATTTTTTAAAATTGATTTACGTTCCGTTGAGTTAGCAATAACAAAGTAGCATTAATTTAGTTTAAAGTTTATGGTTTAAAGTTTAAAGTTTGTAGTAATTTTCATACTTCCAACTTCACACTTCCAACTTCATACTTCCAACTTCATACTTCTATCTTTTAAAAATGGTCTCCATTATTTGGATGCTAAATAATTTTCAACTAAAAACAGGTTTATAATTATTGTTTGAAGTTTCATGTTTCACGTTTTGATGTCAATCTTGAAACAAAAAACGTGAAACTTGAAACATTTTTTTAACGTTTAGAGAATTGGAATCTCTTACGGGCTTTTTTCTGACCGAATTTCTTGCGTTCCACCATTCGAGCGTCACGGGTAAGAAGTCCTTCTGGTTTTAAAATTGCTCTAAATTCTTGATTAATTTCAGACAAAGCACGCGCTATAGCTAAACGTACAGCTTCTGCTTGTCCTTTTACGCCTCCACCTTTAACAGTAACGAATATGTCAAATGTTTTGTCGTTGTTGGTCAATACTAATGGTTGCATTACCTTGTATTGTAGGGTGGGCATTGGAAAATATTTTTCAAATTCACGATCGTTGACCGTAATAGTTCCTTTACCTTCTTTTAAGAAAACACGAGCTACAGCCGTTTTTCTCCTGCCTATTTTGTGTACTGTTTCCATTTTATTTCAAATCGTTTAGGTTCAACAATGTAGGTTTTTGAGCTTCTTGTTTGTGCTCGTTTCCGGCATAAACATAAAGATTTCTATAAATGGCACTACCTAATTTATTTTTAGGTAACATGCCTTTTACAGCGATTTCCACCATACGAATAGGGCGTTTTACAATTAAATCTTTGGCTACTCTTTCACGTTGTCCGCCTGGATAACCGGTATGACGAATATAAGTTTTGTCATTCCATTTGTTTCCGGTCAAAACGATTTTGTCCGCGTTGATAATTACTACGTTGTCACCACAATCTACGTGTGGCGTGAAGTTGGTTTTGTACTTACCTCTAAGTAGACTAGCTACTTTTGATGCTAAACGGCCCAAGGTTTGCCCGTCCGCGTCCACTAACACCCATTGTTTTTGGGCTGTTACTTTGTTAGCCGACACTGTTTTGTAACTCAATGTATTCATACTGAATCTATCGGTTTTTTGTGTGTTAATAAATTAATGAACTAATTGTTTCTCTAAAAAGAGGTTGCAAAAGTAAATATTTGATTTGAAATAAAAAAGCACTTTTACAAAAAAAATTGTAAAAGTGCCTAATTTATAAAGTTATAAGATTACAACCCGAGTAGGGTGAGATCTAATCTAAGTTTGGAATTCTCAATACTTGACCGGGGTAAATCAAATCTACATCTTGTAACATCGGTTTGTTAGCTTCGAAAATTACCGGATATTTCATAGGATCACCGTAGTATTGTTTTGCTATTTTGCTCAAAGAATCTCCGCTAACTACGGTGTAGAATTGAGCTTCAGCTTTTTGTTCTACAACAGTCATTTTGTCATCAACGGAAGCAACACCTTCCGTGTTTCCAATAGCCAATACCACTTTTTCTTTGGTTTCTTGAGCGTCAACTTCGCCCCAAACTTTAGCTACATCACCATCCAATTCAATATTGAGATCTCTAACGCCAAATCCATATTTTTCGATTGATTTTACTAACGCTGCTGCTTTGTCAACATTAGTTTCTTCAGTAGTTTTTCCGATTCCGAATACTTTGGCGCCGGCATTTTTAATAAATGAAAATAGTCCCATAATGTTTTTAATTTTTTTGGTTGTTAATATTAAATGCAAAGATGTGTTTTTTTTTATTAATAAATAAAAAAGTGTTAATAAAATTTAAGTTAATATTTTAAGAATAACGCGTATTCTTATGAAAATATTCACCTTTTAAATGGGGTGCTAACAGGTACATCCACTTGATTTAATAGAAGTTAATTAAAAATTGCACGAACTTAATAGTCATTGAATGGACTACAAAAAATATAAGTTTTTCACAAAAAGAAGTTTGATATTAATTTTTTTTCTATTTTTGCCCCCGTAATTAACTATAAACCATAAGATATTATGTCAGACATTGCATCAAGAGTAAAAGCCATTATCATTGATAAATTAGGCGTTGACGAAAACGAAGTTACACCAGAAGCAAGCTTCACTAACGACTTAGGGTCAGACTCATTGGATACAGTTGAGCTTATCATGGAATTCGAAAAAGAATTCGATATTCAAATCCCTGATGATCAAGCAGAAAACATCCAAACTGTTGGTCAAGCCATCAAATTTATCGAAGAGGCATTGAAATAAAACTCATTGTTAGACAATTTCAAAGCTATGGTTTTTTAAAATTCCATAGCTTTTTTTGTGTTTATCAAAATTCTTAGTACTTTTACGACGCTACTAACTAATATAATATTTAACTAAAGTTTTAATCATTTTATGGATAAAAGACGTGTTGTTGTTACCGGTTTAGGTGCGCTAACTCCAATTGGAAATACAGTAAACGAGTATTGGGAAGGTTTAAAAAACGGCGTCAGTGGCGCTGCCCCTATAACGTTATTTGATGCTTCTTTATTTAAGACCCAATTTGCGTGTGAAGTAAAAAACTTTGATCCTACTCAATTTATGCATCCTAAGGAAGCACGTAAAATGGACAGATTTACGCAGTTTGCCATGGTGGCAGCTGATGAAGCCGTTTTAGATTCTAAAATAGATTTAGAAAAAGAAGATTTGAACAGAATAGGTGTTATTTGGGGAGCCGGAATAGGTGGTATTAAAACATTTCAAGATGAAGTGTCTGAATTTAGTAAGGGAAACGGGACTCCTCGCTTTAATCCGTTTTTCATCCCCAAAATGATAGCTGATATTGCCCCAGGGCAAATTTCAATCAAATATGGATTTCACGGACCTAACTTTGCAACGGTTTCGGCTTGTGCATCCTCTTCTAATGCTATTATAGATGCCTTAAACTACATCAGATTAGGTCATGCGGACGTGATGCTTGCCGGAGGTTCGGAAGCAACTGTTATTGAAGCTGGAATAGGTGGTTTTAATGCATTACAAGCATTATCTACTCGCAATGACGATCCTAAAACTGCCTCAAGACCTTTTGACAAAGACCGAGATGGTTTTGTGTCGGGAGAAGGCGCCGGAGTTTTGATTTTAGAAGAATATGAACGTGCTAAAGCGCGTGGCGCTAAAATATACGCTGAAATTATAGGTGGAGGGCTATCAGCCGATGCCTATCATATTACGGCACCACATCCTGAAGGTTTGGGAGCAAAATTGGTGATGGAAAACTGTTTACGCGATGCCGGATTACAGCCCGAAGAAGTAGATGTTATTAATGTTCACGGGACTGCAACTCCGCTGGGCGATATTTCCGAAGTCAAAGCCATTCAAGCCGTATTCGGTGATCATGCTTATAACATCAACATTAATTCTACCAAATCAATGACCGGTCATTTATTGGGGGCTGCAGGTGCTATTGAAGCCATAGCTTCTATTTTGACCTTAGTTCATGGTATAGTTCCACCGACCATCAATCATTTTACGGATGATGATCAATTGGATAATAAATTGAATTTTACATTTAATGTAGCTCAAAACAGGAATGTAAATGTTGCCTTGAGTAACACTTTTGGATTTGGTGGACACAATGCTTGTATTGCCTTTAGGAAATTATAGGAAATGAATTTCATTCAAAAAATAAGGTTTTCTTCAATTTGGGAAAAAGAAGATGAATTTACTGGATCTATTAAAAAACTCATAGGACATAAACCGAAGGATATTTCTTTTTATAAAATAGCATTCACCCATAAATCTGAAAGTAAAGTAGATCATAAAGGTTCTGTAATCAATTATGAACGTTTGGAATTTTTAGGCGATTCATTATTAGATGCTTCTATAACAACTTATTTGTATCACAATTTACCCGAGAGTCGTGAAGGCGATTTAACCCAAATGCGTTCTAAAATTGTAAGTCGCGAACATTTAAATGAAGTTGGTAAAGACTTAGATTTAGTAAGTTTAGCTAAAAGACCGAATTCTAAGCGAAAGTTCAGCTACAATGCTTATGGCGATTTGTTCGAAGCACTTGTTGCTGCTATTTATTTAGACCGAGGGTTTGAAGTGATGGATAAATTTATTCAAAAAAAATTACTTGACCCTTATGACGATCTGCAAAAATTACAAGGAAAAATAACGAGTTATAAAAGCTTATTTATTGAATGGTGTCAAAAACACCATCATAAATATTATTTTGATATCTATGAAGATTCCGGTAAGGATCACGAAAAGCACTTCAGCGTAAAGCTCTTGGTTAACAACGAAATAATAAGTAAAGGACGTTCTACATCAAAGAAAAAGGCGGAAGAAATAGCTTGCAAAAGAGCTTATTATGCATTACAGGACCAAGGAATTTCCCAACAAAGTTCAACTCAAAAATAGTTTTATTTTCCTAAATCAATGAAATCCAAATCAATTAAATTAACATTAGACGATTTTTTTGAAGAAGATTTTATACTTATTGCTATTTATACTGAAGAAGAAGATTATAGAATGGCATTTTTACTCAATTATTTTTTTCAAATGCATTTTGTAAAAACTCACGCCATTTCGGATGAGAAAAATAAAGTACTTTTTTCAGTTTTTGAATACAAAGACGAATCGCACTTCAGAGATTGGTACTTGCTTCAGAATTACCAACTAAAATCAGAAGTTATAAAAAGCGGCTTATTTGCCGATATGGAAACTATCTCTGAAAAACCAGTTCACTATCTCAAAGAATTCCCAAAGACAAAATATTTTCTAAAAATTGAAGGAGAAGAAAACAATCTTTTTTTTAATGAATTTATCGAAAAGTTAATTCAAATTCCGCAAATCTATACCGCAGAAATAGTAGATTTGCAACGAATTAAAAATATGAATTTGTTAAAATTTTAACCACAAAATAATACCAATAAAATAATTTTATGTCACACCATAAAAAAACAAAAATTGTTGCCACCTTAGGGCCTGCCAGTAGCACAAAAAAAGTTTTAAAAGAAATGATTCTTGCCGGAGTCAATGTATTTCGGATTAATTTTTCGCATGCTGTTTATGAAGATGTAGATGATAAAATCAAAATAATTCGCGAGTTAAACGATGAATTGAATGTAAACGTTGCCATCTTAGCTGATTTGCAAGGACCCAAATTGAGAGTCGGTGAAATGGAAGACGGGGTAAAACTCAAGGAAGGAGCCAAGTTCACATTTACAACAGAAAAGTGTATAGGCAATCAAGAAGTTGCATATATGACCTATCAACAGTTTCCCAATGATGTCAAAGTTGGAGAGAAAATATTGGTTGATGATGGCAAACTACTTTTTAAAGTATTGGAAACCGACGGCAAAGATAAAGTTTTAACCGAAGTATTGCGTGGGGGAAAACTCAAATCAAAAAAAGGAGTTAACTTACCCAATACCAATGTTTCTTTGCCTGCATTGACCGAAAAAGACAAAAATGATGTTGAATTTGCCATAGCAAAAGAAGTAGATTGGGTAGCCCTTTCATTTGTCAGAACGGCAGAGGATGTGCAGCAATTAAGGGATTATATTGACGAACGCAGCGAATACAAAATTCCGATCATTGCTAAAATAGAAAAACCTGAAGCTTTGTTAAATATTAACAGAATACTCACCGTTTGCGACGCACTGATGGTGGCTCGAGGTGATTTAGGAGTGGAAATCCCTATGCATGAAGTACCTTTAGCTCAAAAAAAATTGGTTCGCAAAGCCAAAGAAAATCACAAGCCGGTGATTATCGCTACCCAAATGATGGAAACGATGATTACCAATGAAGTACCTACAAGGGCAGAAGTGAATGATGTTGCTAATTCTATTATGGATGGAGCAGATGCGGTAATGTTGTCAGGGGAAACATCTGTTGGTGAATTTCCGGTAGAAGTCATCAAACAAATGCGTAATATCATAGAAAGTGTAGAAGATGCTCCTGAAATTGTAGTCCCTCAATTTAAAACAGTTGAGAAAACTTCTGAACGTTATATATCCCAAATGGTTTGCCATCATGCTGTACTAACCGCTAATGAAATCAATGCGCGAGTTATTTCGACTCTAACTAATTCTGGTTTTACCGCATTCAAAATTTCTGCCGGAAGACCTAAATCGGTTATTCTGGCATTTACAAACAATAGAAGAATTCTGACTATGCTAAATTTGTTGTGGGGTGTAAAAGCTTTTTATTATGATAAAGGAGGAAGTACGGACGAAAATGTGGTAGATATTAATATGATAGCCAAAGCCAAAGGATATTTACAAAAGGGCGATTTTGTGGTTAATCTTTCTTCAATGCCTATTCAAAACAAAGGAATGGTCAACACGATGAGAATAACTCAAATCAAATATGATTAAATAAATTTCAAAAAAAACTAACATCATGTCAATACACATTCAAAATCATTTAGATTCAACCTATTTAAAGACCCCTGAACAATCAGGATTGACCAAAGAAGAAACAGACAAAAAAGTACGTGAACTAGTACAAGAATGTATCAATGAAGGATTTATATTAGCGATGATTCGTCCTGAATATGTTTCTATGGCACGCGAAATGATTGATATTCTGCAAGAAAAAGTTTTGGTAGGAACTGTAATTGGTTTTCCGGAAGGCACTTACAGTATTGAATCAAAATTAGAAGAAGCCCAAAAAGCCATAGATGACGGTGTGGATGAATTGGATTATGTCATCAATTACACCGCTTACAAAGAAGGTAAATTAGATTTGATAAAAGACGAAGTACTAAAAGGCACGCGTCTCGGCTTGGATAACCACAAAGTAGTAAAATGGATTATTGAAATTGCCGCCCTAACTGACGAACAGATTGCCGGTATAACTGCTTTGATAAAAGAAGTAGTCATCACTCATTTTCAACCGGAACAATTTGAAAAAGTGTTTGTAAAATCTTCAACCGGATTTTATGTAACCGAAAATGGAAAACCCAATGGAGCTACTTTTGAAGGAATGAAAATTATCAAAGACAACGCCAGACCACTTTCAATCAAAGCAGCCGGAGGGGTAAGAAACTATGAAGAAGCTGTCAAAATGATTGAAATGGGTGTACGACGCATCGGAACTTCCTCTGCTAAAGTTATTGCCGATGGTGCTACAACCGTTGGAGGATATTGATGTTTGCAATTTTAGAATTACAAACCAAGATCCCAAAGCTACAAATGGACAATTAGGAATAGGAGAAGCTGAAAATTATTGCTTCTCGTATGTGTGTTATTTTATCTGTAGGTTGCTATTTTTTTGATAGCTATTATATTTTCGTAATTCGTATTCCGATAACTATCGGAACGTAACTAAAAATTAGATCGCTTCGCTCTCTACAATCTTTGCCAAGATGTCTGCATAAGGCAATAACAAATATTTTTTGCCTTCAAATTCGGTTTCCGTACCGCTGTAAGCTTTGAATAATACTTTATCTCCTAATGAAATTTCGGCATTATCAATTACACTAATCCCTGCTACAGTAGCCACATTTTGTTTTTCTTTTGCTGAATCAGGAATATAAATGCCAGATGCGGTTTGTTGAAGATCAGTTTCTTCTGTAATGTCTAAGAGTACGTTTTGATTTACGGGTTGAAGTGTTTTCATTTTTTAATTATTATGTTATTAAGTTATTGATTATTAGGTTATTGATTATTGTTTGCTGAGCGATCCCGATAGCAATCGGGAGAAGCATTGATTATCGGTCGGTGAGCGTGGTCATTGAACGTGGTCATTGCGTAGCCGAAATGTAGCCGAAATGAAGCCGAAACTTTGATTATTAAGTTTTTTGAAACTTGAAACACTAAACTATTTCAATCCCAATAGATTGTTGATTCTCGTTTTGTCAAATCCCACTACTAAGGTTCCATCAATATCTGTTTGTGGCACGCCTTGTTGTCCGCTACGCCTCACCATTTCTTGCGCTGCTTGTTGGTTACGAGATACATCTATATCTGTAAATGGTACATTTTGTTGCTTAAAATAGGCTTTTAAAGTGTTGCACCACGAACAAGATGGTGTGGAATAGACCGTAACGCGGTGTGCCGGTTTAGCATCCGGATGTTGCGCATTATAAACGGCTTTTTCGATGGCATTTACATAAAAATTGACCGTATTACAACCCTTGTAATTATTGACCAATTTTCCCTTTTGAATTTCTAAAAACGAAGGTACGGAATCTATTTGAAAATGCGGATGAATATCGCGTACATGCGTTACATCGGCTTCAAAAATAGATACATTTTTAATTTTTTCGGCTGCTTCTTTTACACTATTCAATGCACAATCATTAAGAGCAGATCCACTTTTATACAGTAAAATATATACAATTTCCACTCCATTTGATTTGGACAAAAAATCTTGTAAGGAATTAATTTTTTCCATTGGTTAATATATTTTGGCATTTGATTTTAGGTGTGCAAAAATAAAAAACTGAACACTTCTTTTAACGTTACTTATGTTACTTTTATGAGTGCAAAATCGTTTTTAAAATTGATTTTTACTTTTTTTGGATTTGGGATATAAAGAGCAATTACTTCTTTTCGATTTCCCTTAAATTTTCCATTTTCTTGTATTCCAAAAATCCTTTAATGTCTTCAAAATGTTCTTTGACCCGCTTGTGTCCGAATTCAAAAACCTTGGTTACCAATCCGTCTAAGAAATCTCTATCGTGAGAAACGACGATAAGGGTGCCGTCAAAGTCAATCAAAGCTTCTTTGATGATGTCTTTTGTTTTCATATCCAAGTGATTGGTAGGCTCGTCTAAAATCAATAAATTAACCGGTTCTAACAATAGTTTGACCATTGCTAAACGGGTTTTTTCACCTCCGGAAAGCACTTTTACTTTCTTTTGCACCTCATCACCACCAAACATGAAAGCGCCGAGAATATCTTTGATTTTGGTTCTGATATCACCAACAGCAACCGTATCAATGGTTTCAAAAACACTTATTTCTCCATCTAACATTCCAGCTTGATTTTGGGCAAAATACCCAATTTGAATGTTATGTCCCAATTCCAATTTACCTTGAAAATCAATTTCTTTCATAATGGCTTTGACCATGGTAGATTTTCCTTCTCCGTTTTTTCCAACAAAAGCTACTTTTTGTCCGCGTTCTATCACCATATTGGCATCTTTGAACACCACGTGTTCATCGTAGGATTTGCTCAACCCTTCAACTACTACAGGATACTGACCGGAACGTGGTGAAGGAGGAAATTTAAGCCTCAAAGCTGAATTGTCTACTTCATCTACTTCTACTAAAACTAATTTTTCAAGCATTTTAACTCGAGATTGCACTTGATTGGTTTTAGAATAAGTGCCTTTAAACCGTTCAATAAATTCTTGATTTTCGGCTATCATTTTTTGCTGTTCTTCATAAGCTTTCAATTGATGTTGACGACGTTCCTGACGCAACACCAAGTAATGCGAATACTTAGCTTTGTAATCATAAATACGCCCCATAGTTACTTCAATCGTGCGATTGGTGATGTTGTCTACAAAAGCACGGTCGTGCGAAATGACCATTACGGCTTTAGCTGATTGCATCAAAAATTCTTCCAACCACTGAATACTTTCCATATCCAAATGATTAGTGGGTTCGTCAAGCAATATTAAATCCGGTTTTTTGAGTAATATCTTGGCTAATTCAATGCGCATACGCCATCCGCCTGAAAATTCAGAAGTAAGCCGGGTGAAATCCGACCTTTCAAACCCCAAACCTTTGAGCACTTTTTCCACTTCCGCTTCGTAGTTTACTTCCTCCATAGCGTAGAATTTTTCGCTCAACTCCGATACTTCTTCAATGAGCTTCATATATTCATCACTTTCATAATCCGTGCGAACGATCAATTCCTCATTGATGACATCCAATCGATGCTTGATTTTGAAAACTTCTTCAAATGCTTTAGAGGTTTCTTCCATCACCGTCACGTGGTCATAAACTAGCAAATGTTGAGGTAAATAGGCAATAACAGCATCTTTAGGGGCAGAAATATTACCTCGTGTAGGTTTGTTTGCTCCGGCAATGATTTTTAACAAGGTTGACTTTCCAGCTCCGTTCTTACCCATTAAGGCAATTTTATCATTGTCGTTAATAGCAAAGGTAATTTCACTAAACAAAGTAGTTCCCCCAAATTCTACCGCTAAATTGTTGATGGTTATCATTAATATATTATCAAGTCGGCAAAGATAATCGGATTTTGTATTTTTACAGCAAACAATTTTTACAAAATGAATAAAAACATAGAAACCGAACGACTTATTTTAAAACCTACCGATGTGGAAGATGCTGCATTTTTTTTAGTATTGTTTAATTCACCAAAATGGATAGAACATATTGGCGACAGAAACATCAAAACAGAAGAAGACGCTGCTAATTATATTAAAAACAAAATGTTACCACAATTTGAGCGATTAGGTTTTTCAAATAACACTGTAATTTTGAAAGAGTCTGGAGAAAAAATTGGAAGTTGTGGTTTGTATGACCGTGAAGGTTTGAATGGAATAGACATTGGTTTTGCTTTTTTACCTCAGTTTGAAAAGAAAGGTTACGCCTTTGAAAGTGCAACCAAACTTTTGGAAAAAGCATTTAATGAATATGGTTACGATAAAATTTCCGCCATTACTACCACTCAAAATATAGATTCACAAAAGTTGATTTTGAAATTAGGTTTAAAATATGTGAAAAATATTTTTATCCCAAATGATCCTGAGGAATTGATGCTGTTTGTATTGGAAAAAGAAATGCTTTAATAATTACGTTCATATCGCAAGTCAAGTCGGTATATTTGTTGTTAAAAACGTGCTCTAACTGCTTAATAAACAAAATGTTTCTCAACACTCAGTTGCTTTTACCAAAGCTAAATGCGTTTCTTCTTAATTAGGGTCTGATACGATATATTTAAATCATAATTTGCATCAAAATAAAACCCATCAAATCCTAAGATTCAATGGGTTTATTTATTTTAATGAAAAATCTACTTCACTTCTAACTTCTAACTTCTTCCTTCAAACTTTAATAATGGTGATGTTCGCTCTCGTGCAAATATGGATTGCCTTTTGCCAGCAATGGTCGTTTTTCCAATCTGCGGAAACCACAGAAGGTAAACAAGCCAATAAAAAATAACAAAGCCCCTATTTCCATCAAACCAAATCCAAAGTGGTTACCCACTGCAGAAGGCATTATCATTACATAAAAGTCGATATAATGTCCAATTAAGATGACTAAACCTACCGGAATTACAATCCAAGATGTACGTTTCCAATCCCTATCCATTAATATAATCAAAGGAAAAACCAAATTTAACACTACCATTAAGAAAAATATTGTTTGGTAGGCGCCTTTCATTCTAGGTATAAAATAAACGCTTTCTTCCGGCATATTGGCATACCAAATAAGCATGAATTGCGAAAACCACAAATACGCCCAAAATATACTGAATCCAAACATAAACTTGGCAACATCGTGAATGTGGCTTTTGTTTACATATTCCAAATAACCTTGAGATTTTAAATAGTAAACAACGATGACCAATACGGTTACTGCAGAAACTAATCCCGATATAAAGATGTACCATGCAAACAAAGTGCTAAACCAATGTGGGTCTAATGACATAATCCAATCCCATGAAAAAGCCGATTCGCTTAGCATAAAAAAGGCTAAAAAGAAAATAGTGTATTTAAATCCTTTTTCGTGGGCTTTAAAATCGTGAGCATGATCTTGCTCATCCGATTTCTTGAGAATAATATGACGAAAAGCAATAAACCCGAAGATAAAAATAAATGCTCTAATAATCCACCCGGGAATATTCAACCAAAAGCTTTTTCCTTCTATGATTTCGTCGCCTTCCGCGTGCATCCAAGGAAATAAATGGTTCATCCCCAAAGCTGAAAGCGATAAGAAAACAAATAATATCACTCCTAAAGGTACTATCGCACCACTCAATCCCTGCATCACCCTTAACAAAACTATAGACCATCCTGCCGAAGCAGCTACTTGAATGGAATGAAACACAAACAAGCCCAAAGCTATCATAAAAAAGAAAAACAAGGGCACATAGAATGCAGCCCAAGGTCTATTAGCCATTTGAAGCGCTGTGTGATCATCATGTGAAGCTTCAGCATGTCCATCTGCAGTGGCAACGTGTGCATCGGCTGTAGCAACTTCCGTTTTTACATCTGCTGTGTGATGATTGTCTTTTGTAAAAACCCCTATGGCAAAACTCACTGAACCAATCAGAATGAGTGCTAGGGCTATTTTTTTTAAATTACCTGTAAATTGAAACATCTTGTTGTAATTTATATAAATTTAGATTTTATAAATCTTGATTAATTATTTAACTTCATTTGCATCAGTTGAAGCAGCCGGAAGAAGTCCATTTCTCAATTTTTGAACGTATTGTACCACTTGCCAACGTTCTTTTTCAGTTAACTGACCTGCATGTGATCCCATCATATTTCTACCATAGTAGATTACATAATAAATACTTCCTTCTGTAATAGCACGATCTTTATAATTAGGAACCCCTAAAAACTTACCGTTTTTAACCAAAACACCTTGTCCATCCCCATTTTCTCCATGACAAACCGCACAGTAAATGTCATACATTTTTTTCCCGTTTGCGAGATTTTCATCTGTTGTTGGTAACGGATTTTTAAATTCAGCTAAGGCTTGGTTATATCCTTCTGAAGTGAATGGATAATCCATTACTGAATGTCCTCTGGCAACAGCTCCTGAAGGTGGAACCAATGAAGCCAAACTATCCGGCATTTTTGGATTAATTCCATAGGGTTCATAAGGTACTGCCACATACATATCCGGCATGTACTGTATATTGGGTTTGCTTCTATCTCTGTTGCATGATGTGAATAACACCACGACGGATAATAATGCTATTAAATATTTTTTCATTTTAAAAAATATAAATTGTTTTTACCGACAATTCGTTCTACCGACATTACGTCCCTACGGGACTTTTATCGAATTTTTGTTTTAATGTCCCCGACTTACGCCTCTACGAGACTTTTATTGAATGTTAATTTTCTACTACCGACATTACGTCTCTAAGAGACTATTATTTAATGTTAATTTAATACTTTCTGCTTTTCCCTTTAACCTTTTGGTCGCTGAGCGCAGTCGAAGCGTACCTTTTACCTTCCTAATGAGTATCAAAGTCGTTTTCATCTACTTTTTCAGTGAAAGTTACTTCTGAAGCACCAACAGATTTAAAGAAATCAACGGCTTTATCCGCATTTTGATCTACCTCCACTTCCATAACAAACAAATCATCTGTACTTCTAGCTATCGGATTTTCAGCTTGTTTCCATGGCCATAATCTACTTCTCATATAAAAAGTAATTACCATTAAATGAGCAGCGAAAAACACCGTCATTTCAAATAATATGGTAACAAAAGCAAGCATGTTTTCAGCATAGGTAAAATTAGGTTTCCCTCCAAAATTTTGAGGCCAATCTACAATCATCATGTAATTGGTAATCAACATAGCGGTGAAAAATCCCGTAACTCCATACAAGAATGCTGCAATGGCAATACGAGTAGGTTTTAATCCCATCGCCTTATCCAATCCGTGCACCGGAAACGGAGTATAAACTTCAGCTATATTATAGCTAGCTTCTTTTGTTGCTTTAACAGCATCCAACAAAACTTCATCGTCTTCAAACGATGCTAATAATTGAAAATATTTTCTACTCATGGTGATGATCGTTTCCTCTTAAGTTTTTATAATATTCACCTGTTTTTTTTAAAATAGATTTCACTTCTGCTTGCGCAATTACAGGGAATGTACGTGCATATAATAAGAATAATACAAAGAAAAATCCAAGCGTTCCTATAAAGATTCCTATATCAACAAATGTAGGTTCAAAACGGTCCCATGTGGATGGTAAATGTCCTTTGCTCAATACGATAACGATAATATCAAATCGTTCAAACCACATGCCTATATTGATAACAATAGATATTAAGAATGAATAAATAAAACTGGTTCTTACTCCTTTGATCCATAATAATTGTGGTATTAAGATATTGCAGAGAATCAACAACCAGAATGCCCACCAATAAGGTCCTGTTGCTGCGCCTACTGACATATAAGTAAAGTTTTCATAAGGACTTCCGGTATACCATCCAATGAAAAATTCTGTTAAGTAAGCTACTGCGACAATGCCTCCGGTAAATAAAATCACCATATTCATGTTTTCCACATGTTTTCTAGTGATATATGATTCCATGTTGGTTACTTTTCTCATGATACCCAATAAGGTTTGTACCATGGCAAATCCTGAGAAAATAGCTCCTGCCACAAAGTAAGGTGGAAAGATGGTACTATGCCATCCCGGATTTATAGAAGTGGCGAAGTCCATAGATACAATGGTGTGAACAGAAAGCACCAATGGGGTTGCCAAACCGGCTAAAACTAATGAAACTTCTTCAAAACGTTGCCAATCTTTAGCACGACCTGTCCAACCGAAACTTACCAATCCATAGATATATTTTTGAAATGGTTTTACCGCTCTATCGCGAATCATGGCAAAGTCAGGTAACAATCCTGTCCACCAGAATACTACAGAAACAGTTAAATAAGTTGAAATGGCAAATACGTCCCAAAGCAAGGGTGAGTTGAAGTTTACCCACAAACTACCATACATATTCGGTATAGGTAACGTAAAGAAACCATCCCAAATACGTCCCATGTGTATCAATGGAAATAAACCTGCTTGGAATACGGCGAATATGGTCATGGCTTCTGCAGAACGGTTGATTGCCATACGCCATTCTTGACGGAATAACAATAATACGGCTGAAATCAGGGTTCCGGCGTGACCGATACCTACCCACCAAACGAAGTTGGTGATATCCCAAGCCCAACCGATGTTTTTATTCAAACCCCAGGTTCCGATACCGGTTCCTATGGTGTAAACTATTGCTCCTAATCCCCATAGAAAAGCAACCAATGCAATGCTAAATGCAATCCACCAATTGCGATTGGCTCTTGTTTCGATAGGTCTTGCAATATCAACAGAAACATCGTGATAGGACTTTTTTCCTAAAATCAGTGGTTCTCTGTAAGATGATTCGTAATGAGACATAAATGTTTAAAATTTATAATTTTCAAATCCCTAATTCCCATATTGTAAAATTAAACAAAGATGGAATTTCGTTTTTAATACCTTTTGGAATTTGTTTATTGTTATTAGTTATTTTAATTTTAGGCTTCGTTGCGTACTTTTACTTGATACACTACATTCGGACGTGTTCCAACAAAATCAAGTAAATGATAAGCTCTCTTGTCTTGTGCTAAAGCAAAAATCTTGCTTGATTTGTCATTGACATCTCCAAATACTAATGCGTTAGTACTACAAGCATTGGCACAAGCCACTTGGAATTCTCCGTCTTTGATAGGACGCCCATCTTTTTTTGCTTCTAAAATAGTAGCTTGTGTCATTTGAATACACAAGGAACATTTTTCCATTACCCCACGACTACGCACGGTAACATCAGGATTAAGTACCATTCTGCCGTAATCATTATTCATGTTATAATCAAATTCCGGATTTTCGTTGTAACGGAACCAATTGAAGCGACGTACTCTGTAAGGACAGTTGTTTGCACAATAACGGGTTCCAACACAACGGTTGTAAGCCATTTGATTTTGACCTTGAGCCCCATGTGATGTTGCCGCAACAGGACAAACCGTTTCGCAAGGTGCATGGTTACAATGTTGACACATTACCGGTTGGAAAGCTACTTGTGGATTTTCCGCTACACGCTCTAACCCGTGGTACATTTCTGGTTTACTCAAGCCCTCTTCAATTGCAACTTCACGCGTTGGAACATCAGAAGAATAATAACGATCTATACGCAACCAATGCATATCGCGACTGCGACGCATTTCTTGTTTACCAACTACAGGAACATTGTTTTCTGCATGACACGCAATTACACAAGCCGCACAACCTGTACAAGCAGTTAAGTCTATAGATAAGTTGAAATGATGTCCATTACTTGAATCGTGTTCAGCCCATAAGTCAGCTTCTTTGCCATCAACTTCTTGATGATTTAAAGAATATTTGGCTTTTTCATTCCAATCATTAGCATCTTTAGATTTAAAATCAGCTAAAGAAACTTCTTTTAAAATATCATGACGACCCGCTAAGGTGTGTTGCAATTGTATACACGCAAATTCATGGTGTCCTTTTGGTGCAGAGATTTCAACAACATTTCCGGCTGAAACTAATGCAAAAGCATTCACCCCTTGTTTCATCTCTTTTTTTACTCCTTCGGTTCTTCCATAACCTAAAGCCAATCCGACAGAACCAACTGCTTGACCGGGTTGGATATAAACGGGAACATTTTCTAATGTAACGTTACCAACTTTTACATCAACATATTGTCCGTCCATGGCACCATTGTCTGCGGTGGTATTGGTTATACCTTTTGCAGCAGCGTCAGTTGGTGACATCGTTAAATAATTGTCCCAAGAAGCACGCGTGATGGGGTCAGGGAGTTCTTGCAACCATGGATTGTTTGCCATTTGACCGTCACCCATTGAGGTTTTGGTATATAATGCCAATTCTAATGCCCCGGATTTTGTTTTACCCAATTCGGTGGCAACAGCAGCAAAATCAACTGCTTTGGCAGATGGTGCTGCAAATGTTTCTTCTGATTTTACAAAACCCTCGTGCAAGGCTTGATTCCAACTTCCTAGAAAACCTGCTTTCATGAAATCATAGAAAGTAACGGGTTCTCCCATCCATTTCAACATAGAATCTGGAAACGCGCGCGTATTGAATAAAGGACGAATCGTGGGTTGAATTAAACTGTAATGTCCTTTTTTATGAGCAACATCACCCCATGCCTCTAAATAATGAGGTGCAGCTAATGCATATTGACACACTTCTGCGGTTTCATTATCATGTTGCGCAAATACAACACTTAAATCCATTTTCTTTAATGAATCAACAAATTCTTTACTGTTGGCTAAAGTATAAACCGGATTTGAATTAACAATGATGATACCACCCACTTTTCCGGCTTTCATATCAGCCATTAAAGTTTGAACAGCTGTATCGTTTCCTTGACGCACTTTTTTAGTTTGAACTGTGTCAATCACTAAGGAGCCTAAAGCTTCATTGATTGCTAACGCTAATATTTGCGCATTTTTGTCTTGGATGCCAGTAACCACCACTCCTTGATTTCCTGCTGCTTTGAGCGCATTTGCCAATTTTTTTAAATCAGCATCTACTACTGTCGCTTTTGATGGAAGACTGTTGCCAGTTACTCCATTATATAAATTGATAAGGGCAAAAACTTGTTCAGAAGGTTTGATAGCAATTCTTTTATCAGCATTGGCTCCTGTCAAAGACATATTGGATTCCAATTGTGCATGATAAGACATGTTTCCGGATTCGGGTTTACGACTTTCTATATACCCTTTTTCAAATCCGCCTCCTTGCCAATCGCCTAAGAAGTCTGCACCGATAGAAACAATGGTTTTGGCTTTTGAAAAATCATAATCAGGCAATTCGCGCACACCATACATCGTTTCGAAAGCATCTAATGCCGCAGATTCTGATACTGCATCATAAACCACAGTTCGTAAGGCGCCTACTTTGGTTTGAAATTGTTCTACAATTTTATTGCCTGAAGGACTCGCACAAGTACCTTTGAGCAAAACAACCTCTTTACCGGCTGCGATAATAGATTTTATTTTGGCAGGAATTTCTGCATCTACCTTATCCCAAGTAGTGTCGTTTCCTTTAAATTTTGGGCTTTGCAATCTATTTGAGTCGTAAAGAGATAAAACCGAAGCTTGTACACGTGCATTGGGAGTACCAAAAGCTTCTTTATTCGGTTCAATTTTTATCGGGCGACCTTCACGGGTTTTCACCAAAATATTCGCAAAATCAAAACCATCAAAAAAGGTAGTAGCATAATAATCAGGAATACCCGGAATGATTTCTTGGGGTTTTACAATGTAAGGAATTGCTTTACGAACAGGGCCTTCACAAGATGCCAAGGTAGCAGCTGCCGTAGTAAAACCAAGATATTTCAAGAAATCACGACGTGTGGTGGAAGTGGCGTCTAAAGCATCTTTATCGCCTAAAAATTGATCAGTTGGAATTTCTTCCATAAACTCACGGTTTTTGATGTCATCTATACGTGAAGTGTCCAGTTTTAATTCCTCTATACTAACCCAATATTTCTTATTTGCACTCATATATATAATAAATTCCAAATTTTAAAAAATCCTAATTCCAATTTTCTTCAACAATTTATTTTGACCTATTTCTCACTTCAAACTTCCAATCCCGCCTTGCGGGATTTTGCTATCGCTCAACTTCAAACTTTACTAATAGTGACATTTTCCACATTCTCTTCCCCCCATATCCGCTACAGTTGCTCCTTTATGACCTTTGGCAAATTCTTCATAGGTACCTTTGTAATAACCGTTTTCGTCTAACTTAACCGGAGTGGCTTTATGACAGTCTAAACACCATTGCATGGTCAATTGTGAGAATTGTTCTACACGGTGCATCTGTTCCACCGGACCATGACAAGTTTGACATTCTAAACCGGCTACCGTTACGTGTTGTGAGTGATTGTAATAAGCAAAATCAGGTAGATTATGCACTCTCACCCATTCAATACCTTTACCTTTATTAGTGTAAGCAAATTTGGCTTTGTCCCATCCGGAAGCTTGTTGCACTTTGGCAATTTCAGCATCGAAAAAAGCTTTGTCATGTCCACCATAAACTTCACCTTTGTATTCACCAATAAATTTATGACAATTCATACAAACGTCATTGGATGGAATACCTGATGTTTTACTGTGCTTAGCAGCACTATGACAATATTCACAATTAATACCATTATCCCCAGCGTGCACTTTATGTGAAAATTCTATAGGCTGAACCGGCTTATATCCGGTTTCAACCCCAATTTGAAGCATCCAATTGAATAAAAAGTAGGCTGTTGCCAATAATAAAACTATGGTTAAAATAATAGCAAAAATGTTCATTTTTTTCTTAGCTGCGAAGTACACTAAACCGGCTAAAACTAATAAAACCAGTGGTTGCCACCAATTAAATGAATCTTTTGCGGGGAGTTCCAAATATTCTTTGTTAATAGGTGTAACTGCCACTTGGGTTTTTGCCTTTTCAGGTGCTGCAACTCCTGCATCACCCACTTTGGTATAAGCAATAATATTTGCCACATCTTCTTTGGTGAATTGAGGAAATGGTGTCATCGGTACTTTATTGTACTCTTCAAACACTTTTTTTGCATCTGCATTCTTTACCACCCATTCTGTGGGGTTGGTTATTTGGTTAAAAAGATAATCGAAATCTCTTTTGTCTCCAATCTCTTTTAAGGGTGGACCAATCAATTTGGTATCCAATGTATGACAAGCGGTACAATTAGCGGTAAAGAGTTCTTTACCCTTAGCGGCATCACCTTCTTGGGCAGACAGTAGATTGGAAAAAATTAATGAAAGTGCAAAAACAAAACTAAAAAGTTTGGCTTTTATGTGGCGTGAATGTAGATAAATCATATTACTACAAAATTATTATCAAGTTTGGTATGATATTTTCACTGATTTATATCAGCGAAATCGTTAAAGATGCGAAATTAACATTTATTTAGGAATATGCAAATGGTGCAACACACGATACTTTAATTTATAACAATTCTAAATAGTTTTGAAATTAAATTATACCTTTATTGACATTTTAATTGCAATATGTACTATTTTTGTCAAATCTTAATTTGTAAAAATATGGTTATCCAAAAAAACATTTATTTTATTTTATTATTCTTAATTTCACTTTTCAGCTTTAGCCAAAATAATGATACTGAAATGGAATTTTTATTAGAAGAAAGAAGAATATACAACAAGTCGATAGATAGCGATGAGGGTTATCGTATTCAGATATTTAACGGATTAAAAGAAAGTGAAGCAAGAGCAGCTCAATCTAAATTTAATAATTTATTCCCTGAAATACCTGCTTACCTATCCTATGACCAACCTGATTGGAAAGTAAGAGTAGGAAATTATAAAACTGATCTTGATGTTTTAAAAGATTTAAATAGAATTAGAAGAAATTATCCTGGGGCTTTTAAACTTAAAGCCAAAATTAAAAATCTCAACCCAGAGTGAAAAAATATATTTTATCAGCACTGCTCCTATTTACTTCATTTTCCCAATTTTCCCAAGATGACGTAAAGTACTCTAAAGCCAGAATTTATTATGCCAATGTTGCTGATATAGAAATATTACTCAAAAATGGGGTTGAAGTTGGTCACGGAAAGAATAAAGAAAACACATATATTGAATCTGTTTTTTCATCCTCAGAAATTGAAACTGCCAAAAATTTAGGATATAAAGTAGAAATACTCATTTCAGATTGGAAAAAACACTATCACAAAAGAATTAAAAATGCACCCTTAAAAAAAAACGCTATTCCTTGCCAAAATGAAGGGGTTGATTACATAACACCTCAAAATTTTAATTTAGGAAGTATGGGTGGATTCTTAAATTATACCGAATTTTTAGATGAATTAGATGAGATGCATAATCTTTACCCCAATCTGATAAGTGCAAAATCGCCTATAAGCTCTTATGTCACAGCAGAAAATCGTCCGATTTATTGGGTAAAAATATCAGAGAATCCGGCTATTGAAGAAGTAGAACAAGAAATTTTATACACAGCCATACATCACGCTAGAGAGCCAGGATCTTTACAGCAATTGGTGTTTTATATGTGGTATTTATTAGAGAATTATAGCACCAATGCAGAAATTCAAGCTTTGGTCAATAATTCACAAATCTTTTTTGTCCCTGTCATTAACCCTGATGGTTATGTTTATAATCAAACCACGGATCCAGCCGGTGGCGGTATGTGGAGAAAAAACAGAAGAGATAATGGGGAAGGGATTTATGGGGTAGATAACAATAGAAATTACTCTTATCATTGGGGTGAAACCGGCGCTTCAACCAACTCATCCCACGATACTTATTGCGGGCCAAGTGCCTTTAGTGAACCTGAAAATTTAGCCGTCAAATGGTTAGTTGAAAATCACAATTTCAAAATAGCTGTAAATGCCCATACATATGGCAATTTATTACTTTTCCCTTTTGGTTGGCAATCCGAAGAATACACGCCTGACCATGATACTTTTTTAGAAATTACCGATGTAATGGTAGCTGACAATGGGTTTGCTAATCAGATTTCTTCTTCCATTTATCCTGCTTCGGGCGATTCTGACGATTGGATGTATGTGGCCACCGAAAATCATGATAAAATATTTGCCATGACACCCGAAATTGGTGATGATTTTTGGATCTCGCAAAGCGCCATTATTCCGCTTTGTAAAAACATGGTTCATCACAACTTAACCGCATTGAGATTAATTCATAATGTCCCTGTTTTTTCTGATTTAAGTGCATCTAATACAAATAGTTTATCCAACACATTGTCCTATACCGTTAAAAACATGAGTGTTGTAGACCATCCTGCAAATTTTACTTTGAGTATCGTTCCAATAAGTAGTAACATTTTAAGTGTAGGAAACCCGAATACGCACAACGAGGTTGCAAAACTTCAATCCGTAACATCAAACATCAACTATCAATTAAATTCAGATATTCAATTAGGTGAAACTATCCGATTTAAAGTAGTTATCCATAATGGAATTTTTCCAACAGAAATTATGGTGGAAAAAACCTACGGAAATTACGAACCTTTGATAACCGACTATGGGAATGCTATTTTGCCTAATTGGAACACTAATACTTGGTCAACAACCTCAACTACTTTTTATTCATCCTCAAACAGTATTACGGACAGTCCAAACGGGGATTATGCTAATAATTCTGATAAAACTATAGAATCTAATAACCAGCTAAACTTATCAAACGTTATTGACGCAAAGTGTAGTTTTTATGCCAAATGGGATTTGGAAAATAATTATGATTATGTTCAATTTGAAGTTTCAACTGATGGCGGAACAACTTGGCAGCCTCAATGTGGAAAGCATACTAATGCCGGTGTAGCTGACCAAAAGGCCGAGGGAGAACCTTTGTATGACGGAACTGAGAGTAATTGGGTACTTGAAGAAATTTCGTTCAGTCAGTATATAGGCAATTCAATCAAAGTTCGATTCCGATTGGTTTCGGACGGAGGAGTTGCTGCTGATGGCTTTTATTTTGATGATTTTAATATCAGCATCATTTCCAGTACTGCGAATATTAATGAAACTGAGTTTGAATATTTTAATATCTTTCCTAATCCAGCTAAAAGTACTATTCAAATTTATTCTAATAATCTTGTTTCCAATTTTAATTTTGAAATATTCAACATGATCGGACAGCAAATTTACAAATCTAATCTTCAACCAATTGACCAACCCATTGATATTTCAAATCTAAAACAAGGGATTTACTTTTTAAAGATAAATACTACGATTTCAAGTCAGATTTTAAGATTTATAAAAGAATAAATCAAAAAAATACCACAACAAGTTATTATTCCACAGTAACAGATTTTGCCAGATTTCTCGGTTGATCTACGTTACAACCGCGCATCACAGCTATATGGTAGGACAAGAGTTGCAAAGGAATTGTAGTCAAAAGAGGAGTAAATGGTTCTAACGTATCAGGAATTTCAATAGTATAATTACTCATTTCTTTCACTGTAACATCTCCTTCGCTAACAATGGTAATAAGTTGACCATGTCTTGCTTTTATTTCCTGTATATTACTAACTACTTTTTCATAATGTCCTTGTTTTGTTGCGATAACCACAACAGGCATATTCTCATCAATTAAAGCAATGGGTCCGTGTTTCATTTCTGCTGCAGGATAACCTTCAGCATGTATATAGGATATTTCTTTCAGTTTTAAAGCCCCTTCTAATGCAACCGGAAAATTATACCCTCTTCCTAAATATAAGAAATTAGCAACATCTTTATACTTTTCTGCAATAACCTTAATATGAGCATCTTCAGAAAGCAAGGATTGTATTTTCGCGGGAATTTGAAGCAATTCATGCAAATAAGTTTGATAGACCGTAGATGATATATTGCCCTTTTCTTTGCCTAATTTTAAGGCTAATAAGCTCAATAAGGTAATTTGGGTGGTAAATGCTTTTGTAGAAGCAACCCCTATCTCGGGTCCGGCATGGGTATAGGCTCCTGCATGTGCTTCTCTGGCTATTGAAGAGCCTACCACATTACAAACACCAAACACAAAAGCACCATTTGATTTAGCTAATTTAACAGCGGCTAAAGTATCAGCTGTTTCTCCGGATTGCGAAATGGCTATGACCACATCTTTTTCAGTGATGATAGGATTTCTATAACGAAACTCTGACCCGTATTCTACCTCAACAGGGATTCGGGCAATATCTTCAAATAGATATTCTGCAACTAAACCGGCGTGCCAAGAAGTGCCACAACCTACAATGATAATTCTGTTGGCATTCATAAATCTCCCTAAATTATCATCTAAACCGGACATTTTTATCAATCCTTCGTTAGCGTTAAGTCTTCCTCTGTAGGTGTCAGTTATAGCGGTGGGTTGCTCATAGATTTCTTTCAACATAAAATGTTCATAACCCCCTTTTTCTATCTGATCTAAACTCAATTGTAATTCTTGAATTCTGAAATCTTTTACTCTCTGATCTTCGTCAATTTTGAAAATTTTTACTTCACGCCCTATTTTGGCAATGGCCATTTCTCCATCTTCTAAATAGATAGCGTCTTTGGTATATTCAATAAAAGGCGTGGCATCGGAAGCAATAAAATATTCGGAATAATCTTTACCGATTCCTATTGCAATGGGACTCCCCAATTTAGCAATTACCAACTCATCAGGTTTTGTTTTATCAAAAACTAAAATAGCATAAGCTCCAACAACCTCACTTAAAGCTAATTGTACCGCTTTACCGAGTTTACATTTTTTTTGTTTTTGGATTTCTTCAATGAAATTTATCAGTACTTCAGTGTCAGTATCACTTTTAAATTCGTAACCACGGGATATGAGTTCTTTTTTCAGGGTATCATAATTTTCAATAATCCCATTGTGTACGATCACTAAATTTTCAGATTGAGAAAGGTGCGGATGTGAGTTGACATAATTTGGAACTCCGTGAGTAGCCCATCGGGTATGACCAAATCCAATGTTTCCTTCAATAGGAATTTCTAATTCTGCTTTTTTCTGTAAATCTGAAACTTTTCCTTTAGTTTTTGAAAGGTTTATATTTTTCCCATCGTATAAAACTACACCTGCACTATCATATCCACGATATTCTAATCGTTGTAGCCCTTGAATGATTATAGGGTAAGCATCTCTATTGCCTATATAGCCGGTTATTCCACACATATTTTTCTAATTTTTTAATTATTTTTTTGACTGTAATGAATTTCAAATTTTAAATCTCTTGGAGTTAAGGTAGGGTTTTTACCTGTTAAAACAACCCCTTTAAAATTTCTATTGTATTCCTTTATAATAGTGTCATTAGGCTTGAGAAAATCAAACCCATCTTGTGGATCATATACTTTTATTCCAAAATCAACCACTTTAACCTTTTCGTTCTGTTTTAATATTTCAGACACATAATCAGTTAAATGAAAAAGGTAATAATCCGGAATACTATCCGTATCGTAGACTAAATATCCCCCCACCATTCCGTAACCAAATTTTTTCACATCATAAGTCTGATATTTTTTATTATTTTCTATTTTGTATATGTACAATGAATCTGGATATTGCGAAGTCGTATTCGAAGGATCCACATACAAATACAATTTGGCATCGGTAATTAACCAATTATTATCCCTCAGCGTTGAAAGCTCATCAGGGATGCCGTCTGTATTGGTATCATTACCAAACAAATGAATAATTGCATCCGATCCGGCTGCCCCCTGCACAAAAAGCTTATTATCGCCGGTAGTGATATTGGGGTTAATGAGATAATTTTCAACCAAGAATCCGGTTTGATCTCTGTCATAGACGTTGGTGGTAATTCCGGTAAAAGAATATTGAAAAGATTTTGCTTCCCCTTTGATGGTGTTTGTTGTAGTATCAACGGTAGATTCTGTATAGAAAATAGTCATATAAGCTTTTTTCATATCAAAATAAGCTAATGCAGCTCCGTTTCCTGAATTAGAAGCTTCAAAATACAAACCTTTGAAATAGCGATTAAAATTATCCTGTGATGAAAAGTTAAAACCATTCGCAATATCATTATCTTTAAATAGCTGTTTAATTTTTTGTTTGTCTAACGGAATTCGAAGAGCAGGAGCTTTTTCAAGTTTGACGGTATCTTTTTTATAAAATTCAATAGTATTCCATTGATCATTGGTGTATTTATGGCGATTGATAACCATCATCGTGTCATTTTTGTTGGGTGAAATAGCGCCAGTATACAAAGGACTTCCGGTTTTCAAATAAACTTGGTCGCTAAAAAACTCATTTACTTTTGTTGGATCGGTAGGGTCTAATGGATTTAAAAATGTTCCCAACTCATATACATTCAGATTAAAATTATTTGCTCCACTTGTATATACGGAATTTAATTCGTAGTTCGGCACCAAAATAGTTTTAGTAGGATTATTTGGATTAGTTACACTTATATTTCCTATTAACTTTGATAAGAAAGGGATGGTTATGACTACTGAGTCAATTACGGCGTTTTCACCCCAATTAGGATTTGTTTCAGGTAAAGTAAGTTGGGTAGCTATAGAAGCCGTAAGGGTGCCAAATTGAGCATTTTCATTGTAGCCTAACAAGTAATTTCCCATACCATTGGTTATATTAGAAGGAATTCTAATACTGTATCCTCTAACTTGTGCGTTATACTTATTAGATGAGTAAATATTGTCGTTTACCAAATCTGTGCCAATATTTTTAAAATCTTTTTCACAGGAAATTACAATTGCAATGACTGATAGAATTAAAAATGGGTATTTTAAAAAATACAAAATTTTTTTGATCATTTTTTATATTTTAACGAATGGAAGAATTAGATGAATTTTTTATAAAACGCAAGGTAAGAAGGAACAAAATTAGCTCTTTCCACAAAATCTAAAGTTTCTATTTTCTGTTCTTTAACATGATTTTTTACTTCATCAGCTATTGATTGACTGGCAAAAATCAGTCCATCGGAGTAATTCACTGATATTTTTTGTAAGTTTACAAAACTCGGTTTTTCAATAATATTTAATTTTTCTTTTTTAATGGAATCAAAGACTATCTTTCTGGTTAAATCTGGATTGATGTCACCTTCGAAAGAATCATTATACAAGGAAGTAATAATTTTGCTATCCATAAATAAAGCATCATCCTTATAATATTCTTTTAAATATAAAGGAATCAAAGAAGTCATCCAACCATGAAGGTGGATAATATCAGGATCCCAATTGAGTTTTTTTACGGTTTCTATGACCCCTTTAGTGAAAAAGATAAGTCGATCGTCGTTGTCTTCAAACAATACATTGTCTTCATCAGTATAAACAGCTTTTCGTTTGAAGTAATCATCATTATCAATAAAATAAACTTGCATTCTTTCTTTGGGAATTGAGGCAACTTTGATGATGAGCGGCATATCAATATCGTCAATAATCAAATTAATTCCCGAAAGACGTATAACTTCATGCAACTGATGACGTCTTTCATTGACAACACCAAAACGAGGCATAAAAATGCGCGTTTGCATACCGTTGTTGAATACCATTTTAGCGGACTCAAATGACAAATAAGATAGGTCAGTCTCCGGCATATAAGGCATCACTTCAGTAGATATGGTTAAAACTTTCGGTTCTTTCATTATTATATAAAATAAGGTATAAGCGTTTTAGTTGTTATAATTTTTAATATTCGCATTTTACCTAATCATATGCAAAATTACTAAAAAATAGCGAGAATTTATGTTTTATTTGGTATGTTTGTTGCTTTTAACAAAAAATTATGCGCATTTATCATTCCAAAAGGTTTCTACAGCAATATTTAAATAAGGTTAAACAAGGTAAAAAGGTAGGGTTTGTCCCCACTATGGGTGCGTTGCATGAAGGGCATCTTTCGTTGGTTACTAACGCTAAAAAATCTTGTAATATATTGGTTGTTAGTGTTTTTGTAAACCCAACTCAATTTGATAGAAAAGAAGATTTAGACCTTTATCCTAAAACTTTAGACCGTGATTTGGATTTGTTAAAAAGAGAAAATTGCGATGTGGTTTTTATTCCAAGTGTCAAAGAAATGTACAATAAAAATATAGTAGCTCAGGATTTTGATTTCGATGGTTTGGATAAAGTAATGGAAGGTGCGCATCGCAAGGGACATTTTGCAGGGGTTGGCACTATTGTCAAAAGGCTTTTTCAGATAGTTCAACCGGACGAAGCTTTTTTTGGTGAAAAAGATTTTCAACAATTGCAAATCATCAAAAAAATGGTGGATAAAGAAAAGATGAACATCAAAGTAGTAGGCAATCCAATTCATCGAGAAAAAGACGGATTAGCTATGAGTTCACGTAATATGCGATTAACAAAAGGACAACGTGAAGCAGCCCCTTTTATATATAAAACCTTACAAAAAGCAAAAGATTATTTTACAATTCATGAAATAATAGAAACAGAAAAATTTGTAATCGAGCAATATAAGGATCATCCCTCATTGAAATTAGAATATTTCACAATAGCCGATGAAAAGACCCTAACAAAAGATGCAAGTAAAAAGTCAGGGGTAAGCTATCGAGGGTTTATTGCAGTATTTGCCGGCGATATAAGATTGATCGATAATATTGAGTTGGGGTAAGCCTTTGACAATGGAATAATCTGTCTTCCGTTTTCAGCGAAATAAATAGCAACAATAGTTTCTAAACATACCCCAATTAAATTAGGGACTTATCGAACTAACGATAGCATCAATTGTATTCACGTCATCAAAAGCTTACGACAAAAATGAACAAACAATTTAAAAACGGGATCATTGTCTTAATATCCTTTGGGTTGGGTTTTTTTATCATTTGGTGGTCTTTATCTAAGCTCACTGTAGCAGAAAAAATCGATATAAAAAACGCCATTCTACAAGCTAATTATTTATGGGTTTTATTAGCTGTTTTTATTGGTTTATTGAGCCACTTATCCAGAGCCTATCGTTGGAAATACTTATTAGAACCCTTGGGCTATACTACTAAGTTTTGGAATAACACTTTTGCCGTTTTTATTGGTTATCTGTTTAACATTATTATCCCACGCGGTGGTGAAGTAATCAGAGGCAGCGCATTGAGCAAGTATGAAAATATCCCTTTTGACAAAACCTTTGGAACCATAATAGCAGAACGCATCGTTGATTTGATCGTGTTGCTACTTATCATATTAGGTGCCTTATTTTATCAGTTTGATTTTATTTGGAGCTTGATGGAAAACAAAATCCCCAAGAATCCTTTCAAGTTAATTGTGATTTTTATTGGAGCGGGTATCGTATTTATTGTTTTTTATAAATGGCTTAGGAAATCGAAGAATTTATTTATCCAAAAAATTAATCACTTTATTGATGGTTTGATTTCCGGTGTAATGAGTATATGGCACATGCAGCACAGATGGGCTTTTATATTTCACTCCCTTTTTATTTGGGGAATGTATTTACTGATGTTTTATGTGGTAGCTCTTGCTATTCCCGCCACCTCAAATATGGGATTAGGTGAAGTACTCAGCGGATTCATTGGTGGCGCATTTGGCACCACTGCAAATGGGGGCTTAGGAACATTTCCTTTTGCCGTTCAAAAAGTCTTAGAGCTTTATCATATTGACAGCGCCAAGGCTTATGCTTTCGGTTGGTTGATGTGGTTGATACAAACCGGAATGATTGTAGTAATTGGTCTGTTTTCTTTGGTATTAATGCCTTGGTATAATAAAAAAAGAATTTAGGTGAATTTTATTAAACCTAACCCACATTGAAGCGAACCAAAGCCATAACCCTACAAACAGTGGCTTTCAATATTATTGATTTCGGGTTTGTGCAGTAGAGATTTTCGTTTTACAAAAGGATAGACTCTGTAGCTCGTAACTATAATTAAGCGTAAATTAAAGAATTTAGATTTACCACAAAAATTGTACTAAAGCCATAAATTAATTTATAAACCTTTCTTGATTTATAAATCTTCCGAATAATCTGCATTAAAATTTCGAGCCGCTTTATCATCAAATTCGCCTTCCCAACGTGCAACTACTGCAGTAGCTAAACAATTGCCCACCACATTTACTCCGGTTCTAGCCATATCCATTAATTCGTCAATTCCCAATATTATAAAGATGGGCCAAGTAGGAAGTCCAAAACTGGCAGCAGTACCCAATAAAATGACCAAAGATGCTCTCGGAACACCGGCTACTCCTTTGCTGGTAAGCATTAAGGTTAGCACTATTATAATTTGTTGTGAAACACTTAAATCAATTCCGGCCACTTGTGCCACAAAGACGGATGCTAAAGAAAGATAAAGGGTGGTGCCGTCTAAATTGAAACTATACCCTGTAGGCATCACAAAGGCAACTATTTTCTGAGGAACTCCAAATTTTTGCATATTTTCCATCGCAATAGGCAATGCTGACTCCGAACTAGTTGTAGCAAATGCTATACTAAACGGTTCGGATACGGCAGCAATGAATTTTTTGATAGGAATCCTGATTATTAAGGCTATTGGCAATAATATAACAAGCATAAAAGCAATCAACGCAATATAGAGTGTGGCTAATAATCGGGCTAAATTGAGCAATATATCAATTCCCATATGTCCTACAGAATAGGCAATAGCAGCAAATACGGCTATAGGAGCAAAATACATCACGATATTGGTAAATTTAAACATCGTTTCGGATAATGCTTTGGTAAAAGTAAGCATAGGTTTGCGATAGGTATCGCTAAGCAACGCCACCGCAATTCCGAAAATGATACTGAACACTACAATTTGTAATACTTGACCTTCTGCTACTGATTTTGCAATGTTTTCAGGAAAAATATGCAATATGATTTCTTCCGTAGATTGTGCTTTCATCGGGTTGATCTGATTAACTACTTCGCCTACAGGTTTATTAACTCCTACTCCGGCTTTACTTATGTTGATGGCTATCAAACCAATAAATAAAGCTATAGTAGAAACCACTTCAAAATACAATATGGATTTCCAACTCATTCTACCCACTTGTTTTAAATCGGCGTGACCGGCAATACCAACCACTAAGGTGGAAAAAATCAAAGGACCAATAATGGTTTTAACTAAATTGAGGAATATTTTACTGAAGATATTCATCTTAGAGGCTATTTCGGGTAGATCAAAGCCAAATTCAACACCTAAAACCATACTTACTAATATCCAAGTGGTTAAAGACCTTCGTTTATAAGCGAATAAAACCAAAATCAAAATTCCAATTAGTCGTGTTACTAATAATAGCGTGGGATGAATCAAAGTAACATTGTAGTAATTCAAAAGATGTAAAATACTGCTAATCAAAAAAACTATAAAAAAAAGAAAAAGGAGTTTTGATTTTTTATCGAATAATTTTTGGAAAAAAGCCATAAGAAAGTTCTTTAATTGGATTAATAGTAAGAATGTTAACAAAGATAGAAATTATTCTATTCACAGCCTCAACAAAATATTTTAATAATATAACTTACAATTTACATTAAACCGAAAATCTTTTGTTGCATTCCTTTGATAATGTTCTCAAAGATTTCACAAAAACAATGTAATGTTTATAATTCGGTTTTATATAACAAGTAATAAAATCAGTATGATTTTTAGAATTGATTAATGATAATCTGTAATCAATTCCTGATAGAATACTTACTGTTTTAAGAAAAAAAAGGCTGTTTTTACTTGTAATGATACAGCCTTTTCTATATTTAATAAATATTTGGTTTATTTTATTTCAAAAGTAAGTCTGGCAAACATAAAACGTCCGCCAATACCAAATTGTTGCGCTCTACGTGACCAATCAAAACGACCATTGCTACGGTTATTTTGATCTCCGGCTACGTTAGGGTTTAAGTCTTGGGCAGCTCTATCAGGATAAATATCAAATAAATTATTGGCACCTACGGTAAGCGTTGCACTTTTACTCATATTATAACCCAATGAAAGATCGGTAACTAATTTTTCACTAAAATCTTGTTGCAATAATAAATCTGTAGTAGCTTCAGTAACTTTACCAAAATATACATTGCGTAGAAATACGTTGAATTTATTGACTTGCAAGGTGTTGGTCAAATTAATTTTAGTACCGGGAACGGCTTCTTCGAGATACACTCTACTTTCTTCAGAGAAATAAGTAGTTACTAATCCTGCATTGCGTAATACGTCAGAGGCTTTAATGTCACCCACTCTTCTGGTTTTAGAAAGCGTTCCGGCTAAATCTGTTTTTAAATTAGCACCTCCCCATTTTGCTTTATGTGTGATGACAAAATCAAGTCCTTTGGATTTCGTGTCGATGGCATTAGCAAAAAAGGCAGCAGCACTTGCATTGGCTAGAGATAATAAGTTGTATAACTCTAATTGAGCACCTGAATAATTTCCAGCATCATCTGCTTTTGGTGCAAATGAACCGGTATATACAATTCTATCTGCTATATTTACTATGTATGCATCGGCAGTAAATGTAAGATTGGCTGCAGGTATTTTAACCGTAAAACCGGTACTTATACTATTTGAAGTTTCTTGTTTTAATTCCGGAATACCCAATAATTGAGCTACTTTACTATCATTAGAAAAAGTTCCCACTTCTACAGGTATTCCTGCATTATTGAAAATGGTAGAAGTAGAGTTAAAATAGATTTGATGTAAAGAAGGGGCTCTAAATCCGGAATTAGCTGCAAAACGAAATACCGCATTATCGGTTAGCTTATAACGGGTAGCTAATTTGTAATTTAATGTAGACCCAAAATCGGAATAATTTTCAAAACGAGTAGCCACACTCAAAAGCCATTTTTCTGAAAAATCGGCTTCCAAGTCCACATATCCTGCCACACTGTTTCTTCCTCTTGACAATTCATTGGCGGGAGAAAATCCAGGGAACACTTGAGAACCACCAGGTCTAGTAGCACCAAAGAAATCTTTTCGCGAAGTTTGACTTGGATTAGTTATTGGATTGCCATTCACATCAAATTGAGCATAAGATCCTAATTCACCTGCGTAAATATCATATTTTTCCATTCTGTTTTCTGCTCCAAAAGCCACGTTGAGTCCTTCAAAAATGTCCTCGTACATTTTTGTAAGATCTAAATTGGTCGTATTTTGAGCAAAAGAATAACCTCCGGCATCAAAACGGTTCGGAGAACTGCCCAGCATAGAAGCATTGCTGGTATTTGAAATAACATATAAAAATTTATTTTTTCCGTAAGTATTACTGAAATCTACCTTCCAATCGCCTATGTTTCCTTTGATTCCCACTGCCATAGATTGGTCACCGATGTTTGAATTGATTTCAGGTAAAAAACCGTTAATATACATAGGAGAATAAGTTCTACTTTGATTGGGCAATCTGTAGAAACCTGCAGAATTTCCGGTTCTAGAGCTCAATCCGGAAAAGGCATATAATTCAGTACCTTTATCGTCTAAAGGTAAAGACATGTTCAAGAACAACCTGCTTCCTCTGAGCGCAGATTGACCTACTCTCATATTAAAATCGGTTCTATTAAGACCTCTTAATGCCATTTCAGCGTCAGAAGCGTCTATTTTAAGCAGATTTCTTAAATCCGTTAAATTATTGGTTGTTGTGGCGGCTGTGATGGCAGCTTTGGTTGTAGCGTCTAAATAAGGCACCATTTGCGCATAGGTATTGATATCGGCATAATCGGTATCATATAATTTTGAGATGTCATAACCCATTTTATTTGCTTGCCATTCTACAGCATTTAATCTGTTGAAAATATTTTCTTTTTCCAACATTTTCATTCTATTGTAGTCATCCCGTACATCAAAATCTCCGGCAAAAGTTAAAAAGCCGCCTTTTTCCCCAAGACTAATCCCGTAACTTGCGGCAATATTGGTAGTAGCACCATCCACGCCTCCGGTTTGCTCATTTGAATTTTTTGAAAAATAAGCACCTGAAGTTACAGACATATCCAAGGTGTTTATATCTTTTTTAAGGACAATATTGATAACACCGGCAATGGCATCGGAACCGTATTGAGCAGCAGCTCCATCTCTTA
>DYMN01000021.1 GCA_020740485.1 Polaribacter sp. | reverse complement strand
GTTATTTCTCTAATGCGACGGTATAATATTTGTAATCTTCCGTACATTTTTTTATAAACTTTATTGTAAAGTTCGTCATAGATTTGTTTATTTTCTTTTATAGGATTGTATATTTTACCGGAATGACACATAGATCCAATGGCTTGTTCATAGGAATCAAAATAGTGCATACCCATAGCTGCATTAATAGCAGCACCCAATGCAGAAGTTTCGTAAATAGAAGGTCTTATGACAGGTAGATTAAAGATATCGGAGGTGAGTTGCATTGCTATTTCACTTTGAGAACCTCCGCCTGAAATAATAATTTTAATAATTTTTGTTTTCGTTTTTTTTTCTGTTTGTTGCATCCCTTCCTTAAGAGCATAAGCCAAACCTTCTAAAATAGCTTTATAAATATGTGCTCGTGTGTGAACATCTCCAAAACCAATAATAGCTCCTTTGGCTTCCATTCCCGGTTTTCTGGTTCCGGGCGACCAATAGGGTTGTAGGGTTAATCCCATGGAACCCGGTGGAATAGATTTAATCATGTCATCAAAAAGTTGTTCAACAGCAATACCCTTTTTTTTGGCAATCTTTTTTTCTTTGTGTCCAAATTGTTTTTTAAACCAATTGATCATCCAAAATCCGCGATAAATCATTATTTCAGTATGGAATGTATTAAAAATTGCCCCAGGATAAGCCGGCAGGTATTTCTGTACTTCAATATAATTTTTTTGAACGGTTTGAACTGTGGCGGTAGTTCCGTAGCTCAAACAAGCCACATCGGGTTGAAAAACACCTGAACCTAATACTTCACAAGCCTTATCTGCTGCTGCTGCTATAAGTGGCAATCCTTCGGGAATACCTGTTGCTTCGGCTGCTTGTTTAGTGATTTTTCCCAATATTTCAGAAGGTTTGAAAAGTTTTGGGAGTTTGTCGGACGCAATGGGAAACATTTTTGAAACAATATTTTTGTCGTCTGCCCATTGATGTTTTTTGTAATTAAAAGGAACATAACCTACAATATTGGCTAATGAATCGTGAAATTGGTCAACCAATTTATAGGTAAGATAACCCGATAAGAATAAATATTTATAGGTTTTTTCCCAAATTTCAGGTTGGTTTTGTCTAATCCAATTGGATTCGCCGTTTTTAATGGATTGTACCACCGAATCTTTAATTCCAATAATACTAAAAATAGCACTCATGATTCCATTGGGAAAATTTGCAATTTTGGACTGACGTTGGTCTAACCATACCATTGCAGGTCTTAATGGCTTCCCTTCTTTATCAATATTTATTACAGTTCCTCGTTGTGTGGTGATGGTAACAACTTTTAATGATTTAACATCAAAAGTGTTTTTTGCAAAAAGACTCTTTGTAGTTTGGGTTAATGTATTCCAATAATAATCAGGGTCTTGTTCTGCCCAACCGGGATGAAGTGAAAAATAAGGTTCAATTTCAGTTTTTACTTTTTCGATTATTTTTCCATTCAAATCAAAAATGATGGCTCGTATGGATTGTGTTCCGGCATCTATGGACAGGATAAGACTTTGATTCATTTTTTCTTCAATTTAATTTTCAAAATCTAAGCCTAAAATATGACCACCCGGATTCATAATATTATTGGGGTCATAATAGCGTTTGGTGGCTTTCATACTATTCAAAACTCCTTGTCCCACAGATTTTGGCATCCAAGGTCCCAATGTTCTTCCTACGCCGTGATGATGAGAAAGTGCACCGCCATTTTGGTTAATAACATTGACCAATCCGGTAAAAAAAGTTTGATAATCATCTTCTTCGCTGCCTTTTTTCATTCTGTCTAAAAAGATAAAATACAGATTGACACCGGTGGGATATACGTGCGAAATATGGGACATAAACGCAATATTGGGTCTTTGTTTTCCATAAATTCTAACATTTTTCCATAAAGACAACAATTTATCCCAAGTTACTGCGGTTTCAAAAGTATCAGTCATAATACCTAAATCCATAAAGGGGTCTCTTAAATAAGCACTGTGATAACGCTGGTCAAGCCATTGTTTGGTTGGTTTTTCTCCAATAGAGAACCCTTTGTATTTTTTAGCGGTTTTTTTAATTTTTGATTTTACAAATCGAGTATAATCTGAGTCTCCTTCTACGGTAACAAACATCAAACAACGTGAACCTGATTTGTAACCCATCCAATTGAGAACTTTATTTGAAAATTTTTGATCAAAATCTTTACTTTTAAATGCAAAATCAGTTTCTTCAGGATCGGAAATCCTAAAAAGGTGCGGTAAACCGTATTCTGCTTGCATCATTTCGCGCATGGCATTTGTAGCCGATTCAAAATCTTTAAAAATAAAACTGGCATATTGGGTGTTTTCCGGCAAATATTTATATACTCTAACCGTAACTTCCGTAATTACACCCAATGTTCCTTCGCTGCCTATAAACGGGGTGTAAACATCCCAACCTTCGGCGTGTGCCGGAAAATTTATATTTTCTAATATGCCGACCGGGGTAATTACTTTTAACGATTTTACCATACTTTCCATTTTACCGTAACCCGTAGATGCTTGACCGGCTCCATTGGCTGCTACCCATCCACCAATGGTTGAATATTCAAAACTTTGCGGAAAATGTCCACAGGTAAATCCTTGATCGTTGAGTTGTTTTTCTAAGTCAGGTCCTAACATCCCTGATTGAACTTTTACAGTGTAATCCGTTTTATTTAATTCAATTATTTTGTTTAAGTGTGTTTTTAAATCCAAAGCAATACCACCTTGCGGACATTCCAAGGCTCCGGTAACACTTGTTTGCCCGCCTACCGGAATTAACGGAATTTTTTTATCATTGCAATAGGTAACTATTTTATCAATTTCTATATCGTTTCTGGGACTTATGACTGCATCTGGGGGATTTTTAATTATTCCTTTTCGCAATGCTATTAATTCGAGATAATATTTGCCATAAGAATAATTACCACGTGTAAAATCATCGGTTTTTACATTTTCTGCACCAACTGTTTCAGTTAAAAAAGTTAATGCTTGAACGTCTAAATTACATTTTTTAGATAATTTTACTTCACTATCATTATATAAATGCTTGCTTGATAATTCGTCATTGGTAAGTTGAAATTCATTTTTGATCAATTTAATATTTAAGGCATCTAAGGGGTGTTCTTTTTTATCTCCCCATAATAATATTTGACGATAATTCATTTTTAAAATTTATTAAATTTTTGGTTTTACTTCTTTACAATTCCTATGCGTATCAAAATTTTTACTTTTCATTTTTTTAATTTAATTTACATTTTCAAATGGCATTGTATAGTAGTTTTGTATTTGTTGTTGGTTTCGTGTTGTTTCTTCCGTCGACCAATGGAGCATTTTTGATGTTAAATCGGTTATTTTATCTATTATTTCTGGGGTTGGTTTTCCTAATGTCCCTATACCGGTTCGTCTTAATAAAATGTCGCATAAGGTTTTAGTACTTTCAAATTGAATGGCATAAACCACTTCGGCCAAAATTTCACCATCATCGGTTAGCTGCTCTTTCCACGCTTCATTTTCTTGGGCTAATTGAAATATAATATCGCTTTGTGTTCCATAGTTTTTGGAAATATATTCTACCGTTTTTGGGTTGAAATGGGCATCATATTTTTGATGTTGCGATGTTAAAAATTGGGTTATATTGGGTATTTCGCAACCATATAAATAGTTTTTGGCAGTCTTGTCTTTTTGCATCGTAACCTGCCATTTTTTTTGAATTAATTTTAACACTTCGTGAGCCAAATGCCTGCTAGTCGTATATTTACCACCTTCAACAGTTATTAAGCCATTCAGATTTACTTTGGCATGGTCATATAGTTCAAATTTTCGTGATGCGTTATATGAATTTTCAGAAGGATTGTCAATCAAAGGGCGGAGACCACCATAGGCAAATTGAACATCAGCGTAAGTTAATTTCACTTTATAATGCTCGTTTACTTCGGTTAAAAGTTCGTCTATTCCTTGCTTTGAAACTTTATATTGATCGGGTTCGCCAAGGTATTCTTTGTCGGTTGTCCCTATAATGGAATGATTGCGCCATGGCATAATCATAAGGTGTTTGCCGCTTTTGGTTTGTAGCGAGACTACGTGATTTTCAGCTATTTTTTTGGTGATAATGTGTATGCCTTCCGAACGTTTTACTTTATGTGCTGTTGATGATTGTTCGCTCACTTTTTTTAGAATTTCGTCAGCCCAAGTACCAGCACAATTCACTATTATTTTTGCCTTAAATTCTTTTTCTGTTTGATGAATTAAATCTCTTACAACAACGCCTTCAATCCTATTTTGATTTTGAATAAAACTTTCTACTTTGGCATAATTTGAAATTACAGCTCCTTTTTGCACAGCCGATTTTAAAAATGCTAATGTCAGTCTTTCAGGTGCAATACTTTGATAATCATAAAATAATAAAGATTGTTGTAGGTTCTCTGTTACAATATTAGGTTCTATTTTTGTCGTTTCTATCGAATTATAGGAGGTATGATTTTGCAATGCTTTTGATTTGTCCCAAGTTTTTGATTTATCAAATGACAAAATATCATACAAATTGAGTCCGACTTGCATTTTTAAAATATTGAATATTCCTCCATAAATAGGAAATAAAAAGGGTAATGGATATACAAAATTAGGAGCAATATTTCCTAATATCAGCCTTTCTCGCAATGATTCACGCACTAAACCTAATTCAAAATTGGCTAAATACCTCAATCCGCCGTGAATCAATTTGGATGTAGCCGCAGAAGTAGCGCCACCATAATCATTTTTTTCAAATAGTGCGGTTTTATATCCCATACTAGATGCTGTATAGGCAACTGCTGCTCCGGTAATTCCTCCTCCGATGATAATAATATCAAATGGGTCGGTAGAATTTGATTCAATATGACGAGAAAGTTTAAGCATCTTAGGATTACATTTTTTAGATTGTGTTTTATAAGTTTTACAATTTTAAGGGTTTAAATCTTTATTTTCTACCCGTAAAATGGTCCATAGTGTGGTATATTCCTAACATTTTTCCCGCAACAAAATCAAATACTTTTACAGGTAATATCCCTTGCGTAAGTCTGATAAAATGCATACCTAAAGGCATACTTACATAGATTTTATTTTTCTCAATTCCTTTAATAATACGTCGGGCGGCATATTCAGGTTTTAAGATAGGGATTATCTGAGATTTTACCCCATCAAACATACCGGTATTAATATAATAAGGGGTTACGGTAGTGATGTTTACATTGGTTTTCAGTATTTGCATTTCTATACGCAAACTGTCAGACCATCCGGTTGCAGCCCACTTGCTGGCTACATAAAGCGACATTTTTGGATTGGAAATAAATCCTGCTGACGAAGAAATATTACAAATATGCCCTTTTCCTTGGGTTATCATATCAGGTAAAAATTGTAAGGCAATTACCATCAATGCTTTTGCGTTGATATCCATCGATCTATTGATATCCTGCAAGGAATGTTCGGTGAAATATTTCCCAATCACTATACCGGCATTATTGATTAATACATCAATGTTTTTATGATTTTCTTTTACTTTTTTAGAGGTATCTATAAGTTGCTCTTCCTTTGATACGTCAACTGTGTAACCTGTTATTTTACCATATTTAGACAACTCTTTTACGCTTTGTTCTAATGCCGTTTGATTGATGTCCCATGCAATGACTTCAGCTCCTTTTTCCAATAATATACGACTCATTATTAAACCTATTCCTGAAGCTGCACCGGTAATAAGAATTTTGGTTTCAGATGTGATTTTCATTGAATTAAATGTTTTTAGGTCCTTTATATATTTTTTTAATCGTTTTATCTATGGTAAAATTGGAAATACCCGGAAATATATCTACCATCTTTTGGGTGATGAATGCCATGAAGCCGGGAATGATTAAGAATTTATTGGTTTTAAGTCCTTTATAAATCAATTCTGTCATTTCATTGAGCGAATATTGTGGAATCATTCCGGTAAATGTTTTGTTTTCAATAGGACGTTGTTCATTGGCAATAGACAATAACATGGGCGAATCGAATTCGGAAGGGCAAACCATCTGAACAGTTATACCTTGTGGTTTTAGTTCCATGCGCAGTGTTCTAGTCAAACCTGTTAATGCAAATTTACTTGACACATAAGGTGCTGACCCAAACACGCCTTGTAAACCGGAAAGTGAACTCATATTTATAATTTTTCCTTTTGATTTTTTAAGATAGGGCAATGCTGATTTTATACTATAAAGTGTTCCATAAAAATTGATATCCATTGTGCTTTTAAAATCTTCAATCGAAAAATTTTCAAAATAATTGCTGTTTAAAATTCCGGCAGAGTTAAACAAAACATCTATTCCGTTCATTTTTTCAGCTAATTCGACTATGGCTTTGCTTATTTGGTTTTCATCAGAAACATCGGCAGCCACACTATAAACTTCTACTTTTGGATTGATACTTGAAAGACGCATTTTAGCTTCTAATAATTTGGTTTCATTTCTGGCAATCAAACCTATTGTGTTACCATCTTTTATCCATTTTTCAGCCAAAGAAAATCCCATTCCGGATGAACCACCTGTGATGATTATTTTATTATTTTCCATAATATTGGATTAATTATTCAATTAATCTTCAAATTTACAATTAATTATACATATTTTTGCGTTAAACAAATATTTTTTTTATGACAAATGTAAAAAATATCCATCAAAAAGTGTTTATTACCGGTGCAAACGGTTTTATGGGTTCTGCCTTAATGCGGTATTACAAGGCGCTTCAAATCAACGTAATTGGGCTTGATGTGGTTGGGAATGATAGTGATATAATAGCCGGAAATTTATTAGATATTGATTCTTGGAAACATCATTTACAAGGAGTGGATGTAATCATACATACTGCCGCAATTGTTTCCAATGGCGTGTCGGACAACGAGATGTGGCAAGTAAATGTATTTGGGACAAAACTTCTACTCGATGCAGCTATTGAAAAAAATGTGAAACGATTTGTACAAATTTCTTCTATTGTTGCCTACGGCAATGAAGTCAAAGGCGAAGTAAATGAAGACACACCCGTTCATTGTGCAGGGGGCAGTTATGTTTTGACTAAAATAGCTTCAGAACACACTGTATTGAACGCTGATACGCAAGGAAAAATTGAAGTGGTCATTGTTAGACCGGGCGATTTATATGGACCGGCATCGGGGGCTTGGATCTTAAAGCCGTTGGCTATGATTAAATCAAATTTATTTATGCTTCCGGCAAAAGGCAATGGCTATTTTAGACCTACTTTTATTGATGATTTAGTGGAGGGTGTGGTTTTGGCAGCTGCCGTTGATGAAGCAAAAGGTCAGATTTTTAACCTGTCGTGCAAAGATTATATTACTACAAAAGAGTTTTTTTCCTATCATTATAAGTGGCTAAATAAAAAAGGACCTTTGGTTTTACCGACATCTACGATTTTATTTTTTTCCAAAATAACTACTTTTATATATAAAATAGTAGGAAAGGAATATGAAGGCACACCCGCTTCGGTTCACCAACTTGCTACCCAAGTTTGGTTTAATATTGATAAAGCAGAAAGAATATTAGGTTGGCAACCTAAAACCAATTTAAGGGACGGAATGGAAATAACCAAACAATGGCTGATTGAGAAGGGTTTATTAAAATAGAAACACTTTAAGACGCATTAGTTATTTAAGATTTCAACGATTTTATGGAATGCCGTTTTAGCTTCTTTCATTACCGGTATCAGGGGCCAGTCATGAGGCATTCCCATGCCTGAAATGACAGAATGTGTAATTTTGGCTTGTTCTAATTTTTTGCATAATAATAATTGGTCAGGATAGGTTACGTCATTCTCTGCCATAAATAAAGTTGTAGTTGGAAAACCTATAAAACTACCAAATAAAGGTGATAAATCCAGATTTTTCAAATCGCCATCTTCAACACACATTTCAGACGCCCTTATCAATCCTTTTTTAGATAGAATTGGGTCTTTTTTATCAATGACATCTATATTTGGGTTTTCATACGAAGCGTCTAAAACAGGCGAAATTAATATCAATTGTGAAGGTAATTTATTTTTTGAAAGTATCAATCGTTGAATAAGTGCCATACTCAAAGCGCCACCGGCAGAGTCACCCATTATAACTATGTTGTTGGTATTAAATTTTTCAGTAGCCAATTGATATACTGCATCAATGTTAGCTGATATTTGCGAAATTTTATGTTCAGGTGCTTTTGGATAATCACACATCCAGACGGTATAACGAGTCATTTTGGCAATTTTTTTTAAGCTGTCCCAATGAAATTTGGAAGGACCCGAAACAAATGCACCACCATGTATAAACATAAGAAGTTTAGGCGAGTGGTTTTCTTTTTTTATTTCAGTAATTTTAGTTTCTTTAATTGTATAAATTTGAGTTTGAAATGATTTGAAAAACTTGTTTTTAGGCGTGTGAATATCATCTTTTCTTAATACTAAATCATTCATGGTTTCGGGTGTAAAATTTTTTTTAATTCCCAAAAATCTGATTACGGCTATTGTGAGATAAAAGGTTATACTTTTCATGAATATGCTTTTTATATTAATTTTAGCCCCGAAAGCTTTCGGGATAAAAATTACAAATTAGGTAATTTATAGAATTGATATTAGTAATAATTATTTGGTTTAATAAAATCTGTATTTAACATTTTTAGAGTTTAAAACCCTGAAAGGGTTGTGTCTATATTTAGGTGAGATTGATGGTTCTCTTGATAAATATTGGGGTTACTTATGAAAATTGGATTTTTTTTATCATTTGAAAAAACCAAAATTAAGAAGTTTTTTTTATTTTCGCATACAAGTTAACAAATAACAATGGCTTCACTTCAATTTTACTATATTAAAACATGCGATACGAGTTTGAAAATTCTCAAGCAATTACCCTTTAAAAAGTTTGAACTCATTGATACAAAAACAAATCCAATTACAATGGAGCAATTGAAACAAATGAGGGAATTAGCCGGAAGTTATGAGGTTTTGTTCAGCAAAAAAGCGAAGAAATATACTGAAATGGGATTGAAAAATCAAATGTTATCCGAATCGGGTTACAAGCGTTTAATTTTAGATGAATATACTTTTCTGAAACGACCTATTGTTATTATTAACAACGACATATTCATAGGTAGTGATAAAAAAACGGTAAGTAAATTACTTCAAAAAATAAATGAAATGCCCATAAACAAAATAAATAGCATACCAACCGAAAAATAATTAGGGCATTACATCTGACCTTGAATAACTTAACAAAATATAAACAGATGAAATAGCATAAAAATGAAACGTATCATACTTATCTTACTTCTCATATTCATTATTTTACTATCCGCAGGATTGTATATGCAGAACCAAAACCTACCCAATGCCGAAAAGGTAATCGGGGTTTCCGTTCTGTTGTTGGTATTTGTCTTGCTTCCCTTATTCTTGTATTACAGCTATAAAAACAAGAATTTACAAGACTATATTTTAGACAAAGACAAATGGGAAAAGATCAAAGAAAATTACAAGAAAAACACAAAGAGTTAAGGATATAGGGTTTGATTTATATATTTTTTAGCGTCACGTCTCGATAGATATCGGGATACGAAATGTGATTTACGAATTACGAATTGCGATTTACGAATTACGATTTACGATTTACGAAATTTATTAAATTGATAGTAAAGTAGTTAAATTTATAAAACACAATAATAATTATTGGGTTTGATTAATTCTTTTTCTTACAAGTAAGATATTCTTCAAAAGTGTTGATGTTTTGAATTTCTTTATCATCAATTATCAATACTTTAATATCGTTGTTCAGTAATAACGGAATAGTTCTGTAAATTTTCTGGTCAAAAGATTTTTTCAGTTCTTCTAACATACTTGGTTCCCAAATACAAGCCAATGGTTCCGGATAATCTTTGTTTGCCCCTTGAAGCGCCGTTGCTTTCTTTTGGGGATCTCTTTCTCTTATCAACATTTTAATATTGTCTTTGGACAAAAAGGGAATATCAGTTGCAAATACTAAAAATGCCGTTTCGGGATAAGTTTCCATTGCCGTAAGAAGTGCGCCAAAAGGACCTAATCCTTCGTAATGATCTTCGATTGTGTTTGGATAGGCTATTGCCTGACCTTGTCTGACGCTTATAAAAATTTTTTTTACCAACCCTTCAAAAAGAGCTACGTTATATTGCCATTGCGGTAACCCGTGATAGTCTAACATGCTTTTGTCTCTTCCCATTCTTTGGCTTTGACCTCCAATTAAGAGCAGGGCATATAAATCTTTATGCATTTTTTTGTGTTTAGCTTACTTTTTTCTAAAATGCACACTCAACGGAACTCCGGTAAAGTCAAAATATTTGCGCAGTTGATTCTCCACAAAACGCCGATACGGTTCTTTAACATATTGTGGTAAATTGGCAAAAAAAGCAAACTGAGGTGTTTGGGTAGGCAATTGGGTGCAAAACTTTATTTTTACATATTTTCCTTTAGTTGCCGGTGGCGGATTGTTACTAATGATGGGCAACATAATGTCATTAAGCTGTTTTGTATTGACCTGACGCTTTAAATTAGCATACACAGCCATCGCAGTTTCTACTGCTTTGAAAATACGTTGCTTGGTCAGCGCCGAGATAAATAAAATAGGCACATCCGGAAAGGAAGCGATTTCTTCTTTGATTTGTTTTTCAATATCACGAACAGTATTGGTTTCTTTTTCCATCAAATCCCACTTGTTAACCAATATCACAATGCCCTTTTTGTTTTTTTCGGCTAACCAAAAAATATTCTGATCTTGACTTTCAAAGCCACGAGTAGCATCGACTACCAGAAGTACTACATCGGCGTGTTCTATGGCACGCACGGCTCGCATCACGGAATAAAACTCTAAATCTTCTTTTACTTTTCCTTTCTTGCGAATTCCGGCAGTATCTACTAAATTAAATTCAAAACCAAATCTATTGTAATAAGTATCTATACTATCACGCGTAGTTCCGGCAATATCTGTAACAATATAACGCTCTTCGTCTATCAACGCATTGATCAGGGACGATTTTCCAGCATTAGGTCTGCCGACCACTGCAAATCGAGGTAATTCATCTACTTCGACTTCTTCTTCCGGTTTAGGAATTAGTTCCGTTATTGCATCTAACAGTTCGCCGGTGCCACTACCATTCACGGAGGAAATCGTAAAATACTCGCCCAAACCTAATGCATAAAATTCGGTAGCATCGGTTTGACGCATAGAATTGTCTACTTTATTGACTACCAGAAAAACAGGTTTCTTCTCTTTTCGAAGCATATTTGCCACCGTATTATCCATTGGCGTAATACCTTCTTCCACATCTACCACAAAGACAATCATATCAGCTTCATCAATTGCCAGAACCACTTGTTTTCTAATTTCTTCTTCAAAGATATCATCCGAACCAACTGCATAACCACCAGTATCAATCAATGAAAAATCCTTCCCGTTCCAATTGCCCTTCCCATAATTTCTATCACGGGTTACGCCGCTTACCGCATCTACTATGGCTTCACGACGTTGAATTAAACGGTTAAATAAAGTGGATTTTCCCACATTAGGTCTTCCTACAATGGCTACAATACTCATTATCTATAATTTGATGGGGGCAAAGATAGAAATATTTTCAGTCTTTGGGTGACTTAAATTCATCTGATGACTGAAATCAAAAAGAAATGTATTTTCTTTGCAATAAAAATTAACTCAATCTATTTTTTAATGTTTCAAGACAAATCCAATCCGAGTACTTCATTAGAACAATTAGGAGAATTCCAATTAATAAAACATCTTACCAAAAATTTTAAGATCCATCATACCTCTACCGTAAAATCAGTAGGTGACGATGCAGCCGTATTAGATTTAAGCAATGGCAAAACAGTCATTACAACCGATTTATTGGTGGAAGGCGTACATTTTGATTTGGCTTATATGCCGTTAAAACATTTGGGCTATAAAGCCGTAATGGTCAATCTTTCAGACGTTTATTCAATGAATGCTCTTGCTAAACAAATAACGGTAAGTATAGCTGTTTCTAATCGATTTTCGCTCGAAGCACTGGAAGAATTGTACAGCGGGATTCAATTGGCTTGCGAGCATCACGAAGTAGATTTAGTGGGAGGCGATACCACATCGAGCACTAAAGGATTGTTAATAAGTATTACCGCCCTTGGACAAGCTGATGAAGCAAAAATAACGTATAGAAGTGGTGCCAAACCCAATGATTTGTTAGTAGTAACAGGCGATGTAGGCGCGTCGTATATGGGTTTGCAAGTATTGGAACGCGAAAAACAAGTATTCTTGGTAAATCCACAGTCGCAACCTGATTTGACAAATTATGACTACATCATAGAACGTCAACTTAAACCGGAAGCAAGAAAAGACATCGTGGAATTGTTAGAAATATTAGAAGTGAAACCAACCGCTATGATTGACATTTCCGATGGGTTGTCGTCTGAAATTCTGCATCTTTGCGAAGAATCAGAAGTAGGCTGTAATTTGTTTGAAGAAAAGATTCCCTTAGATCCTCAAATGATGCAAACTTGCGAAGAATTTGAAATCAATAGCACTACCGTGGCGTTAAGCGGTGGTGAAGACTATGAGCTACTGATGACCATAGACCAAAAAGACTACGACAAAATTAAAGGAAACCCCAATTTGACGGTCATAGGCTACATGAGTGAACCCAATGAAAAGGCACACCTCATAACCAGAGCGAATCAAAAAATAGCACTGACGGCTCAAGGCTGGAAGGCTTTTTGACGGATGAAATATTAACCACGCCCTAAAGGGCGTGGCTATTATTATTTTTTGCTTTCCCTACGTTTACGAAAATGAGATTTTCGTTATGGATTACTTTCAGTGATCCTAATTGAGCTCCGCTTTGAGAATTAAAAAGTCTGAATGTTTTTGCAAAACATTCCCTTTTTTGCTTTCCCTACGTTTACGAAAATGAGATTTTCGACACTTCGGGAAAGCAAAAAAGTCTGATTTTTCTTAGAAAAATCAAACTTTTTATTCATTCGTGACCTTGATAGGATTCAAACCTATAACCTTCTGAGCCGTAATCAGATGCGCTATTCAGTTGCGCCACAAGGCCAATTATTATTTTTCTTATTCAGATGCACTATTCTCCCGATAGCAATCGGGATGCGCCACAAGGCCAATTATCTTTTTTCTTAATCAGATGCACTATTCACTAGATACCACTCCTATTGCGTGGCGGGTCTATGCTAATAGCCATAAGATCCCTTTTAATTGGGGTGCAAAGGTATATTTTTTTTTTAATATTGCAAAAATCTTTATATTTTATACCAATTCTGCCGATAATCCCATTTCTAAAAGTTTAGATGCTCTAGGTTTCAGATCTTCTACGGTTCCTGTTTTTACTGTGGCTTTGCCTTTGTAATGCACAAGGAGTGCGCATTGTTCTGCCTGAATCAAATCGTGTTCACAAACATCGATTAAGGCATCAATCACAAAATCAAACGTATTGACATCATCATTGAATAGTACGATTTGATGTTCGTTTATGAATTTTTCTAAAATGTCAAAATCTTCTTTAAATCTCTCTTTTGTATTCATTTTAGTCAGTATTAGATTTGAAACAAAAATACTATTTATTTTAAATGTGTTTGATGATATTGTATTAATTTTTCAATCGGTCTATGGATGCTTTCTTTATACTGAATTTCGTTTTCCTCAGCAATTTCTTTGAGCAAGTCACTGAAGTAATAAGCTATGGAACCTATGAAATACACCGGAACTTGAGTTGCTTTTTCAAAAGTCAATACTCTGTATTTATAAAATTCTCTAAATCCTTCTCTGAGTAATTCTTTTATATAATCCGAATCTTTGTGGTCAAACATAATAGTGGAGAATTCGCCCAAATAAGCATTGGGAGCTTCTTTTTTATAGATGTTTTCTTTTATTATATCTGCGTTTAAATTGAATTTTGAGCCAAAATCACTGTAAATATTTTCAGGCATTTGTTTGTAATAATAATCCCTAATCAATCTTCTTCCAAAAATATTTGCACTCGCTTCATCCATTATCATATAACCCAATGATGGGCAAATTTGATGTATATTCTCACCATCGTAGTAACAGGAATTAGAACCTGTACCCAAAATGCATACAATAGATTCTACACCGCCGGATGCAGCATAAACGGCAGCCAACATGTCTTCAGCAACACGTATTTCAGCATGAACAAAAGTTTTAGACAATACCGATTTTAAAAAAGCTTTTGCTTTAAGAGTGCCACATCCTGCCCCGTAAAAGTGGACTTGAGACACATCTGAAGCAAATTTCATCAATTCTATATTTTCTGACAACCGATCTCTAATCAGATCTTCGGCTAATATTTCGGGATTTATTCCCCGCGTTCGCGTTCTGAATAATTCGTTTCCCTTTAGGTCTAACGCAACCCAATCTGCTTTTGTAGAACCACCATCGGCTATTATAATCATAAAAAAATACTATTTTCTTTGACAAAAATAGTATTTTATAATTAACCCAATTAATAAAAAAAAAGTTTATTCCCAATCAGGCATAAATGCATTTTCAAATAAAAGCTCCCTGTTATCCCCGTTTACATCCATGGTATACACATTTTTTACAGAAACTCCATCATTAGAAGTATAAGTGAAGATGATTTTAGCCTCGTTGGGTGATAATCGTGGGTCTAAATCATTATAACCATCATCCTTATTGATTGAAATATCTCCGAAAATGCCTGTTGCAGTATTGTATAATAATATATGTGAATTAAACTGACGATAGGATGCATCTTCAAATTGAGAAAAATCGTGTGTAAACAGTAAAAATTGTCCGTTAGTAGAAAAATTTATTCCTCCGTATGCTCCTACTCCGTCTGAAACTATAGTATGTAATATCGTTCCATTCATATCCATGATGAAAATGGAGGTGTTGTATCCATTCATATCGTTGGTCCTTAGTGCTAATTTAGTTCCGTCATAACTCCAATCTACTTCAGTTATAAAATTACCATTTGAAGTCTGATAAATTAATTGATTGCCACTACCGTCTTTATTTATCATATATAGTTTATCAAAAGAAGGATAAACTAATTTTGCCCCATTAGATGACCAAGCGAAATCCATTTCATTTTGTCTAAATCCACTCACTGTATTTTGGTTAGTAACTTGATGAACATTAGTTCCATCAGGATTCATTGTAAATAAATGAGTTGCCGAACCTACATTTTTTAAAAAAGCAACGACTTGGGTTTGAAGATTTTTTCTAGGACGCCAAGAATTAGATTCAGGCGCTGTGATTAAGATGTTCTCATTTGCTTCGTTAGCAGAATAGATTACATTGTTTCCGTTTTCTTGTCTTACGTATAAAAATCTATTATCGGGGAATGAGGTGGTCTCGAAGGCTCGAGTATCAGATAAAACAGCCTCATTTATGGGGTCATTTACTTTTACTTGCCAAAAGTATTTAACCCCATGACGAAGACCTTCTAAAGTGTAAATGGTATCTTTTAGGTTCTCAATAATTAAAGATGAATCATCAAAATCATTTTTAATTATTACCCCATAGGTCAATTCATCTTCGTCAGGGTCTACTGCTTTGGACCAAATTAAATCTAATTGCAATGGATGTCCTATACTATTATCTGCCGGACTCAGTAATGTTGGAGCAAGAGGAGGTTTGTTTAAAGCACTAGAAAGATCCATTTCAAAAATCACATTTGCTGTTTGATCAGCATTAATAGTTATAGGTTCATTTCCGGTTAAAAAACCTTGTTTTTCGGCTCTTACCGCGTAATCTCCTGTTTGCACCTTCTCAAATACAAATTCCCCTTTTTCGTCGGTAAATGTGGTGTTATTTGTCGGATTTAAAGTGATTTTTACGTTAGGCATTGGTTCAAAATCTTCAGAAGTAACCACTTTCCCGGTTAGCTTTCCGGTTTGAACAAAATCAATTTTATCTTCGCTGCATCCCATAAAGAAGAGCGTTAAAATTGAGAATATTATGACTTTATATATTTTTTTCATCGTTAATGCTATTATATTAATTTTGAGTTACGAATTACGAGTTAAGAGTTACGAATTACGAATTACGAATTACGAGTTACGAATTACGAATTATGAATTACGAATTACGAGTTACGAATTATGAATTGCGAGTTATTTTAATTTATTAAATTGATAATAAAGTAGTTAAATTTGCAAAATGGAATAGTAATTATTCAGTTTAAGGTAATTTGTTTTGAACCTTATCATTTTTATTTAATATACATGTTTACATTGATTCCAAATTTCCAATAATTATCTTTGTACTTACCGTAAATCATTCCATCCAAATCATCTTTTAAAAACAGATTTTGCTCGGCAAATAAGCTAAAACCCATTTTTTTGTTTCGCAACAATTCTATTCCTAATCCGGCTTGCCCTTTAATGTGAAATTGATTATCGTCAGTATTAAAAAGCCCTCCACCGCCTATCCAAACATAAGGCGAGACTTTGTCGTAAGGTAAAATGGTGTATTCTATATTGGTCCCAAAAGTGAAAAAGTAATCTTTAAAAATATTGGTGTTTTCCAAATACATGGCTCCAATGGTTTGATTAAAATTCCAATAAGGTCGTTTTTTTAGGAGATTGAATCCAACATCTGCTCCAAAATTCACATTTGAATTAGAATAATCTCCATTAAAGAGTGATGTGTAACCTTGAAAAACAACTTTTTTATGTTCTCTAGTATCCCAATGCTCTCTATCAAAAAGACGTGTATTATCCGAGATCGTTTTATCTTTATCGTAGGTGTCAATAATAGAATTCACAAAATCCGGATCAGATGCGGCTTTCCAAACTCCTTCTTTTAATCCTTCAATAATTAGGGATTCTACAGCCATATCAATAGCGTCTTTCACGGCTAATTGGGTAGGTTCATTTTGGCTGATTCCGGTTTCTACTTCTAATAATCTACGTAATTTTACGTAACGAAAAAGACTAACATCAATGGCTTGTGATAACAATGTTTTAGAAATATAAACGGTTTTAATAATTTTGCCACTCGAGGTTGATATGGCTCTCAGATAAACAGTAATTCGGTCTTGTCTGTATTGGGTGGATGCGCCTGCACCAAAATATTTCAATCCTGCGCCTCCGGTTATTATATTTGTATCATACGAGATGATACCCCCTTCAAGCAATACGCCGGCAAAAAGCAAAGGCGGAAGTTCTTGTACAGCATTACTACTGTTTTTTTGACTTTCTTCTAACCGAGTAGAACGTATAATTTGTCTTTCATTCAGCAAGTTACTAATATTCTCTCTTTCTATTGGGATAAACCATTTTGAATCTTCTAATGATTTTAATAGTATGGTTGTTGCGCCTTGTGTAACGGCAGTACTATAATTTATTCCGGTTTCCGAAGCTTTGTATTGTCCTGTTTGATCTTTAAATTTATAGACACCCACAACTATTGGTGCATCGGGTTTTAATCCTGTGATGTATTCAAAACCACGCGTTTCTTCTCCAAATCGCGCAGATTGAATTTGAGTCGGTTGGTTCAGATAAGACCCGCAGCTTGATAGAAAAACTATCAAAATTGGAAGTAAAATACTCCATTTTTTCATCTGTTTATATTTAATTATTTTTAATGGTCATATTGATTCCGATAGCTATCGGAACGCATAATTAATTTCGATTGGTATCATCCCGATAGTTATCGGGATTGCTATGCTCATTTCATGATTATATTAAGTTTTAGGTATATTTTTTGTTTCGTTTAATTTGCATTTAATTCGGGATAATTATTTGAGTTTGTTCCCCCGTATTCGTGTCGAAGATATCTATTATTAAACCTCCGGCTGATGGCGAAATATCAACAACCAATGACCCAAAAGAATAAGTACCTACGGTCAATTCTGTATCGCCGTATTGTTGATTGAATAAATCTTTTGACAGTTGATTGAGCAATTGTCTGTTTAAAGATTCCGTGAATTTTTCCAATTCGGTTTTCTCATTAGATGTAGCAGTAGGTTCTTTAAAATCATTTTGAGCTTCAGCTTGCGCCAATAACCAAGAGGCATTGTAAGGATTGCCCCCTAAAAATGATGGATTAATAGGTCGGTAGACTAATTCTTGCGCAAAATTTTGGATAGCAATAAGAAATACAGCTATAATTAATATATTTTTCATTTTAGTAAAATTTGTTTCATTAATATAAACGCTCTTGTTGAAGCATTTTTACACTTGTTTGGTAATGGGCTGCTAACTTTCTATAGGCTAATTTGACATATGCATCAATCAGTTCTTCATCCATATTTATAGAAAATTGATCAATAATTTCATCGTTGACTGAAATTTTAATTTCTGAATTTCTTCCGCCCATCATAGGTTTCTCATCAATTATTACCGCAAAAGGAAAATTGTATTGGTTCATTCTGTAGTAATTATTAAATTTCTCTACAAACAATCTTCCGGCTTGTGAAATAACATTGTCTAAAATTAAACCTGAAAGCTCTAAACCGTGTTGCGCTTCGGTTTTTGCTTTCTTGTTTTCAATAACTTTAAAAGATTTATCTCCAATGCTAAGCGTATCTTTAGCCACAATCAATGAATCTTTTTTAATAAAAAGAAACATCTGAAATTGGGTTTCAGGTTCAATACTTAACTTGGAATTCGATAATGTAATGGATTCGTTAGGACTGAGAGAGAAAAATCCGGATTGAGTGTTTTTAGAAAGATTTCCTGATTTAGTTTTTTTTAGCAACAAAAAACTGTAGTGCAGATTTTCCTGAAATAAATAGGTTTGATTTATAGCAGTAGGAAATATATTGATAAAGTTATCTTCTTGAAAAATTTTGATTTCGGCTTTAATTTCTTTTTCATCTTGTGCCGACATTTTGTAGAAAGTAACAAACATCAATAATAATAGTAGCATCCAAGTATTATTACCGAGTTTTTTCATTGGAAAAATGATTAAGTTTTATAATTGATAAACTTGTCTTCCCATTTGATTTTCATAATCATTTTGACTAATAATTATTGATGATAATAGATTGAAAATTGGTATTTTGAATAATCGTCATGTTTTTTGACAAATCATTCTGACCATATACTTGAACATTATTGTCATTTCCATTTTGAACCACATTCAGATTGGCTTGGTCGGAATTATAATAAGTAATTAGTTGAAAGGAGTTATTATTTCCGGCTTGCACTACATCATTATTATTTTTGTCATTCGTATTAATGTAAGAAAGATTATCATTCCCTATTTGATTGATCTTTGTTTCGGAAAAATCTGAATTGCCTTGATTATTATCAACTTGAACGACCGGTGAAATCAATTGGTTGTTAAAATATTGTTTGATGAGTTCGGAATTGGTATCACCCAATTGTTGGCTGAATAATTTTACACTTAACAAGAAGAGAAACAATATGAAAATAATTTTTTTCATTGTTGTGGTGATTTATTTTGTTTTAAAAAAGAAAAAAGGAAGGGAATAAAAATTCCCTCCCTTTTTAATGAAACAAAAATTAATTACTTTGATTTACAACACTTATGTTTGCATTTCCAACTTGGTTAACCAAGCTACTGTGACCTAAACCTAATTGGGTAGTCAAGCTCATATTCATATCACCGGTTTGGTTAGTAACTGCTAAGTTAAATGCACCATCTTGCAATACACCACTCACATTACCTATTCCCAATTGAGTAGTATAAGCTGCATTACCTAAACCATATTGGTCAATACCACTTAAATTTAATACACCGTCTTGGGATGTTTCAGCATAATTATACCATCCGAATTGACCTACACCACTTACATTGGCTTCGCCTAATTGAGTGGTCATGGCTTCGTTACCTTCACCAATTTGCATAATACCGCTTAGGTTAAATAAACCATCTTGTGTGGTAGTAGCTATATTAGCTAATCCATATTGTGCAGAACCGGCTAAATTTCCTATTCCGAATTGATAGGTGTCAGAAACGTTTTCGTCACCTTCTTGATATTGATAAGATGCATTATACCATCCTGCTTGAAGTGCAAAAGCGTCATTTAAGTTTCCAATTTGTTCTTGTTCTGCATAGTTAAATACAGCATCAAATAATCCTTGATCAACTACTGCGGTGTTTTCATCACCTGTTTGCATTTGCAAAGACATATTTCCTCCACCTAAAGAAATATCATTTTGATAAGCTAAAGCATAGTTCATATTACCGGTTTGGTATTGTAAAGCAGTATTATATAACTCACCTTGATATACTAAAGCGGTATTTTCTTCACCTCTTTGTTCTTGGTTAGAAAAATGACCTTCACCAAATTGTTCAGCATAAGCATAGCTTCCCATTGCACCATTAGTCAATGTAGTTTGGAATTGATGTGCTTCGTTGTCAACACCCACTTGAAGAATTTCAGCAGTATTCAAGTCAAATCTTTGTGTTTGAGTTGCTAAATTGCCAAAGCCCCATTGTTCTACAGATGCTACATTGTCTTCAGACCATCCCACCCCTTGAGATTGAATTGATGTGTTATCCATACCCCATTGGAAAGCAATTGCTGTGTTTCTGTCTCCTAATTGAGAAATGTCAGAAGAGTTGGTAACTCCAATTTGAGTCACTTCTGCTGCATTAGCAACCCCACCAAGTGGATCCATAGCTCCGTCTTGTATTACATTTGAGCTATTTGAATCACCGATTTGATTGATTAAATCAGTGTTTCCAACGCCAAAAGAGTTCACCGTACTTGTGTTAAACTGTGCGTAAGAAATGGCTACAGCAAACATTGCGATTAAAGAAAAATAAAGTTTTTTCATGATGTTAAAAATTTTAAAGATTAATATTGATGCAAATGTCCTTCAGAATCCTCAAGTCGACAATGACTCCTATCAATCTAAACAATGATTTTAATCATTCTTTACAATTAAAAACAGGGAAAAACCTGTTATCGAAAATTATAATATTTTTTAAAGCGCTTATTATCAGCATTATATGCTTTTAATGTCAAAAAAGAAAATTTTGATTTTTTTTATTTATGTCAAAAAAAATCTCTGCTAAGAATAAATGAAGTACTTGAGTTTACGTATAAATAACACTGTGAAAAAATAATAGTAAAAAAGAGAATTTATAAATAATTAATCCAAAAAATGATAATTATCAATAAATTGTTATACCTTTGCTTTGCCCAAAAGACATAAATTAACACAATTATTATGTCTATAAAAAAATTGGAAATCCTAAAAACTGCATTTGATGCTACAATCGAAGGAATATTAGTTTCTGACGAGAAGGCTAATATTGTATTTGCTAACGAGTCCATCATCAATTATTTCGGATATTCCGCAGATGAACTTTCAGGAAAATCTATTGAATTATTAATTCCAAAAAAGTTCCAAATAAGACATCATACCCATTACGATTCCTATATCAAAGAGCCTTCCTATTTAAAAGATGCCAATTACAGAGAAGTCATTGGTTTAAATAAAGATGGGAAAGAAGTCCCTTTAGAAATCCGAATCAGTTCTTTTATTTTTGATGAAAAGAGATATGCATTGGCTTTCGTATTTGACAATTCATTCAGAAGACAGCAGGATATTCTAATAAACTTGGAAAAAAGAGAATTAAAAGACAAAGTCAAAGACAATTCCATAGATTTAGAAAAGACCATTAAGCAACTTCACAAAACAAATCAGCTATTACAAGAAGAAATTCAAAAGAAAATAATTGCAAAAGAAGAAGTAAGAAAAGCACTTATGGATGAAAGAGAAGTAAATCAACTCAAGAGTAAGTTTTTAACTTTAGTTTCACATGAATTTCGAACTCCTTTGAGTGGAATAATGACCTCGGCATCTTTGATAAAAAAATACGCTCCAAAAGAAGATGCAGAAAGTATTATTAAACATTCGAACATTATTTCAAACATGGTAAAACATTTGACTAATATTTTAGACGATTTTCTTTCGTTAGACAAAATAGAAAATGCAGATGTAAAATATAAATTTACACAATTTGAATGTTACGCAGTAATAAATGAAATAGTAAATGAAACTAAAAGTTTATTAAAAAAGGGACAGAATTTTGTAATCGAGCCTCTTGAAAAACCGATTGAACTTTATCAAGATAAAAAAATATTCCATATTATAGTCAGCAATCTATTATTTAATGCAATCAAATATTCACCGGAAAACTCAACAATAAAATTAAAAATAACGCACGATGGACATTTTATTCAATTTATTATAAGTGATCAAGGAATTGGCATTCCGGAAAACGAACAAAAATTTATTTTTCAACGTTTTTTTAGAGCTTCAAATGTGAGTCATATTCAAGGAACCGGAATTGGCTTGAACATTATAAAAGTAAATATTGAAAGTCTTGGTGGAAGAATAATGTTTGAAAGTATAGAAAATCAAGGAACAAGTTTTTATGTAAAATTACCCACCAACATCAAAATAGTCTAAGTGCAAATTTTTAGAACTCTTTTAGTCATATGAACAAAAAAATATTATTCATTGAAGATGATGTCATTGTCCGAGAGAATACATCTGAAATATTAAGTCTTGCTAATTATACTGTATTTACGGCTCAAGATGGTAAGGAAGGAATAGAGATTGCCCTTAAACAACCTATTGATTTAATTATTTGCGATATCATGATGCCAAAATTAGATGGCTTTGGGGTTTTACAATTAGCGATGAAAAACGATAAATTAAAAAATATCCCGTTTATTTTCTTGTCCGCTAAGACCAATCATGATGATTTGAGAAAAGGGATGGAGTTAGGTGCGGATGATTTCATCACAAAACCATTTGATGAATCCGAATTATTGAAATCTATAGAAGTTAGATTAAAAAAGAAAGAATTCTCAGATGCGGAAAGCAGATTTTCTGCGGACGATAAGAAAATAAACAAAAAAAGTGTGACTGAAAATTATATAAACAACATTCAGGATTTGATTGAGGTTTTCAGCACCAGAGACAGTCATTTTTATCCTAAGGGAGAAAACCTTTTTTGTGAAGGAAATAGAAGCAATATAGTGTATCTACTGAGAAATGGAAGTGTGAAAACTTTCAAAACCAGTGAAGAGGGAAAAGAATTTATTACGGGTTTGTATGGAAATAAGCAATTTATTGGAAATTCACCTAATATTTTTGACGTTACGCTCAATGAAAATGCTCAAACTTTATCTGATTCAAAAGTAATTAAGATTGAAAAATCAGAAATCAAAAAAATATTAGAAGAAAACCCTCATTTGACCTTTGATTTTATAAATATGTTAGCAACGAATATAAGTGAAAACAAAGAGAAGATGCTTCAAATGGCTTATTCATCCGTTCGTGGGCGCGTAGCTAAGACTATATTAAATTTAACTGAGAACAAAGCCAACAAAACTGTAGAATTCAGCCGTAGTGATTTAGCCAATTTAACGGGCGTTGCTAAAGAAACGCTCATAAGAACCCTTTCCGATTTTAAAGATGAAGGGTATATAGATCTAGATAAAAACAGCATTACCATTATTGAACTAAAAAAAATACAAAAAATTACGTAGAACGCGGCAAGTGAATTTCAATGATTTTTATCATACAAACAATTGACTACAGTCATTGCGACATGTGAAATAGATTAACACCTTTGTTTAAAATTAATTTATCTCAACGATTAATTTTTTACGTTCTTTTTTAATAATAATTTTTGGGGTTAATTATTATTATCAAATCTCTTTATTTTGAAGGTTTAATTAATGCAATATTTAAAAAACTGTTTTTTTAACATGTTTTGTAGCATCTAAATTAAATTTTGTCAGATTAATTAAATCTTAGGAGCGGCTATATCTTAGCCGCTTTTTTTTATGATAAAATTCATTAGAAAAAATGATTTTAATCATTGTGCTTTAATTATTTGTTTGTACCTTTGTTCATTATAAAGTTAAAAGCCTTAAATGGTTCTTTTGATTTGAAATTATTTTTACCCCTAGAATAAAAATATATTTACGTAATCAAAGTTTTATTATAAGAATTAGAATTGGTTTAAATTAAACCTATATTGATACGTGGAGCACTCTCAAGAAAATATTACAAGAAAAAACGGAAATCTTACCCGTTACCACAATACATCCAAGAAATGGTTGTCAGAGTTGGATTTCATCTTAGTGGAACATCATTTTATCAAAGAATTGATTCAAAGCCATTTTGTAGCTATTTGTCAGGAAAATCTCATTGATGAAATCAACGAGAAGCAAAAAGAGATAGAAGATTTAACCAGCAAAATCAATATTTTGATCCTAGAAATTTATATGCACGAAAAACAGATTTCATTATTGACTAACTATAATCGACCAACAGGTTTAAAGCTAATTTATGAAAATCACAAACTCATTAAAAGTCGATTTAGTCAAATTTCAGAAAGAAATAAATTAGTAAAAAGTGTAATATTTGATATAATAAAGGATATTATGGAGCACTTAAAGCAAAAAAAAAATGTTAAGAATTCAATTCCTCAATCAAAAGCGAGTTAAAATTTTTAATATTAATTTAAAAAAAAGCCGAAATCAAGAGATTTCGGCTTTTTTATTTTACTATTCCAAGACAAAGTATTGCCAAGGTTGTAAGGTTATCTTATTTTCCGGTTTCCATTCAGAGGTGTTTCCGGTGAAATAGTCTTTGAAATTTCCGGTGAGTTCTACCTGTGTTTCTATCGGTTGATTAGAGAGATTAGCAATAAAAATCACTTTTTTACTATCTTTTTCACGAGTAAAGGCAAGTACTTTATCATTATTGTGGGTATTGATTCTGATGTAAGCAGCCGGAATTTTTCCACCGTTTAAGGCAATGTTAGTATTTTTTAATGTTCCCAATTTTTCATATAATGGAAAATATTTTCCCTTGGTTTTAGGAATGAGATCTTTTTCGAAAAATTTCAATCGATGGTTCATATCGTATTCCATTCCGCTGTAAATCAATGGCATCCCCGGCATCATATACGAAAGGACTGACATTACTTCTCCAGCATCTCCAAAACTTTCACCTTGCGAACCGTTCCACGAATTTTCATCGTGATTTTGGGTAAAATTCATGATAATATCATTGTTTTCGTAATGATGTTTTATTGTATCTATCATTTTATCCCAATCATGTACATTTTTTTCTCCTTTTGCAATGGCTTTCATCATGTGATGTGCTTCCCAACCATAAATCATGTCAAACATATCGTCGCCTCGTACTATTTCAACTCCGGCATCTTCTGCTAACATAAAAATAGGTTTTGTTGCACACAATTGTGGCACTGCTTGTTGCCAAAAATCCATGGGAACCATGCCGGCAACATCGCAACGAAAACCATCTACATCGGCTTCTTTCAGCCAATATTGCATACTTTCTATCATAGCATTGCGCATTTCGGGATTGTTGTAATCTAAATCGGCTACATCATCCCAACCGATGGATTCTCCTTTGTCATTGAGTGGAAATGTAATTTTACCTTCTGAATTTTTTACATAATATTCAGGATGTGATTTTATCCATTTGTTATCCCAACCACTGTGATTGGGAACCCAGTCTAAAATAACGGACATTCCCAATTCATGCGCTTTTTGCACTAATTCTTTTAAATCTTCTAAAGTACCAAATTCAGGATTCACTCCGGAGTAATCAGCAACGGCGTAATAACTTCCCAAATATTTTTTTCGTTCTTCAGGATCTTGAATATCGTGAACAAAAAGATCGCCTTTGGCTTTCCTATTTACTTCTGATATGGGATAGATAGGCATAAGCCATATGATTTTAACACCCATTTTCTTCAATTCAGGCAAGTCTTTGGTGAAAGCATCAAAATTGCCTTCGGGTGAATACTGACGAATATTGGCTTCATAGATGACGGCGCTTTCCATCATCTCTTTCGTAACAGTCGGTGTCTCGGTCTCGGTCATTTTATCTTTGTTTTTATCGTGAATTTTGCAAGCCATAAGGCTTAAGGTTAAAATAAATAGTGTTAATAAACGTTTCATTTTTTGTATATAATTAGATTATTATCAAAATTTAATACTTATTTCTACTTCGAGTTCATCCAATTCAATAGGAAGAGAAAAGGTGTCTTTTGCTTTATCATCCCATTCAAATTTCACTTTTTTCCCATTGATTTTTATTTTTTTAGGTTTGTTATCCAAGTGATGAATAACCAAATTTACCTTCTTGGAATAAGGCGCAAATTTAACACCATAATCGGGTTCTACTAAGATTTTTAAAACATTTTTTTTGTATTTCGCGTTAAATTCTATCTGTTCAAAAAGTGTTTCTTCAAAAGCGTTTGGATTCTTTCCATCGTCATTGTATAACTCATTCTTTGATTCTTTTACGCTTTTATCAAAATAGAAATGTACTTCCATTTGAGATAAATTATAATCTTCAGTAGATTGAAAAACCGGAACCATAGGGATAAAAGCACCACTTTTTACATAAATGGGAATGTGATTTTCTTTTAACGAAACGCTTTGCGTTTTTCCACCTTCATACATTTCATTGGTATAAAAGTCAGTCCATTGATAACCCTTGGGAAAATAGATTTCCATTTGTTTCTCGCCTTTGTTGAGCACAGGTGCTATTAAAAAATCAGCTCCCCAAAGATAGGCTGTATCATAAGCATATAACGCTTGATTATCCGGTTCCATATAGAATAAAGGACGCATAAAGGGCATTCCGGTTTGATTGTTCTCAAAAGCCAACGTATAAGTATAAGGCAATAATTTGTAGCGCAAATCAATTATTTTTTTGGCGGCTTCCATCGTTTGCTTGTCTCTGTATACAGCTTCCGAAGGAACATCTTCTACCGCATGCGGTCGAAATATCGGAGTGAAAACACTGTATTGCAGCCAGCGCAAGTACAATTCATCGTCCGGATCATTATTGGCTCCAAAACCACCGGCATCAGAGTGCATATAAGCCAACCCTTGCATCCCTGCTTGTAGTGCTAATTGCGGTTGCGCCTGCAATCCACCCCAACTGCGATTGACATCACCTGTCCAAGGAATCATCCCATAACGTTGTGAACCTACTGCTCCGGCGCGCATCAGAATAAAAGGACGTTGGCTTGGAAAGTCGGATTTATAACCGTTATACACCAATTTTGCCCAATCGTTTCCATAAATATTATGCACTTCGTCTGCTTTTCCTTTTTGGAAAATAGCATCGGAAGGTAAGACTTCGGGTTCCCCCAAATCACCCCAAACACCATCTACACCCATAATATGCAAGTTTTTATATATATTCCAAAACCATTTTTTGGCTTCCGGTTTGAAAATATCTATCAAGGAAGTGTTGCCAAAGTAAAATTTCCACGTTTTTGGATTTCCAATACTATCTTTTACTAATATATTCTCTCTAACAGCTTCTTCCCAACGTTTGGAAGTGGTCAAGATAAAAGGCTCCGTGACTAAAATCGATTTTACCTTTTTCATTTTTAAGTCGGAAAACATTTGTTCAGGATGTGGAAAAGAATCTTTTTCAAATTCCAAATCACCCATTTCATCGAAGATGCCTTTGCTAAACCAATAAATATCAACTACCACAGCATCCAAGGGAATTTTATTTTCGCGGAATAAATCCACCGTTTTTTCAACTTCCGCTTGCGAATGATACCCGAACCGGCTGGCAAAATTACCGAAAGCCCAACGTGGCGGTAAGGGTTGGCGTCCGGTAAGCGATGTGAAATTCGCTATCAGCTTTTCCCAAGAATCATCCGCGATAACTTGATAGGTCATTCTGCCGCTGATGGTTTCGTAATTGAGCGTATTATTTTTTTCTGAGTCTAAATCTAAGGCGCCGATGGGTGCGTTGTCAAAATTGATGGCAAAAATTTTAGATGAAAATACCAAAGGCATGGTATAATTCATCAATTCACTATGGGTTTCATAGCCGTAATGGGCGCGATTATACAAGGGCAATTTATAGCCGCGACGGTTCATGCCCAGCACTCTGTTTCCGGTGCCGTAGAGAACATCATCGCCCCCAATGTTAAAGTTTAATGTTTTGAGTGAATCCGTTTTGATATATCCCAACCGTTCGGATAACAGCAGTTTGTCTTTGTAATTATAAACCAATTGGAACGGATTTTTTTTCACCGTAACACAAATGCCTGTAGAAGATAAATCTAATTCTACTTCGTTGTCGGTAATGCTGACAGGAATGGCTTTGTGAAGTATTACGCTTTCAGAGTGAGCATCATAGGCTTCACCACTTGGAATAAAATTGGTTTCTGCGATATGATCACTTAAAAATTTGATGAGAAAGTATCCGTCGTTGGTGTTAATCTTTACGATATTTTGATTCTGAGAATAGCTTTCAAATTGGCGGTTGGGATTTTGGGAAATTAAAACACCCCAAAAAAACAACACCCAAAAGAATAAAAAATATTTTTTCATTTTGAATAAATTACTTCGCAAAGATAAAGAAAAACCAATTTTGTCCTAAACTTGAAACCTGAAAACGCAAAACAAAAAACTACCTTATTTTACACCGTGCATCAATTTTTTTACCAATGGACTTAATGAAATAGCAATCAATCCCATTAAAATAGGCACAATGGTAAAAATTAAAAAGAAATTGCTCATGCCGTAGTGCTCTGTGATGCTATCTATTTTACTTCCCAAAACACCGGCAGCTTTATTGGCTACTCCCAATGCCAAATACCAAATACCAAACATCAAGGCAATCATTTTAGCCGGAGCTAATTTACTCACATAAGCTAATGAAACCGGCGACAAGCTCAACTCGCCCATCGTGTGCAAGAAATAGGCAATTACCAACCAAATCATACTGACGCTTGCGGTTTTAGCACCCAATTCTATACCGGACGCACCATAAGCCAAGGCGGCAAATCCCAATCCGGTCAATATTAATCCCATTCCGTATTTAGCGGCGGCAGGTGGATTGAATTTGCTCTCCCAAATCTTACTGAATAAAGGAGCAAAAATAATGATAAACAAAGAGTTAAGTATTAAAAACCAAGTGGCAGGTATTTCTACTTGATTGTCTAATTTTTTGATTACTTTGGCTTTAATATAACTATCGAGTTTATCAATTTTTGAGGCATCTATATATTTTAAAGAACCTTTTTTATCCGAGTCAAAGAGATAAACTTCATTTCCGTCTTTGAATGAGCTTACGGTACTAATGGTCATTTCTTTATTTCCTAGGATGGATTGTGCCGTAGTTTCGGTTTTATTGGAAATAGGGAGTATTTTCGTTGTCTTTTCTCCTGTTTTGTCGTTAGTTTTAGTTACTTCTACCGTTTGATATTGAATTTCATACGCCACGGTTTTAAAGTTGTATTGAATCATCCATACCACCAAGCCCCAAATAATAGTAAAACTGGTAATTAAAAACAAGTTAGAAGTCAGGAATTTTTTGCGTGTTTCTACAAACAATTTTACTAATACCCAAGAAATGATGGCTAACGGAGCCACAGAAACCACAAAATTTACAATATTAAAAAACCACGCCTTGTTACCTGACAAAACGCGTTGCGTATAATCTTTAGCAAAAATGGTCATACTGCCACCACTTTGCTCAAACGAAGCCCAGAAAAAGATGGCAAAAAAAGCGAATATCATAATGGTAAATAACCGATCACGTATTACCTTGGAGTAGCGTAAGGTTCTCGAAATCAACATATATAAAAATAAGGCTAAAACTATTAGAATAGCATAGTTAGAAAAGTCGGTATTTCCTATCTGAAATAAACTCTTTCCGGTTATTTTAGAAATGGGATCGTTGATCATCCAAGTGAGCCCACCTATAAAGATGAACAACATCATCGCTATATCTTTAGGTTTGAAACCCAATTGATCTACAATACCTTCTTCTTCAGGTGTTTTATTTTGTTCGGCATTACTAATTACAGAAGGTTTGGCACCAATGTCGCCAAATATTTTTTGAAAAAAATTAAACTGCAACAAACCAAACAGCATAAAAATACCCGCCAATCCAAAACCATAACCCCAACTCACTTTTTCGCCTATAAATCCCACTAATAATATTCCCAAAAATGCACCGGCATTTACGCCCATATAAAATATAGTGTAAGCCCCATCTTTCTTTTCAGGGTGCGCTTCATACATTTTAGACACCATGGAAGTCATATTGGGTTTGAAAAACCCGTTTCCAAAGATCAATAAAGCCAAACCTACATAGAGAAAAGATTTTAAAAATTCAGAAGGTTCCGCTCCAAATCCGTGTACGGCAATATCTTCGGTTGCCATTGCGGCGTGCCCCAAAGTCATTAGCACTGCTCCTACCAAAACCGCTTTACGCGAACCTATATATAAATCGGCAATACGTCCTCCTATGATTGGAGTCCAATAGACCAAAGCAAGATAGGTACCATAGAGTGCCATCGCATTTTCTCGGGGCCAATCCCAACCCCCTAATCCCAGAGAACTTACAAGAAAGAGCACCAACAAGGCACGCATGCCATAGTAGGAAAAGCGTTCCCACATTTCGGTGAAAAATAATACGAATAAAGCTGATGGATGTCCGAGGACTTGAGATTTGAAGATGTCGTTTTGTTGTGTCATTTATTTTAATTTGAAAATTAGATAATTTGGAAATTTATATATTAGCACATTAATACACTTCGACTTCGCTCAGTGCATCGCATTTCCAAATTAATTATATTATTTAAACGCTTTCATCATCCATTTTTTTGCAAAAAACAAACTAAGAGGGGTTATTATGGCTATCAATCCATAAATGAACCATAATTTACCGGTTTGTAATTGTCCAACAGGAACGTCTTGTGGACAGTATTTGGTTAAAAAATATCCTGAATAAAAACCTGTAATTACTTTGTCAAGAAACCATGGAAATTGTCCCACACCCATATATAGGCCTACTTTACCTTTAGGGGCAACTTCTGCTATCCATTGCAAGAAACGTGGTGACCACATAGCTTCTCCTATAGTCATTCCTATTACGTATAAAATAAAAAGATACATATTGGGACCAACCGTTAAGAGAAAAGTAGGTGCTGCCATGATAAATGTTCCATAAATCATCATTTTATACGTATCAGCTTTGGCTGTCATAGCTGCAATAATTGGGGTTAACAGAAAAATCAATAATGGATTGAGATTGGCAAAAACCTCAAAATATTGACTCACTACTGTTCCTTGAAATGCTCTGTCTAAATAATAGGGCAAAGTGAGCCAGTTGTGTGCAAATAGCGTTTGCACCGGAATCAAAATAAAAACAAAAAATGTAAACCTACTGTTATTAAATGGGTGGTAGGGGCGTTTGCGAACATATTCTGCAAATGCAATAAATGCAAAAACAATACTCAGAACTAATGCTACATCCATTTTTATAATTTTTTCGCCCAAGTGTAATTCGTAAAATGAATTTATCGAAACATTAAAAACCACACTCGATGCTAAAAAAAGTCCAATTGCCAAAGCGGTATAAATATAGAGAAGACTATTGTTTATTTTCAATTCTTTATAGGATTCATCTTCGGTTTCTTCGGTTTCTTCTTCTACATCACTAAGCAATGAATTCTCTTTTTCTACTTGATTTACAGCATCTTGATCGTTTTTTTTAGAAATAAAATACCAAGTGAGTATCAAGGACAGTATTGTAAGTAATGCATAGACCCAAAAAACAGCAGTGAGACCGTTGGGTGGAAAAATCTTTTCAAATTTTTGTCGAGTTACTGACGAAACAAACCCTGAAGCGAATGAACCCAAATTCATAAGTCCATAGATAACAGCATAACCCATAGTGGCATTTTGCTTATTTGAAAAACGTTTTATCCCTGCATAAGCAGCCGGTTGAAAAAGTCCATAAGCAACAATGATAAATACCAGCCCCACAGACATAACTAAAAACATAGAAGACATTAGCCCTCCTGCAGAAGGAAATGCACCTGAAACTGCAACAATCAATCTACCCAGACTGAGTATTAAAAAAGATAAGATTAGTGATTTTCTTACCCCTAATTTATCTGACCAACCACCAAAAATCAACATAGCGAAGGTTATACCTCCAGTTACAAAACTATAAACAAACCCAGCGGTTTCATCTGACAAACCCAAGTTTTCAGAAAGATATTTGCCTAAAATGGTTAGAAATCCAAAATAGACCAATCCCTCTATCAAATAAGGGTAATAAACCCCCAACATGGCTTTAGATGCTTGGGTTATGTCAATAAAAGGCTGTACAATTTCTTTGTACATTTTTTGTCCTAATGTTTCGTTTTGAGGTTGTTGCGACATGTTATATTGATTAATAAATTTTAAGAATAATATCTAATTTTTTTATTCAAAATAGATTTTAACTTCTTCTATAATGACTTTTGATTCTTTTTCTTAGACATATATATATATCGTTTACTCATTTGCAAAAGTAATTTAAAAACCGATTATTTTCAATGGCTTACTGAGATAATAATCCAAATCTAAATAGAAAAAAATCTATAATTTGACTACTCAATTGTTGAGACAATGTATCAAGAATTGGAAACGTCAAATAAAATTTCCGCATCTTGGAAAGATTCGTAAAATCAAATCCCTTCCCAAACTCCAATGTAAGCTGTTTGGAGAGATTTTTAAGAGTGTATTTTCCGTACTCAACTCGCTGTTTGCCTTGTTGCTCGTCTTCTACAATGAGTTACCCGATTTGCCAATAGGTCATCAGCAAAGTGGAATTTGCCATTCGGAAAACTCGCTCGCGCGAGGCTAATAGCAGCGATTTAATGCTAAGGAATAATATGTTTTCTATGAATTAAAAATTTAAATTTTTTAAAATTGGCCTTTATAATTGGGGTCAAAATCAACCATCCATTCAATTCCGAATTTATCTCTAAACATACCAAAATAGGAACCCCAAGGGCTGTCGCCAATTGGCATTTCAATTTGACCTCCCGCCGAAAGTCCAATAAACAATTTGTCGGCTTCCTCACGACTTTCTGCACTAATTGATATTTTTGACCTGTTCTCGTTTTCGTTGGTTTTTCCCATAAATTCCGGAACGTCGTTAGCCATTAAAACATTTTTTCCAATAGGCAAAGCAATGTGCATAATTTTATTGGCTTCCGTTTCAGAAATTGGAAACTCGTAGTTTGGCAGGTCTTTGAATCGCATAACTTTTGCAAATTCACCACCAAAAACCGATTTATAGAAATTAAATGCTTCCTCGGCATTTCCGTTGTAGTTTAAATAAGGATTGATTTGTGCCATTTTTTATGTTATTAGATTATTAGTCTTCCAGTCTTGTGTCAAAAAAGTCTTTTGTCTTGCCGTCTTTTGTCTTGCCGTCTTATGTCATGCCGTCTTATGTCTTACAGTCAAAAATCTCTATTCTCACTACTCAAATCTCACATCTCATTTAACCTCCTGCATCAATTTTTTAATAAACGGCGAAATAGCCAATAATATAATACCTGCAATGACCGCATAAAGTGCAAAATCTTTATAACCTTGGGTGTAGAGCATCATTTTTTGTAAATTATCTGCATTTTTATCGGGTGATATACTCGCTCCGAATAATCCTGCTACGTATTGACCGTAGGCAGAAGCCAAAAACCACATCCCCATCATAAAGCCTTGTAAACGATAAGGGGCAAGTTTTGTCATGATTGACAATCCAATTGGAGACAAAAATAATTCCGCAAAAGTTACGACAAAATAACCCAAAGCCAATAAATTTAAGGAACCAAAACCTTTGGCATCAGCAGAAAAGCGTATGGAATAAAAAGTATAAAACGCCAATCCTAAGAGTAAGAAGCCCAAACCAAACTTGATGACCGAATTGGGTTCCATTTTGACTCGTGCCATTTTAATAAATAATATGCCAACGATTGGGGCAAAAATGATTACAAAAAGTGAATTTACAGAGTTATTGACCGCATTGGGATCCATATTGATACCCAATAACTTATTATTGATATTGGAAGCGGCAAATAAACTCAACGAACCACCGGCTTGTTCAAATATTGCCCAAAACACAACCGAGAAGATGATAAAAAAGAAAGCTGCACCCAATTTTTTATTTTCAGCGGCTGTATTCTTGGTCATTTCATATAATAGATAAATGATACTAAAAGGGCCAATTAAGTACATAAACCAATCGGTATATTGTGTGTCAGCCACCATTTTCATGATGGCAGGAATTAACAATAACGTACCTGCATAGACCGCATATTGTTTCCATTTGTTTTCTTTTTTGGTTTCATCAATGGGCGAAGCACCAATGGGTCCCAATTTTCTTTTGGTAAAAATGAAATTGATTAAACTAATAATCATCACAATGGCTGCCAATCCAAAAGCCACATTCCAACGAAGTTTTTCGGGAATGGTGTCAGCAAAAAGCGTCCCTTTTCCTATGGAAATCACAAATCCACCAAAAAATGCCCCTAAATTGATTCCCGAATAAAACAACAAAAAACCCGCATCACGTCGGTAGTCTCCATCCTTATAAAGTTGACCCACCATAGAAGAAATATTGGGTTTAAAAAAACCGGTTCCAACTATGTTAAAGGCAATTCCTAAGAAAAATAAATTTTTTGGGTCATAAGCCAACAACAAACTTCCGGTTATCATCAACAAACCACCCCAAAAAAGAGAACGCCTGAATCCTAATAATTTATCAGCAAAAAGTCCGCCAATAAATGTAAAGGCATAAACCCACGCTTGGGTGGCGCCATATTGCAGATTGGCAACTTTTTCGTCCATCATCAGGTGATACACCATAAAATAGGTGAGCATGCCACGCATGGCATAAAACGAAAAACGTTCCCACATTTCGGAGAAAAATAGTCCCCAAATCTGTTTGGGATACGTGCCTTTGAAATCTTGAATTTCGGATAGGGTTGAAGTTGAGTTCATTGGTGATTGAATCATTAATTGTTATTAATTTAAATCTAATTCTTTTAATTTGCTTTGTAACAAATTTTTGTCCGGAAGATGAATTTTGTATTCTGATACTAATGCAGGCGACATGCTTCTGCTCAAAGCATATTCAACTACTTCATTATCTTTATCTTTACATAATAAGATACCTATACTTGGGTTTTCATTTTGTTTTTTAACATCTCTGTCCAATGCTTCTAAATAGAAATTAAGTTGCCCCAAATGTTCGGGTTTAAATTTATCGGTTTTTAATTCAAAAACCACCAAACATTGAAGTTCTCGATGATAAAATAACAAATCTATAAAAAAATCGCTATTTCCAACTTGTAACTTGAATTCTTCACTCACAAACAAAAAATCTTTACCCAATTCAAGAATAAAACTTTTCATTTGTTTTAATAATCCTTTTTGTAAATCCATCTCAGTATGAGTTTCCGGTAGATTTAGGAACTCAAAGATATAATCATCTTTAAAAGTATTCTCAATATTATGATTTATTTCTCTCAACACTGATGAGAGTTTTGTATTTCCAATTAAAGTTCGTTCAAATAGACCACTTGATATTTGTCTGTCTAATTCTCTAACGGTATATCTTTCTTGTTTTGTTTTGAATAAATAGAACTCTCTTTCTTCTAATGAATTACATCTCGAAAATATGGCTAAATTATGTGACCAACTTATTTCTCTCAACACTGTTGAGAGTTTTGGATAGGCTTTATAGGTTTCGTAAAATTGTTTCATTCTCCAAATGTTTTTATCTGAAAAACCTCTGATTTCAGGATGTGTTTTTACAATATATTTAGCCAATTCAACAACAATAGCATTACCCCATTCAGTACTTTCAATTTTATTACTAACATATTCTCCTACAACCCAATATAAATTAATTAGTTCTTTATTAATCGATTGGAATGCGTTGTTTCTTGCCTGTTGAATGAGCGTTATTATATCATCAAATTTATTATCCATAAAAGCGGTATAAAAAAATGTTCTAATTAAAATTGTTCAATCCTAATTTAGGATAGATAATTTTGAAATCTTGAATTTCTGACAAAGATGAAGTTTGGTTTATTGATAATTGATATTTTTTACGAAAATAAAAAAAACCACTGAGAAACAGTGGTTTTTTATTAAAATTTGCAAATAATCGGATGATTTAATTAGTTTTCTCCAACTATTTCAGAAGTATGTAATTTATCATTGTGTTGCATTTTTTGCAACCAAGAACTCATTATAAATAATATTGCTGCAGCAATACCTGTCATAATGACAAATAGCATAAAAAACTCATATAAATTGGTGATTTGAAATCCTAAAAAAGAAGGATATGTAATGGGTTCTGTTCCGGTAGTAGAACCGGCTGTTGGTGGAATTAATGAACTTAAAATGCCGGCAAACTTATTGGCAGCGGCATTGGCTAAAAACCAAGTACCCATCATTAAAGATGATAAACGTAAAGGTGCCAACTTAGAAACCATGGACAAACCAATTGGCGAAAGACTTAATTCTCCCATCGTATGTACAATATAAAGGGCAAATAGCCATCCCATAGAAACTTTATCATCAATGCCTATTCCTTTAACGACAATTGCTATAATCAAATAGCCTAAGGAAACTAATCCCAAACCTAAAGCCATTTTTTTAGGAGAAGATGGTTCTAATTTTCTGACATATAAAAATCCCCATATCAGAGTGAAAACAGGTGCTAAGACTATAACCGCCAATGGGTTAATAGATTGAAAATAGGAAGCAGGCATTTCCCAACCGAATAAATGCCTTTCGGTTTGTCTATCTGCAAATAGAGTTAATGAAGCACCTGCTTGTTCAAAGGCACCCCAGAAAAATATTACAAAAAATGCAAGGATGAATATGACAATGATTCTATCTCTTTCCACTTTTGTCAAACTTTTATCACTTAAAATGATAATAGGCATTAAAATAATAGCCCCAAATATCAAATAACTGATGATATCTGTATCACTATTGAACATTTGTTTAAAGTTTAACATAAAGAACACGATGCCAATTGATCCCAATATCAAACCATAACTTTTAGCATCTAATTTTTTAATCGGTAAACCAATTTCTTTTCCTTCTTCAGAAACTAAATATTTTTTTTGAAACATTATAAATGAAGCCAAGCCAATCAACATTCCAACTCCAGCGGCAAAGAATCCCCATTTAAAGTCCATAGATCCACAAATCAATGGAGAAAAGAACGCTCCCAAATTAATACCCATATAGAAAATAGTAAAGGCACTGTCTATTCTTCTATCATTAGCCGGATATAATTGGCCAACCATTGTTGATATATTGGGTTTGAAAAAACCATTTCCAATAATTAATGAAGTCAATCCAATCCACATCAATCCAACGCCTTCTCCCGTCCCAGCTGAAGCACTAAAAAACATAAAAAACTGTCCGATGGCCATCAAGATACCTCCAATGACTATACTGCGGCGATTACCTAAAAATTTATCACATAAATATCCTCCCAATAAAGGTGTTAAATAGACCAAACCTGTATAACTGCCATAAATTTGAGATGCATCAGCATCATTCATTAACAACACCTTCGTCATAAAAAGGATGAAAATGGCACGCATTCCATAATAAGAAAAACGCTCCCACATTTCTGTAAAAAATAAAAAGTATAAACCTTTTGGATGTCCTTGTTTTACTGCTGACATAATAGATTATTTTAAATTTTGAATGTTAAATTTTAAAGGGCTAAAAATAACATTTTTTTAAATACAAATTTCAATTTGGTAACACCTCTATCGAAAAATATTCAAACTAAGAAAATTTGAATTAATAATATCTTACCTTTTACTTTTCAGATGCTACGCTTGCCAAAGCATACCTTAATTACTTTAAATAACCAAATAGATTTTTCTCTTTGATCATCTCAGCAATGCCTTTGGGCAGCATTTCTTCCCATCCTTTTTCGCCTTTTTGGATCATTTGAAAGACGTTTCTGGTGAGAATATCCATAATATTTGGATCATAATCAGTGATTTCTACAAATCTGCCTTGATTTTTGAAGTAATCAAATAAAAATCTGTATTTTTCAGGAATTGGCACATTTTGTACGGTTGTTATTTCTCCGGTTTGGTGGTTTTTCAACGGGTATAAGTAGAATTTGGTATCACGTTGCATCAATCTGCCGATGGCTTCCAAAAATCCACCGGAAACATCTTGGTAATATTGTTCGTCGAAAATCATCATCAAATTATAGGTTCCCATAGCTAAACCTAATTTGGCATTAGTTTGCGTATTGATGTAGTCAATTAACTTAAAGTATCTTCTAAAATCGGTGATCATTACATTATGTCCTAACGAACAAAGAAGTTCTGCTCTGTTTAAAAAATCTTGATCATCTACATCTTCCTCAGATTTTTCATTGAGCGAACGCAAATTTTGCAAGGTAATTTCAAAAATAATGTTGGTGTTTTCTTTGGTAACACCGGGTTCTTGAAAGAACAATTTCATAGATTTTTCAAACAAATCCATGTTAACTTTGGTTACCGGACGGAAACTTCCGCGCAGTAGCAATATGTTTTTCTTAAACAATTCCTGTGCAGGTAATAAACTATTGCCATCGGGATCAAACATGACTGCATCGGTAATGTTGTATTTTAATAAATACAAACTCATCAAACGGTTGTCAATATTTTGAAATAGGGGTCCCGAAAAGTGAATCATGTCAATTTCGATTTTGTCCATATCGATATTGTCATACAAGGATTTGATCAATTCTTTGGGTTCGTCGTGTAGATAAAATGCCCCGTAAACCAAGTTAACACCCATCATGCCAAGCGTTTCTTGTTGCAATTTGGCTTCGTTTTCATTGAATTTGATATGAATAACAATCTCGTTGTAATCTTCTGTGGGATGGGTTTGAAAACGAATGCCCACCCAGCCGTGTCCTTTAAATTTTTTAGCAAAATCTATGGTAGTTACCGTGTTGGAGTATGAAAAAAACAGTCTTTCCGATGTATCAAAACGTTCTAATCGCTCTTCCAATAAATTGGTTTCGTGGCGTAGCATTTTACGCAGCCGCTTTTCGGTAACATAACGTCCATCTTCTTCAACGCCATAAATAGTATCAGAAAAAACTTTGTCATAAGCACTCATGGCTTTGGCAATAGTTTTACTCGCTGCTCCGGCTTGAAAGAAGTAACGCACGGTTTCTTGTCCGGCGCCTATCTCTGAAAAAGTGCCATAGATATTCTCGTTGAGATTGATTTTCAACGCCTTTTGTTTGGTCGTGAATTTTTTATTGATTTTGCGGTCGCCTTTGAGTTTTACGGACATTTTGAAGTTAGAAATTAGAAGTTAGAAGTTAGAAGTTGTTCAAACCCCAAAGGTTTTTAAAACCTTCGGGGTTTAGTTTGAAAGTTCAAAAATAAATTTAAAAATTGAATTACAGCAACAAAAAAATAACCCCGATAAAAATCGAGGTTATTATATTATAGGTTGTCGTTTGATTATTGTTTGATAATCCTTTCGATAAAATATTTCGTTCCTACATTTCCTTTCAATAAATACATGCCACTGGCAAGTGATGAAACATCTATTTTGGTACTGTATGGTTTAAGCGATTGGATCAGTACTCCTTTTAAGTCATAAATCATGACACTTGAAATCACTTCGGTTGACTCTACGTAATTTATAATCGGATTGGGATAAAAATCCAGATCAATCAACAATTCGTCGGGAACTGAAACGGTTGCGGGGCAATTTGGATCATAACCGGCATCTGAAATCGTCCAGGTTTTAGTTATATCCAAAGTATTTCTGGCTGTTTGCCCTTGACTGTTATATTTTCTTCCGCTTGCAGCAAATGTAATACCATTAGGGGTATTGGTATTTCCTGCCCAACCAATTAATGTGGAACTGTAATTTTCACAATCTAAACCAGTATTACTAAGCATTGAATCCATTGCGTCCATTGAATTGTCAGGAATAGAATTCAAATTCCAACTTCCAATGTTTTGATTAAAAGCACTCGCTCCATAAAACATCCAACCCATATTGGTCACCTGAGAGGTATTCCAACTTCCAATATTTTGATTAAAAGACAAGGCGTCAAAAAACATTCCACCCAAGTTAGTCACATTACTAATATTCCAATTGCTCAGGTTCTGATTAAAATCATCAGCACTTATAAACATGCCTCCCATATTGGTAACATTTGAGATATTCCAATTGCTAATATCTTGATTAAAATCATCCGTATAAGCAAACATTTCAGCCATATTGGTCACTGCTGAAGTATTCCAATTCCCTATATTTTGATTAAATACTTTGGCATTATTAAACAAATTGGACATATTGGTAATGTGTGAAGTATTCCAACTGTTCATACTAGCATTGCCGATAAAATTATAACAACTTTGAAACATACCACTCATATTTGTTACGTTGCTTAAATTAGGAAAATCAGTAGCATTGATTTGTAAATTTGAACAACCCGTAAAAGCATTTTCAAAACTATGCCATTCAACATTTCCCCATTGTTCAATTGAATGCAATGTAGTTCTGTATGTATTGTTGTTATTCATATAAAAATGGGGAAAATCACCCAAAATCTCAATTTGGTATGTATGGTTATCATATAGACCCGTTATTTCATAATCTCCGGTTATGTTGTTTGTTATACCTTCGTTTACACCAGGAGAAGTTAAGTTTATCCATTTAACTGAATAATTATAGGTACCTGAAGCAGCCAAAGTTGGAATTTTAATTTTCCCTAAATACACATGCCAGGTGGTTACGAAAGGGGTAGGACAATTGGGATTGAGTCCTGAATCAGTAATAGTCCATCCTTTTGTATTAATTAGAGTATTTCTGGCTGTTTGCCCTTGGCTGTTATATTTTCTTCCGCTTGCAGCAAATGTAATACCATTAGGGGTATTGGTATTTCCAGCCCAACCAATTAGTGTGGAACTGTAATTTTCACAATCTAAACCAGTATTACTAAGCATTGAATCCATT
>DYMN01000002.1:48993-128369 GCA_020740485.1 Polaribacter sp. | reverse complement strand
ACTGAAAGGAAAATATTACGAATTGGTTAAGAATCAGTTGGAATTGGGGAATTGAATATGAATGAAATATCTAATATAGACCAAATTGAACTCCGAAGCGAGGAGGTAAACGACATTCTTACACAAATGCCGCAGGGAATTATTCGATGGGGAAATCAACTTTTTTTAGCTTTATTGGTGTTGCTGTTATTAGTCAGTTGGTTCGTAAAATACCCTGACATCATCACCTCACAAGCCGTGTTGACCACCGAAATTCCTCCCCAAAAAGAATTTGCTAAAACATCGGGAAAGTTGGAAGAATTACTTGTACAAAATGGACAAGAAGTGCAAAAGAATCAAGTGCTTGGCGTGATAGAAAACACGGCAAAGTATGAAGATGTGTTGAAGTTAAAAAAAATAATTGACACAATTACTGTTAATTACAACGACTTTTATTTCCCTATCGACAATTTACCTACATTGTTTCTGGGAGATTTAGAGAGTGATTTTGCCGGTTTTCAAAATTCCTATTTACAATATCAATTAAATAAAAAATTGCAACCCTATTCTAATGAAATGGTTGCTGGAAAATATAATGTGGCTGAATTGACCAACCAATTACAAAATTTAGAAAATCAAAAAGAAATAAATGCCAAAGAAATGGTATTGAAAAAAAATGAACTCAACAGACAAAAAATTTTATATGACAAAGGGGTCATTGCTGCTCAAGATTATGAATATAAAGAGTTGGAATACTTACAATCAGAACGGAATTATAAAAGCATGATTGGCACTATTTCCCAACTAAAAAACGCTGTTGTAGCTGCCAAAAGCAATACAAAAGGAACCGAAATAAGCAAAACAAAGGAAGAAGTACAATTGTTGAAAAATGTCATTCAAAGCTATAACCAATTGAAAAAAAACCTTAAAGAATGGGAGTTAAACTATGTTTTTAAATCCAATATGTCCGGAAAAGTATCGTTTCTCAACGTTTGGAATCAAAATCAAACCGTTCAAGTCGGTGAAATGATTTTCACTATCATCCCTATTGGACATTCTCAATTTGTTGCCAAATTAAAAACGCCCATGCTAAATTCAGGCAAAATTAAAGTGGGTCAAGAAGTTAATGTCAAGTTGAATAATTATCCCGAAACGGAATTTGGTATGCTCAAAGGAAAAGTAAAATCCATTTCGCTCACACCGGACAAAGAAGGATTTTATGTAGTAGATGTTTCGATACCAAATAAATTGGTTACAACCTATAACAAAAAAATTTCTTTCCAACAAGAAATGACAGGAACCGCCGAAATTATTACCGAAGATTTAAGGTTGATACAAAGGTTTTTTTATCAATTTGTAAAAATAATCAAGCGATAACGGAGTAAATCTTCTCATTAAAAGAAACAAAAAAAATTCTTACCTTTGGCATCAAAACTTTTTGTGTCTTATCGTAAAAAAATACCATTTCCCAATAGCTTCTTATTTTTATTGCTATTACTGCTTTGTAGTATGTGGGTCAATTCGTGTAAACACCAACCAAAGACAGATTTGAAAATTATTGAATTGAAAAAATTAGACACATTAGTTGACGCTGATTTTCAATGGAATGAATTAAAAAAAGTTTTTCAAAAGCAATATATAAAAAAGTATCCAAAACAAATGGAGGCAATCAATGCGATCCTGGATGAACAGACCTTGATAAATGTGCCTTACTATGGTTATGACGGAAAAAATCACATTGGACAACTGGTTTGCAACCAGTCTGTTAAAATTGAAATAGAACAAATTTTCAAAGAACTATTCACTTTAAAATTTCCCATCAATAGTGTAATTCCCATTTCAGAATTTCAGTTTGAAGATGCTTTATCTATGCAAGCCAATAATACCACTTGTTTTGATTACAGATTAAAAGTGATGAAAAACGGGCTTTCAAAGCACGCTTATGGCTTGGCTTTGGATATCAACCCTATGCAAAATCCTTATATACACAGAACTAAAATCGAACCTAAAAATCATCAAGCGGAATTAAGTACAGGCAGGATAAGAAACCATGAAGAAATGGGCAAAAAAGTAATCACCATTTTTAAAAAACACGGTTGGAAATGGGGTGGAAGCTGGAAAAGTGCGAAGGATTATATGCACTTTGAGAAATGATTTAAAAATAATATTTATGGAGAAAAATTTAATTCCCGAAGAACAAATCATCAACAAAATATATTTCATTAGAAACCAAAAAGTGATGTTGGATCGTGATTTAGCTGAAATGTACGGGGTAACCACAAGTAATTTAAATAAATCAGTAAAGCGAAATTTAAATCGTTTTCCCGAAGATTTTATGTTTCAATTAACAGAAGATGAATTCCAAAACTTGATATTCCAAATTGGAACATCAAGTTGGGGAGGAACCCGAAAATTACCTTATGCTTTTACAGAACAAGGAGTAGCTATGCTTTCAGGTGTTTTGCATAGTGACAGAGCTGTTCAGGTTAATATTCACATTATTAGAGTATTTACCAAATTGCGTTCCTTGTTGCTTACCCATAAAGACATTTTATTGAAATTAGAAAAATTAGAAAATCAAGTTGCAAATCATAATGAAGATATCCAATTGATATTTGAAACACTACGTAAACTCATACAACAGCCTGAACCGCCACGAAAAAGGATTGGGTTTAAAACGGATGATTAGATGACTATCTCAGTACATTATTTAAAAACAAAAGAAAATCAAAACAAGTAAAAATTGAAAACATTATTAAACATCCTGTTAGTTTCTTTATTCTCTCAAGTCGTTTTTTCCCAAACCGATTCTGTTTTTAATAGGGAAATTACCTTGAAAATAGAAAATTTTAATTTTAATAAAAACAACGAATACTTCAATTATATTGCAGATGGTTATACATTAATCGGAAGTCAATTGCATCCAAAAATAGCTTTAAAACCCCATCCGGGTTATCAATTGGAATTAGGTGTTTTCGGGTTGTATTATTATGGAAATGAAAGATATTCAAAATTACTCCCCACATTTTCTTTAGATTATAAGTTTATAGAATTCGACCTTACGGTAGGAACGCTTCACAATGAAGATTTGCATCGGTTGATTGCGCCTTTAATGACTTCAGAAACTTTAACGGACGAAAGACGAATTGAAAACGGAAGTCAAATTCGCTATTTTTCCGATAGACTTCGTTTAGATGCTTGGTTAAATTGGGAAACCTTTATTTTTAAAGGGGATGCCAAACACGAAGAATTAGTGGGTGGCGTCACATTAGACTATGCGTTAGTTAAAAAAGATAATTGGAGTTTAAAAGTGCCGATTCAAAATCTTTTTTATCATCACGGCGGACAGATCAATACGGATCTCTTGGGGGAAAGAAACACCTTTACCACCAGGCATTCCGCTATGGGCATAGATGTAAAAGTCAATTTAGTTCAAAACCAATTTTTGCAATCCAAAACGTATTTTATACAACATCAAAGTACCGCTATTCCTGATGATTTAGTTTTTGATAAAGGAACCGGATTTTTAACCGAATTGGAGTACAATTACAGGCATTTTTTAGTCGGAATCGGCTATTGGAAAGGGAAGAATTTTGTAAGTCAGCGTGGCGATGATATGTTTCAATCTGTATCAAAGAAAACCGACACGCATTACGAAAACAATATTTTACAACCCTATTACAAAGGGCACACCGAGCCGGATAGAAGTCTGATATTAGGTAAGTTGCAGTATAAACATGAATTATATCCTGATTTGTTTGTTGCGATGGACTTCAATTTGTTCTACCAAAACTATGCAACGCGTATTGAAGGAGATTCAGCTAGCTTCGTGGATGGGATTTTAGATTTTAACTACGGTATCGTAGTAAAATACAATGGGAGTTTCAGTTTGAGAAGAATGAAGAAATAAAAAACACAATAGCTGGTTTCTAATCTAGATATTTATCTTTAATAAGGATACTTCGAGATCAGCATCCATCTATAAAAGTATTGCTATAACAAACAATAACCTACTGAAACAATCATCCAAAATTGTAACAATTATTCAAAAAAGTTACTATTATTGCATATAATTTTTTATCATATGAAGTTTATACACTTTTTCATGTTTCTTTTCCTAATTATATCGGGAAAGGTAGAAGCTCAAACCAATCTAAAAAGTATCACGCTAAAGGATATTTGGCAAAAAGGGACTTTTCAAACGGAGCAAATGAATGAATTGAAGTCTATGAACGGCGATTTTTATACAGTACTCAATATGGATAGAGCTTCCGGCACGATGAGTATTGACCAATATTCCTATCAAACGATGGAAAAAGTGGCTACGCTTATCAGTACAAAGGACTTAAAGGAATTGCCTTATTTTGAAAGTTACGAATTTAGTGGTGATGAAACCAAAATATTGCTCAAAACCGACAGTGAACCCATTTATCGCCACTCTGATTTTGCCCTGTATTATGTATATGATGTCGCCACAAAGGCGTTGCATAAAGTAGCCGACGAGAAAATACAAGAAGCCACTTTATCACCTGACAATCAAAATATAGCTTATGTTTATGCTAATAATATTTTTATTAAAAACTTAAAAAACAATACAGTAACCCAAGTCACGTCCGACGGTTTAAAAAATCAAATCATCAATGGAATTACGGACTGGGTTTACGAAGAGGAATTGGGTTTTGTAAGAGCCTTTGCTTGGAACTCCGATGGTACCAATTTGGCTTTTTTGAGATTTGATGAGTCTGAGGTCCCTGAATTTTCAATGTCCTATTACGGTGATGCTTTATATCCTGAAACTGCAACTTTTAAATATCCCAAAGCCGGCGAAAAGAACTCAAAAGTAACTTTGCATTTATATGATTTGCCAACTCAAAAAATAGAAAACATTGATTTGGGAAATTACGAATACATTGCCCGAATCAAATGGACACAACATCCCGATTTGTTGTCGGTTCAAACCCTCAATCGTCGTCAAAATGATTTAAAACTCATTCAAGTAAATCGCCGAGATTTGCAAACCAAACTTTTATTAAATGAAACGGCTACTACTTATGTAAATGTCAGAGATTATCTCACCTTTTTATCGGATAATAGCTTTATATGGAGTAGCGAACGTGATGGGTGGGAGCATTTATATTGGTATGATGCTGCAGGAAATCTTAAAAATCAGATCACCAAAGGAAACTTTGACGTATTTAAGTATTTCGGCATAGATGAAAAAAACAAAAAAGTTTTTTATCAATCTACCGAAAACGGGAGCATAAATAAAACGGTGTATGCTATTGATTTAAAAGGGAAAAATAAGAAATTAATAAGTAAAAACACAGGGACGAACCGACCGACTTTTAGTAAAAATAAACAGTTTTTCATTTTAGAATACACCGACGCAAAAACACCGCCTATTTACTCCTTACATAAGCAAGACGGAACTTTAATCAAAGAAATATTAAATAATTCAGATTTGCTTACAAAACTCAAACAATATTATTTTACAGAAAGGGAATTTTCTACCTTAACTACGCCAAATGGCACTTTCAATATGTGGATGATGAAACCACTCGATTTTGATCCGAATAAAAAATATCCGGTTTTGATGTATCAGTATTCTGGTCCGGGTTCACAATCCGTAGAAAATGACTGGAATCGATATGATGAATATTGGTGCAGTATGCTCAACGAAAAGGGTTATATCGTGGCTTGTGTTGATGGTCGCGGTACCGGAGGCAAAGGAACAGCATTTACCAAAGTAACTTATAAAGAATTAGGAAAATATGAAACCATTGATCAAATAGAATCTGCGATAGAGATTGGTAAAATGCCCTTTATTGATGCCAAGAGAATAGGAATTTGGGGATGGTCCTACGGTGGATTTACCAGTAGCAATGCTATATTAAAAGGTGGCGATGTGTTCAAAATGGCAATAGCGGTGGCTCCTGTAACTTCATGGCGTTACTATGATTCCATTTATACGGAACGCTATCTGCAAACGCCGCAGGAGAATCCGGAGGGATATGATAAAAACTCACCTTTATTTTTTGCCAACCAACTCAAAGGGAATTACTTGTTAGTACACGGAACCGCTGATGATAATGTACATGTACAAAACAGTATGCAAATGATTAATGCCTTAATAGATGCCGACAAATTATTTGACAGCGAAGTGTATCCGGATTCCAATCACGGAATTTATCAACGACCCAATTCAAGATTGCAGTTGTTTCAACGCATGACCGAGTTTATAGAAAAAAAATTATAATTAATAATCACCAAACTACTCCCCTCCATAGGAGGGTGGGGGGAGGCTTTAAATCAACATTCAAACCATGGAAGAACAACAAATGAATTACGCACCGGTTGCAGCTATTTCCGAAGAACAAAAAGCGGTTTTTTACAGAAAAACTTACACCCACTTAGCAGGAGCACTATTGGCATTTATTGCGGTAGAGTACTTGTTTCTGCATGTCCCTTTTATTGTAGATCTCACACTGAAAGCTACCCAAGGATTTTGGTGGCTATTGATGATCGGCGGATTTGCTTTTATTACCAATTATGCTGAAAGGATGGCTTTAAGCAACACAGCAGACACCAATAAACAGTATTTAGCCATGTTTATATACATAGTTGCAGAGGCATTCATATTTGTACCGCTTATTTTTATTGTAATGTATTATGCCAAAGATGGCGGAGTCAATATGCTCAGTCAAGCTTTTATATTGACAGCAGCATTATTTTCCGGAATTACGGCAGTTGCTTTTTTAAGCAAAAAAGATTTCTCTTTCTTACGAGGTATTTTGACCATCAGCACATTTGTGGCATTAGGATTGATCGTAGCCGGAATGATTTTCGGATTTAATTTAGGATTGTGGTTTTCAGCCGGAATGGTGGTTATTGCTTCTATTTCCATTTTATATCAAACATCGCAAATGATACACAAATACCATGAAAGCCAATATGTAGCCGCATCATTAGGATTGCTTGGCTCTTTCTTATTGCTTTTCTGGTATATCTTGAGTATTTTTTCAAGAGATTAATAAACAATTCTATTCATCCGACTACCTTGTGTCATCGGATGAATAGAATTAAAATGATCATGCAAAAAATTGTTCTACTTTTCATAGTCTTTTTTTCTATACAAGTTTTTAGTCAACAACCTGTTGTAAAAAATTTGGTTTTTGAAGGCGCCGGAATGAGAGGAATTGCTTACTGTGGCGTCATTCAAGAATTAGAAGAAAGAAATATGATCCAATCTATTGAAAATTTTGGAGGTACTTCAGCAGGAGCCATTACAGCTCTAATGTTATCTTTAGGGTATAATGCAAGTGAAATAGAAGAAATTATCTCAAAAACCAAGTTTAATAAATTTAATGATGGTAATTTTATTTTTTTCGGTGGACTGCATCGTATGAATAAAGTATTTGGATGGTATGAGGTAAAGAAATTTAATAAATGGCTTGAAGAGATAATATTTCAAAAGACGAAAGATAAAAACATTACATTTATGCAATTAGATGAAAGAGGTTTTAAAAACTTGTATGTAACAGCAACCAATTTAACGAGTCAAAAGTTGGAAATATTATCAAAGGAAACTTATCCTGATATGATGATTAAAGATGCTGTAAGGATTTCAATGTCAATTCCATTGTATTTTGAAGCAGCGTTTGTAGATCAAAATGGAAAATTGTTAGTAAAAAAAGAACAAAAATTGAATGCAAATGTTATGGTTGATGGTGGAATATTGGGTAATTATCCTATTTCTATATTTGACTATTTTGAAAAAGACACACTTCAAAAATCAAAAAGAATTGCCAATTTTAGTACTTTAGGCGTGCGAATTGATAGTGAATCTCAAATAGAAAATAATAGAATTAATCGAGAATTGAAAACCCAAGAAATCAAAAAATTACCCGATTTTATCAATGCTTTTTATAATATTGTGATTGAAAACCTAAACCGTAATGAATTAACTCAAGATGATTGGCAACGCACTATTTCCGTATCTTCTGTGGGAATAGCCCCAAAAATAAAAAAACTATCATTTCAAGAAAAAAAAATCCTTATTGAAAGTGGGAAAAATGCCACAAAGCATTTTTTCAACAAAAAGACTTGAGTATTATACCCTTTTATAACTTAATTTTGCACCTCGAAAACAACTAAGATTGAAACTTAAATAAGTCTTCTTCAAAATCTTTATACAATGAATAAAAAGTCATATTAGTAATTCTCGACGGATGGGGAAAAACCCAAAATCCGACTGTTCAGCGATTGCACAAGCACATACGCCTTATATGGATTATTTAATGGCAAATTATCCTAATGCAGATTTATATACGTCGTGTTTGGATGTAGGACTGCCGGAAGGCCAAATGGGAAATAGTGAAGTAGGACATATGAATTTCGGCGCAGGACGCATAGTGTATTAAGATTTTGTAAAAATTAATCTAGCGGTTGAAAACGGTAGTTTAGCCAATGAAAAAGTGTTAATTGACGCTTTCAAATATGCTGAAGAAAACAATAAAAAAGTACATTTTCTCGGATTGGTTTCCGACAGAGAAGTACATTCGCAGATCAATCATTTGAAAGGATTGATAAAAATTGCAGACTAATACAATACTAAAAATTTTATTTGTGCCTTACGGATGGACGTGATGTGGATCTACATTCAGCCAAAGGATTTATTGAAGATATTGTAAATTTTTCAAGAGATTAAATTGATTTCATGTGTTTATAATTGTTTGTTTTTTAACGGTCATCCCGCCTTGCGGGACAGGAATGAATGACCTTAATAAACATTGCGGTTGGTATGCAACATTGCTTATGGCCATTTCATGTGTTTAAATTTATTGTTTTTTATAGGTCACATGTAATAGCCATTTAATCATTCCCGGTTGGTATGATGTTAATCTTATGGCTATTTCATCTTATAAAATGCACCCATTTAAATAAAATGCAATATTAGATGAAACAGTTGATTTAATATTTAAATTTAAGGAGGGTTCTGAAAATTGATTTTCAGAACCCTCCTTGTATCATCAGAATTATAGTCAAAACTAAAAAATACTTGTTTTATCCTCTCTTTTTACGTATTGCATAATTTTTTTTGCCAATCATTATTCAAAATAAAACTTGCCCAATATATTAACTTTCCAAGTTTTAAGTATCTCCTATTTTAAAAGATTAATACTTCATCCATTTCCATAATTCTTTATAAGTAGGCTTTTTGCCATACATCAAGATCCCAACTCTATAAATTTTTGCGGCAAACCAAATCATTGCCAAGAAAGTGCCATACAATAAAACCAAAGCTAAAACTATTTGCCACATCGGAACTCCCATCGGAATCCGCATCATCATCACGATGGGTGAAGTAAATGGAATGATTGAGAACACAGTGGCTAAGGTCCCGTTGGGGTCGTTAATTACCACACTGAACCCTATGTAAATTCCTAACATCAAGGGCATAATGATGGGCATCATAAATTGTTGTGTGTCGGTTTCGTTGTCTACAGCAGCACCAATAGCAGCATAGAGCGCACTGTACAGCAAATAACCACCGGTAAAAAACAAAATAAACGAAATAGCGATAGTAGCTAATGGCAATTGATATAATTCGTTGAAAAACAATTGTGCTTTACTTATATCGCCCATTTTCTCAGCCATTTCCATTTGTTCGGGTGTAACAGAGTGGGAAATTCCAAAAAAAGGCGATAGGATAGCTCCCAATAAAAATATTAAAATAATCCAAATTAAAAATTGCATAATTCCTGCTCCGGCTGTTCCTATAACTTTACCTAACATAAGATAAAATGGTTTTACGGATGATATTATTACTTCTATAATGCGGCTGGTTTTTTCTTCAATTACGCTACGCATAACCATAGAACCATAGACAATAATAAACATCATAATCAGATAACCGGAAATTGAACCGAGTATAAGTTGAATGGCATTTTCTGTTTTTGAAGTAGACTTACCTTCAAAACTATGCGTGTGAATATCCGTACTAATGTTTAATGCATTGATTTGAGTAGAATCCAAACCCATTTCATTTATTTTTAAGGATTTAAATTTCTCTTGATACTGCTTTTCTAAACTTTCTAAAAATCCTACACCGGGTGCTTCGGTAGAAAAAAGTTGCAAATTTTTAGATAAAGAATCCAAGTTGGAAATATTAGGAATATATAGTAAGCCAAATCCTTCGCTATCTTGAACTGATTTTTTTGCTTGTTCCAAACCCATTGGAGTTAAGTCAATGTATTTTACGTTTTGGGTGTTTTTAAAATCTTCTTTAGAAAATATTTTTGATTCGTTTACATAGGATAAAACCCTTGTTTTTTCCAAACTACTTTTAGAAATGTAAGCCACAAGTGCAACCATTCCAATCCCTAACAAAGGGCTGAGAAAAGTCATGATGATAAAACTTTTGTTGCGTACTTTATTGAGAAACTCTCTTATTATTATTAATTTTAATTTATCCATTCTCTATTAAATTCAAGTATTTTATAATGATTTACTTATTTGAGGAAATTTTATTTTTACGGTCTAAGATATTCAATTACATTTAAAATCAAAGACTTGTATAAATCAATTTAATTTAAAATATTGCGACTAACATTTTGAATAAAAATTTCATTAGCCGAAGGAATTAGCTCCACAAAGTGATTTACTTGCGCTTTTTCGTTTAGAAATTGTAATAACTCATGAGAAGTTTGGTTTTCTTTTAATTTGATGTTGAGTTTCAAATCATTTTCCAGCGTTTTGAATTCAGCCGGGCTTATATCAAATTGATTGCCAATGGTTCTTTCCAATGAAATTCTATCATTCGTATGTAATCCTACTTCATAGGTGTTTGTTTTAAACTGTCTTTTGATGTCAATGAGATTTCCATCTAAAATTTTATTTGATTTGTCAATTAAAGCAATATGATCACATAGTTCTTCTACTGATTCCATGCGGTGTGTAGAAAAAATAATAGTGGCTCCTTTTGCTTTTAATTCCAAAATTTCATCTTTGATTAAGTTGGCATTGATCGGGTCAAATCCACTAAAGGGTTCATCAAAAATTAAAAGTTTAGGTTGATGTAAAACGGTTACGATAAACTGTACTTTTTGAGCCATTCCTTTGGAAAGTTCTTGCACTTTTTTGCCCCACCAATCTCCAATTTCAAATTTTTCAAACCAATACTTCAAAGATTTTTTGGCATCAGCATAATTCATACCTTTGAGTTGCGCTAAATAGAGGGCTTGCTCGCCTACTTTCATGCTTTTATAAAGACCGCGTTCTTCAGGCAAATAACCGATAGAATGCACATCATTGGGTTGTAACGCATGACCATTGAAAAATATATTTCCGCTATCGGGCATGGTGATTTGGTTGATGATGCGTATAAGGGTAGTTTTTCCCGCTCCATTGGGACCAAGAAGTCCGTATATACTGCCTTTCGGGACATTAATACTTACTTTGTTAAGCGCAGTATATTCTCCGTATTTTTTAACGATGTCATTAGCTTGTAGAAGGTATTCCATACCATTATTATTATTATTATTATTATCCAAATTTATATAGTTATATGATTTTTAGATACAAAGTTTAAATGACTTCATTATTACAATTTCAATTAGTGCTAAATAAATTGGCTTTGTTACAATGATAAATTGTTAAACTCTGATTTTTATTTAATTTTTAGCTGTATTTTTTTTACATATTGATTTATAGGCACTTCGTTTACAAATACTTCTTTTAGGGTTCCTTCCCCGTTTTTGATGCTTACCACAGCATAGGTTTCTAAAGGAAGTAAATTGGCGTCTTGTTGGCTTAATAATGTTTCAGCTCCGGGAGCTTTGCTTTCTTCCATATAATAACGGTCAAAAGGAAATTCAATGTTAATTTGTGAGTTATCATAAGAGGAAGTTACTTTTGTCTTAATGAAATCTGAAGTACTTTTGGGTGGATGTTTAAAAACTGAATCTATTCTAGCAAAACCCAAACTGTCATTTGTTATTTTAGCATATAGTATTTCCCCAGATTTCCATTGTATATTTGTATCTTTTACATAAATAAAATCTGTATCATATCGAAGTGTAATGTATTTTCCTCTAAATGGGTCGGTTGGATCAATAGGGGCTGTTTTGAATTTGAACTCCTTTCCGGTTTTTAAAATGTTTTTTTGATGTTGCCACATTTGCAAAGGGACAAACCACTGAGCTACAACCGTCAATACAAATAATAATAATAATATTTTTTTATTTTTCATTTTGCTTCTTTTTTTTAATTAACCAATAATTTGCTGCAAAAAAACCAAATCCCACTCCAATAAATAACAAACCACGCAACACAAAACTAAGGTTGGTGTCAAAGAATCTACATGCCACCAAATTGGTAACGATAAGTAAACCAAAATTTAAGATACCGAGATGTTCACGAATGATACCATTCCAAACAATAATTAATCCTATTCCCAAAACCAATAAATTTATTAAAACTACAGCGTAATTTGTGTATAAACCCAATATAAATATAGGAATAAAAAATAGAAAAACATAATTCAAAGGCTTTAGAAAATCTAAAGTTTTTTCCATATATTGTTTAAATATCAATAAAATAGCTATAATAAACAGTAAGATTCCAACATAAAGTTCAGGTGCAAACATGAGGTTTTGAAAAGAGTTAGTTTTTAAGTCGTCCCAATACTCTCGATAACTTAGCATAAGTAATAGGATAATGCTACCCACGGAGCCGATGACCAAATAAGCATTATTACGTAAACTTTGATTTTTAAAATAGGATGAGTTGCCTAATAAGGTATAAATACCAAATAAAAAAACATAGGGGACAAACATGAATTCTTCAAAATTTTTTGATAAGGTACCTAACGTAATGACAACAGAAAGTGCAATCAACCAATGATGAAAAGTAATAAAATTGCTTTTAGGTTGCTCTTTGTATAGCCTGTAATAATAAGGGAGAATACCAGCCAACAGCAACCAAAAATAATAGGGCAACTCATTAGGGTACTTCCAATAACCGATACTAACGCCATAATAAGTAATTCCAATTACATAAAACAGCGAAGTCAATGAGGATGATAATGTATAAATTAAAGGAAGGGTCAATAGCATCCAAGTGAGCAAAAAAGCGTTAATATTTCCGGGAATATGGTAAATTTGGCTAATTAGAGCTATAGCAGTTGCCAATCCAAAAAAGATAAAAACCGCCGAACCTTCACGCCAAGCCACATTATCTTGTTTTTTTAACAAGGTGTAGATACCTGCTATTTGACCGATTGACATAGGAACAAAGGCCAACAGGGTTTTAATCCCTTTAGGTAAATTGTCCCAATTGTGTGCCACGAGTAAGATAATACCCATTCCTATCAAAACAGCCCCTAAAACTCCAAAAATAGCATAGAGCTTATTGCTGTTTTGAGGAGTTTTATTTTGATAATACTGCGTTATGCGTTTTGCTGTTTCCTCAGAAACTATTTGATTGTCAATTAATTCTTGAATTTCCTTGTTGCTTAGCATGATAGTTTTCTCAATTATAAATTTTAAAATACAATACACAAAAGTAATTTATTTTCCTTTGATGGGTTTAAAAATTACTTTATTTCCTTTCTTTGTTCTAATTAAGAATAGTGGAGTTTATATTTCTCTTTTTGAAAAAACCATTAAAAATTATTTTAGCGTGTTTATTTTCAGTAAAACGATTTTTATCTAAAGAATCTAAAGTAATGCTAGGATCTAGCTACACTATTTCTAAAGCAGAGATATTTTTATACTAGTCTTGCAAAACTCATTTTATTCACTATCTCACTTTTAATAGATTGATAACTTAGATTGTTATTATTTCATTTATCAAAAAATAAGGTGCATTTTTTTTAAAATAAATTAAATATCGAGTTAATTTCAATATTCTGAATATTTTTTTTATAAAAAAACCTCAAAACAATACTTTTTTGCTAATTTTGTCCCACTATTTAGTAATTTAAATTTATTAAGTAATAACCAAAGGAAGAGTAACTAAATACTCAATAACAAAATCAAATTAATTTTATGATAACTGAAGACAATCAAGTAAAGCCCACAAGAGAAAGTGCCGAACTTGAAAATGTAGCCATCCGATTTGTTGGCGATTCCGGTGACGGAATGCAACTTACCGGAACCCAATTTTCCGATACATCTGCTATGTTTGGTAATGATGTAGCTACTTTTCCTAACTATCCCGCCGAGATTCGTGCGCCACAAGGAAGTTTATATGGTGTATCAGGATTTCAAGTGCAGATTGGAAGTGTTAATATTACCTCACCAGGAGATAGTGTAGATATGCTCGTGGCGATGAACCCGGCTGCCTTGAAAACTAATATTGGGTCACTCAAAGCGGGCCAAATTCTCATAGTAGATACTGATGAATTTAACAGCAAAAACTTTGAAAAAGCGCACATAGATGTAAATCCTTTGGAAGATGGCAGCTTGTCTAGCTTTAAAGTTATACAAGTAGCTATGACTTCACTGACACGCGAAGCCTTAAGCGGAATGACTTTAGATAATAAATCCATGACACGCAGCAAAAATATGTTTGCATTGGGAATGGTATATTTTATCTATAATCGTTCCATGGAACATACCGTAGAATTTTTTGAGAAAAAATTTGGTAAAAAACCGGAAGTGGTTGAAGCCAACGTAAAAGCACTTAAAGCAGGTTATTACTTTGCTGAAACTTTAGAAATTATTTCTACTACGTATCAAATTGCTCCGGCAAAAATGAAAGCAGGGACTTACCGTATCATCAATGGAAATCAAGCAACCGCTTGGGGATTAATGGCAGCCGCTCACAATGCTGATATGCGATTGTTTTTAGGTTCTTATCCTATTACGCCTGCTACTGAGATCTTGTCAGAATTAACTAATTACCCCAATTTTAATGTCAAAACTTTCCAAGCTGAAGATGAAATTGCGGGTATCACTTCATCCATTGGTGCTGCTTTTGCCGGAAATATGGCAGTAACCACCACATCAGGTCCCGGTTTGGCTTTAAAAACAGAAGCCATGGGATTGGCATTGATGATGGAATTACCATTGGTAATCGTAAATGTGCAACGCGGAGGACCTTCCACCGGTTTACCTACTAAAACAGAGCAATCTGACCTTTTGCAAGCTTTATATGGTCGTCATGGTGAAAGCCCGATGATAGTATTGGCAGCGAGTACACCTGAAAACTGTTTTAACTATGCATTCCAAGCTTGTAAATTAGCAGTAGAACACAATACACCGGTTATTCTTTTGACCGACGGTTATATTGCTAACGGTTCTGCTCCTTGGAAAATTCAAAAGACATCTGAATTGCCAAAAATTACACCAAGAGTAATTAAAACTGGTGACCATTATAATCCGTATGATAGAGATGAAAAGACGTTAGCACGCTCATTGGCTTATCCCGGAACTCCAAATATGGAACATCGACTCGGTGGATTGGAAAAAGACAAATCAACCGGTAACATATCTTACGTGCCGGAAAATCATGAATTAATGGTCCAAATTCGAGAAGAAAAAGTGCAAAGAGTGCAAAATGAAATTCCTTTATTAAAGACAGAATATCAAGAAGAAGGCGATTTATTGGTAATAGGTTGGGGAGGTACTTATGGAAATTTGAGTGCAGCTGTACACCAAATCAATAAAGAAGGCTACAAAGTAGGACACATGCATTTGAATTATATCAATCCGCTACCTAAAAATGTAGTAGACATTATGAAAAAATTCAAAAAATTAGTAGTTTGTGAGTTAAATACAGGTCAGATGGCAAAAGTATTTAGAATCAATTTCCCTGAATTCCAATTTCATCAGTATAACAAAATTCAAGGATTCCCATTCACTACTGTAGAATTAACCGATAGATTTAAAGAATTAATCTAAATTGTTTTAAGTTTCAAGTTTGATGTTTCATGTTGAATATAGTATTTATAAAAAAATCAACAAAAACAACAAACAAAAAACAAAAAACAAAAAACAATAATAAAAATGGAAGTAAAACAATATACCTTCAAAGATTTTCAAAGTAACCAAGAAGTGCGTTGGTGCCCAGGATGTGATGATTACGTAGTGTTGCGTGCCATGCAAAAAGCGCTCCCTGAAATGGGAAGAAACAAGGAAGATTTCGTCTTTATCTCCGGAATAGGATGTTCTTCTCGTTTTCCTTATTACGTTGATACTTATGGCATGCACACTATACACGGGCGTGCTGCTGCCATAGCAAGTGGCGTAAAATTAGCCAATCCTAATTTAAGTGTGTGGGTGGCAACCGGCGATGGTGATGCTATGGCGATTGGTGGAAATCACTTTATCCATTTATTGAGAAGAAACTTAAATATCAAGATTATACTTTTCAATAATGAAATTTATGGCTTGACCAAAGGTCAGTTTTCACCTACTTCATTATTAGGTCAAAAAACAAAAACTTCGCCTTATGGTAATATCCAGCCTCCTTTCAATCCGGGAGAATTGGCTATTGGTTCCAGTGCACGATTTTTTGCCAGAATTGGTGGAAATGTGCCCAAAGAACAAACTGAATTGTTTATTCAAGCCGAAAAATTTAAAGGGACTGCCTTAATTGAAGTATTGCAAAATTGTGTAATTTTTAATGATGGATGTTATACCAAATATACTGACAAAGAAGTAAAAGACGATGTTCAAATCCTTTTGGAGCACGGCAAACCCATGTTGTTTGGCAAAGAAAAAAACAAAGGTTTGGTGTTGAAAGGTTTAAAATTGGAAGTGGTAACTTTAGGTGAAAATGGTGTAACTGAAGCAAATATTTTGGTTCACGATGCTAAAGAGTCAGATCCAACCATGCATTTAATGTTAGCCCGTTTGAAATACCCTTTGGCAACGGGTATAATCAGAGCAGTAGAAGATGCTACCTACGAAGAGGTAGATGCTACATTGGAAGAAAAAGTGAAAGCCAATGCCAAATTTAAAACGGTTGACGAGCTCTTCTTTTCAGGAGAAACCTATGAAGTTAAATAATATTGAAAAAAGGATGAGAAATGTCATCCTTTTTTTTATTTTATATAAATAATTTTGCACATTGATTAGAAAAATGTAATTATCACTGAAGAATTAAGTGTTTAATTATCAAATTGATAAATTTATTTTAGGTCAGTATATTATTTAACTTAAAATCGTCAATAATTAATTTGTTAATTAGATTTATAATAAATTTTAAATTGAGGTTAAAAGATGATGTTTAATAACATTCATTAATTGTAACACACTTCTAACTTCTAACTTCTAACTTAAAGATGGGCAATATAGCAATCATTGTTTTTTTACTATCCGGTGTGGTATTAATAGCCGGAGCCAATGCTTTATCCAATTTAATTTCACCAAAATCGGACAACTCTCAAAAAAGAGAACCTTATGAAAGTGGAATGGTAACCAAGGGATCCACTTGGGTTCAGTTTAAAGTGGGTTACTATTTATATGCCATTATTTTCTTGGTTTTTGACGTGGAAGTTGCCTTTTTGGTACCTTGGGCTGTAGTGTTTAAGGAAGTAGGATGGGTTGCATTGATTGAAATTTTAATCTTCTTGCTGATACTTGGTCTAGGATTAGTATATGCATGGAAAAAACAAGCGTTAAAATGGGAGTAAACGATATAAAAACAGTTACGCAGGAAGTTCCGGCAGATTTTCCGGGACAAATCATACCTGGTGGCAATGGGGGTAATATAGTAGTTACCAAATTGGACGATGTTATCAATTGGGGACGTAAAAATTCTCTTTGGTCATTGTATTTTGGAACGAGTTGTTGTGCAATAGAAATGATGCAGACTGGAGCAGCGCGCCATGATTACAGCCGTTTTGGATTTGAGGTAGCAAGGCCTTCCCCCCGTCAAGCAGACTTAATTATCATAGCAGGAACTATTGTGAATAAAATGGCACCTGTGTTAAGACGCCTTTACGATCAAATGGCAGAACCTAAATATGTAATAGCTATGGGAGCTTGCGCTATATCAGGAGGACCTTTCTATTATAATACTTATTCTGTGGTAAAAGGAGCAGACCACGTGATTCCGGTTGATGTTTATGTTCCAGGCTGTCCACCACGTCCGGAAGCTTTATTACAAGGTATGATCATGTTACAAGAAAAAATCATGAATACCAATAGCATCAAGGATATGAAGAAAAACAATCCTATTGATGGATTTGATCAAGGTAAATAAAGTTTCACGTTTCACGTTTCATGTTTATTGTTCAATAACTTGAAACTTGAAATATAAAACCTGAAACAATAAAATAATGACAAACGCAGAATTACAAAATAGCATCAGTACTTGGAATCCGGAATTTACATTTACGGAAGAAGCCACTGAATTTTTAACATTGACCGTTGCAAAAGAAGATTGGTATAAAATTGCCCAAAAACTCAAATTTACACCTGAGTTAGATTTTGATTATCTTTTTTGTGTAACAGGTATGGATTATGGTACCGATTTGGGCGTGATTTATCACCTACGCTCTACCAAATTTGGACACGAAATGGTGGTAAAAGTCAACACTTCCGATAGAGAAAATGCAAATATTGATACCGTTAGCGATATTTGGAGAACAGCTGAGTTTCACGAAAGAGAAATTCACGATTTGTTTGGCATTTATTTTAACAATCATCCCAATATGCAAGTGTTGATTTTACCGGAAGGTTGGGAAGGTTATCCATTACGTAAGGATTATGACGATCCGGTAAATATGATTATTAGATAAAATGCAAGGACGTCTTAGCGACTTTGCGAGAATTTTCACAATATGCAACAAGAGTATCTAGTTCAAGATCCGTTTAAAACAGAGGAATACATGATCAATATGGGCCCGCAACACCCAGCGACCCATGGTGTACTTCGTTTGCTTTTAACTATTGACGGAGAAATCATAAAAAAAGTTGAACCCGATTTAGGCTACATTCACCGTTCTATCGAGAAAATGTGTGAATATGACACCTATCAACAAATAGTGCATCTTACAGATAGAATGGATTATTTGTCATCACACATCAACAACGAAGCCGTGTGTTTGACAGTTGAAAAAGCACTTGAATTGGAAGTGCCTGACCGTGTAAAAGTCATTCGTACTATCGTTGGAGAGTTGACTCGTTTAGCTTCACATCAATTGTGGTGGGGAGTTTTCGGAATGGATATCGGGGCGTTGACTACCTATTTCTATGCCTTCCGTGACCGTGAGATGATTAATGATATTTTTGAAGAAACTTGTGGTGCTCGTTTGACAATGAACTACAACGTTCCTGGAGGTTTGATGTTTGATATTCATCCGAATTTTGTGAATAGAGTAAAAGCATTTGTCAAACATTTCAAAACCAAGTTACCCGAATACGATTCATTATTGACCGGGAACATCATTTTCCAAAAACGTACTAAAGGGATTGGATTAATGACCGCAGCCGACGCTATCAATTTTGGTGTAACCGGTCCGGGATTAAGAGGTTCAGGCGTTGCAATTGATACAAGAAAAACCCACCCTTATTCAGCTTACGACAAAGTTAATTTTAATATCCCGACCTTTACAGACGGCGATGTGTATTCTCGCTATAAAGTAAGGATTGCTGAAATGTGGGAATCCCTTTCTATCATCGAACAATTGATTGATAATATTCCCGATGGAGACTTTAAAGTGCCAACTAAAGCCGTGATTAAACTGCCTAAAGGAGAGTTTTACCAAAGAGTAGAAACGGCACGTGGCGAATTAGGTGTTTACATCAATAGCGATGGAAATAAAAATCCCTATCGTGTAAAATTCCGTTCACCGGGATTTTCAAATCTTTCGATTTTAGATCACCTTTCAAGAGGATATAAAATTGGAGATTTAGTGGCTATCATGGCGTCATTTGATTATGTGATTCCGGATATTGACCGATAGTAAAGTTTGAAGTTTGAAGTTGGAAGGAGGAGTGACGCAATGCTTGCTTCTGTATTAAAAGTAAAAAGTTAATTGTTATTTATATAAATGTCTCTTTTAGACAATATATTGATAATTAAAAATTCCGACAATGTCTCGTTAGAGACTGAATGTTGGTAGAATAAAAATAAAGATTCCGATAAAGTCTCGTAGAGACTAAATGTTGGTAGAATATTAGAAATCAAATATTATACAAATGAGATTACCATTGTTTTTAACCACCATACACGATTGGCTTTACAGTATGATGCCCGAAATTTGGGCAAAAATTGTAGAGATGGTGTTAATTGCCGTAGGGTATTTAGCCTTTTTTGCGGTAGCAGGGTTGTTTTTAGTTCTTTTGGAAAGATGGATTGCAGCTTGGATACAGTTACGTAGAGGTCCAAACCGTGTAGGTCCGGGAGGTGTTTTCCAAACCATAGCCGATGCTTTGAAGTTGGTATCTAAAGAATTAACGGGAACTATCAAAGCTGATATGTTTTTATACAATTTAGCACCCTATTTTCCAATTGTATCCGCCTTGATTGTGCTTTCAGTATTGGCATTTTCATCTACAATTCAAGCTTATGATGTTAATATTGGAATATTCTTTATTATATCAGTTTCTTCAATAGGCGTTATAGGGATTTTACTTGGCGGTTGGGCTAGTAATAACAAATATTCATTGATTGGGGCTATGCGAAGCGGCGTTCAAGTGGTAAGTTACGAATTATCTGTAGGATTGTCGCTCTTGACTATGGTTTTGCTGACCGGAAGTTTACAATTATCACAAATTATTGAAGTGCAACGTACCGGAGGATGGTTAATATTACAAGGTCATATTCCGGCGATTATTGCTTTTATGATTTATATGATTGCAGGTACTGCTGAAACCAATAGAACTCCATTTGACTTAGTAGAAGCCGAATCAGAATTAGGAGCGGGTTATCACACTGAATATTCAGGGATGAAATTTGCTTATTATTTCTTGGCAGAATTTATCAATATGTTTTTAGTGGCTGCCATTGCCGTAACTATCTTTTTTGGCGGATGGTTATCTCCATTCGGAATTACGGATCATATCATTTGGTTGCAACCCGTGTGGTTCTTAGCTAAAGTAGGTGGTATTATTTTATTGATGATGTGGTTCCGTTGGACGTTTCCACGTTTGCGTATTGATCAAATATTAACCTTAGAGTGGAAGTATTTATTGCCCATTAATCTGGTGAATATTGTTATTATGGCAATAATTATTTTATTAGGTTGGACTTTGTAAAGTTAAAAGGTAAAGGGTAAAAGGTAAAAAGTATTGGATATTTTCTAATTTGGAATTACAAAGTAATCAACGAGCACATTTGATGAAATTGTAAATAAGTGAGTTAATTTTTAAATTATGAGTTATTTTTCAAATATATATTACGGGATTAAATCGTTGCTAACCGGTATGAGTGTTACCGGAAAGTACTTCGTGAAAGCTCCTTGGGGAACCATTACACAATATTATCCTGACAATCGTGATACGTTGAAAATGTTTGATCGTTTTCGAGGTGAAGTAGTGATGCCACACGATGAGAACAACTTGCATCGTTGTACAGGATGCCAATCATGTGAAATTGCTTGTCCCAATGGAAGTATTGAAATTATTTGGGATAGAGTAGTAGATGAAACAACTGGAAAGAAAGTGAAAGTGATTGATAAACATATTTATCACCTTTCAATGTGCACCTTGTGTAATTTGTGTGTTCAAGCTTGTCCTACTAATGCTATTGTGATGGCTCAAAATTTTGAAAATTCTGTGTACGACAGAACGCAATTAACTAAAGTATTAAACAAACCCGGATCGAAAGTACATCCGGACGTAAAAGAGTAATATGGAACGTATATTTTTTTATCTTTTCGCAAGCATCATCATTGTATTTGCATTAGCATCTGTGATGAGCCATAAAATATTGAGAGCGGTGATTTATCTATTATTTTCATTGCTCGGTATTGCAGCCCTTTATTTTATGATGGATTATACCTTTTTGGGAGCAATACAAATGGCTGTTTATGCTGGTGGTATCATTATTCTATTCATTTTCTCTGTATTATTAGTACATCATGTGGAAGGTGAATTAGAACAACCTACAATGATGCGTCGCCTATTAATGGGAAGTGCGAGTTTATTAGGATTTGGAGTAGTTATCTCCATTATCTTAAATCATAATTTTGTAACCGTCAATGCTTCTGCAAAATCAACAGAAGTCAGCGAAATAGGTAAAGGATTGTTAAGTTATGAATCCGGTGGATTTATCTTGCCATTTGAAGTTATTTCAATTCTCTTATTAGCCGCCATGATTGGCGCTATTATTATATCAAAAGGACGTAAGAATGTATAGTTTAAAGTTTAAAGTTTAAAGTTTAAAGTTTGTGGTTATGGCTACAATTAAGAATTTTGAGGATTTAGAATCTTGGCAATTAGCTAGAGTTATATGTGATGATATTGATAAAATTATAAAAAATACAGACCTTAATCAAGACTATAAACTTAAAGACCAAATTAACGGATCATCCGGTTCTATTATGGACAATATTGCAGAAGGATTTGAAAGAGATGGAAATAATGAATTTAATAATTTTCTATCAATTGCAAAAGGTTCTTGTGGAGAAACAAGATCGCAACTATATAGAGTTTTCGATAGAAAGTATATAAATCAAGACGAATTTGAAATTTTAAAAGAAAAAACAATTGTTATATCAAGGAAAATAGCATCAATGATGATATATTTAAGTAAAAATGATTTCAAAGGAAATAAGTTCATAAAACATTGAACCTTAAACTTTAAACCTTAAACTTTAAACCAGTTTATGATAGCAAACGTAAGTATATATGAAATTTTGACCGTGTCAACCTTATTGTTTTTCATAGGGTTGTATGGTTTCTTGACTCGTAAAAATTTAATTACCTTGTTGATGAGTATCGAACTATTGCTCAATGCGTCGGTGATTAATTTTGTGGTAATCAACAAATATATGTTTCCTGACTTTTTACAGGGCGTGTATTTTTCGATTTTTATTATCGCTGTGGCTGCATCCGAAACGGCTTTGGCTATATCAATTATCATCAATTTATACAGATTGAAAGTCTCTGTAAATGTTGATAAAACTGAAACAATGAAATATTAAAAACGATAGGAGTAATGAAATATGAGATATAAGGAATGAGTAGGCGCTTCGAGTTAATAAATATTTAATATTAATTTAATCTCTATTCTCGATTCAATCTAGTCAATACTAATTACTCAATACTCACTACTCGATACTCAACACTAAGTAATTATGAATTTTAGTTATACATTTTTAGTTCCATTAATACCCTTTGCAGTATTTATTTTTCTGGGATTTTTTTATAACCGAATTAAAGAAAATATTTCTGGTTGGATTGGTGTAGCAGGACTCACATCCGTTGCTGTTTTGTCGTATTATACGGCAATTCAGTACTTTTATCATACCCCAAAATTGGATGGAAAATTTCAAACCTTTGTTTACAGTGTTAATTGGATGAATTTTACTGATACACTCAAAGTTGATATGGGCGTGTTAATAGATCCTATCTCTGTGATGATGTTGGTTGTGGTTTCTACCATTTCGTTGATGGTACATATTTATAGTATGGGATATATGCACGGGGACAGAGGGTTTACTAAATTTTATGCTTTTCTTTCTCTGTTTACCTTCTCAATGATGGGATTGGTGTTAGCCACAAACTTATTCCAAATTTATATATTTTGGGAGTTGGTTGGGGTTTCTTCATTTCTTTTAATTGGATATTATTATGAAAAGCCATCCGCAGTTGCAGCCGCCAAAAAGGCATTTATTGTTACGCGTTTTGCTGATTTTGGATTTTTAGTAGGTATATTATTGGTAGGGTATTATTTAGGTTCATTTGATTTTCAATATTTGAATGGTCCGGAAGGAATTGCTGCTGCGCAAAAATTTGGTTCCATATTTATGGGATTTTCAGTTATAGGACTAGCTTTGGTGTTGATGTTTATGGGTGGAGCCGGAAAATCGGCTATGTTTCCATTACATATTTGGCTTCCTGATGCCATGGAAGGACCTACTCCGGTTTCAGCTTTGATTCACGCCGCTACTATGGTGGTTGCAGGGGTTTATTTAGTAGCTCGAATGTTTCCCATGTTTAATTTTGTAGACCACGGAAGTGCATTACACATAGTGGCTTGGGTAGGAGCTATTTCAACTCTGATTGCAGCTATTATTGCCTTGACCCAATTTGACATTAAGCGGGTGTTGGCTTTTTCTACTATGTCACAAATCGGTTATATGATGTTGGCATTGGGGGTTTCAGGATATGATGGGCACGAAGGAGTCGGATACATGGCTTCAATGTGGCATTTATTTACACATGCTATGTTTAAAGGCTTGTTGTTTCTTGGAGCCGGGTCAGTCATTCACGCAGTGCATAGTAATTTGATGCAAGATATGGGAGGTTTGCATAAATATATGAAAATCACAAGTATCACTTTCTTGATAGCTGCTCTATCTATTGCCGGTTTTCCCGGGTTTTCAGGATTTTTTAGCAAAGATGAAATTTTGATAGCCACCTTCCATCATAATAGACCTATTTTTTACATCACGTTGTTTGTTGCCGGATTGACCGCATTCTATATGTTTCGTTTGTATTTCAGTATATTTTGGAACAAAAAAACACATTATCATCACACTCCGCACGAATCGCCATTAACCATGACAATACCATTAGTTTTTCTTGCAATTATGAGTATTGTTCCCGGTTATTTTCCATTTACAGAATGGGTAACACCGGATAAAGTTGGTTTCCACGGACACATTGACCCGATGATGGCTTCCATTGCCACTACGGTAGGTGTTTTAGGAATAGGTTTGGCATATTTCTTTTATTTTAAACCCACCGATTATCCCGCCAAAATTAGTGCGGCATTCGGAACTTTTTATGTTTGGACCAAAAATAAATTTTACATAGACGAATTATATTTGTTTGTAACAAGAAACATCATTTTCAAATATATTTCCGGTTCTTTTGCTTGGTTTGACAAGAAAGTTGTGGATGGCACCATGAATCTCATAGGAAATTCAACCGTTGTCGGTTCCGAAGCTATTAAAGGTGTACAATCGGGTAAAGTTCAAGATTATGCTTTTGCTTTTGTGGGTGGCGTAATTATTTTAGTAATCGTAGTAATTTACATGTTGTAATATGGATATCTTAACACTTTTAGTTGTAGTTCCCGTTCTGACGGTAATTGCATTACTTTTTACCAAAGATTTAAAACAATCTAGATTCATTACCATGATTGGGAGTATAGTCCAATTGGGAATGGCTATCAACTTATTGTTTGCCTATTTTCGTGAAAGAGCTGTAAATGCAAGTATAATGCTTTTTACGCGTGATTTAACTTGGTTTGAATCATTAAATATCCACTATAGTATTGGGGTAGATGGGATATCAGTAGCATTAATTATTTTGACCTCCGTTGTGGTTTTAGCAGGTGTTTTTATTTCCTGGAAAATTGATGATTTACCCAAAGAGTTTTTCGTAACTTTAGTTATATTATCTGCCGGAGTTTATGGTGTGTTTATTTCAGTAGATTTATTCACTCTTTTTGTTTTTTATGAAATTGCCGTTATCCCGATGTATTTATTGATAGGTATTTGGGGTAGTGGTCCGCGTGAATATGCTGCAATGAAACTGACTTTGATGTTGATGGGGGCATCTGCCTTGTTATTAATCGGTATTTTGGGCATTTATTTCAATTCAAACGCCGATGGTGGAGCATTGACTTTTAATATATTAGAAATAGGTAAAGTGAATATTCCAATTGAAGCCCAAAAATTATTTTTCCCATTTACCTTTATTGGTTTCGCAGTAATTGGTGCCTTTTTCCCATTTCATACTTGGTCTCCTGATGGTCACGCATCTGCGCCTACTGCCGTTTCTATGTTACACGCCGGCGTTTTGATGAAGTTAGGAGGTTATGGTGTTTTCAGAGTGGCTATGTTTTTATTGCCCGAAGGTGCCAAACATTGGTCTAATTTCTTTTTGGTATTAGCCGTTATCGGAGTAGTTTATGGCGCATTTGCAGCCATCAAACAAACTGATTTAAAGTACATCAATGCCTATTCATCGGTGAGTCACTTGGGGATGGTATTGGTAGCTTTGCTAATGATGAATAAAACCGCTTGGAATGGTGCAATACTTCAATCTTTATCTCACGGATTTATGACCGCACTTTTCTTTGCGCTAATCGGGATGATCTACGGACGAACCCATACGAGAGATGCAACTAAAATGGGTGGATTATTGAAAACACTACCCTTTATTTCTATGATTTATGTAATTGCCGGTTTAGCTTCATTAGGATTACCGGGGATGAGCGGGTTTGTGGCAGAGATGAACATATTTGCCGGAGCATTTCAACATCCTGATTTATTTCACAGAATAATAAGTATTTTGACTGTTTCCGCAATTGTTGTCACAGCGGTTTATATATTAAGAGTAGTAGGGATGATGTTAATGGGACCCATTACGGATTCCCATTTTGAACATCTACCTAAAGATACTTGGTACGAAAGAGCGGGAATATACTTGTTAATGATACCCATTGTTGGAATTGGGATGTTACCTTTATGGTTGAGTAATATGATTATGAGTAGCTTGGATCCGTTTATCCAAAGATTATTGTAAGAGGAAAATTTTGAATTGTGAATAGAGAAATAAGTTTTGAAATTTGATTTTTGTTATTTTTTAAAATATGAATATAACTGATTACCTGATAATGCGCCACGAAATCATACTATTAGTATTGATTTTAATTTTGTTGGTTTTTGAAATTTTCACTAAAACCGAACAAAAAAAGTCATTAATCTATTTGGCTTTAGGGTTGTTTGCCATACATACCATCACAGGTTTTTTTCAAACCACTGATGGACAATTATTTGGTGGATCATTCCGAACCAATCCATTAATCCATTTTTTTAAAAATGTGTTAAACGTAGGGGTGTTAATTATTTTATTACAATCTACCGATTGGTTAAGAGATAAAGTGGCCCACCTTAATAAAATTCCTGAATTTTTCATTTTATTATTCTCATCCTTGATAGGAATGTACTTTATGATTTCATCAGGCGATTTCTTAATGTTCTATATAGGATTGGAATTATCGACTTTACCATTAGTGGCTTTAGTTGCCTATAACTCTGCAGACATCAAAGGAACTGAGGCAGCTGTGAAGTTAATTATGACAGCGGCTTTAGCTTCAGCTATATCTCTTTTTGGGATGACGATGCTATACGCTACCGGAGGTTCTCTATTCTTCAATATGATCTCATACCAATTACAGGTTTCGCCTTTGGCAATTATGGGATTAGTGTTTTTCTTCTCGGGAGTGGCATTTAAAATTTCATTAGCCCCTTTCCACTTTTGGACAGCAGATGTTTACGAAGGAGCCCCCATCGGGATTACTTCTTATTTGTCTGTAATATCTAAAGGAGCTGCCATCTTTATTCTTACTACCATTTTGTTTAAAGTCCTTCCGGTATTATCTGATTATTGGAAATATATAGTTTGGGGTGTAGCCGTATTGACTATGTTCATCGGTAATTTATTTGCATTGCGTCAACAAAATATGAAGCGCTTTTTAGCCTTTTCTTCCATAGCACAAGCCGGTTTTATACTGATGGGGGTTATTAATGGAGACGCGTTTGGCGCAACGTCTATCATCTATTTTGTAATGATTTACATTTTTTCTAATTTAGGGGCTTTTGGTGTGGTACAAGCCATTTCATCCGCCACCGGAAAAGAAAATATGGACGATTATGTCGGACTTTATAGAACCAACCCTAAACTATCATTAGTAATGTTGATGGCGTTGTTTTCATTAGCCGGAATTCCACCGGTTGCAGGATTTTTCGGTAAATTCTTTTTGTATACTGCAGCGGCTGAAAAAGGATATTATCTACTTGTTTTCCTTGCTGTCGTCAATGTAACTATTTCGTTGTACTATTATTTATTACCGGTTAGAGCCATGTTTTTGAGAAAAAGTGATGACGCTATTCCCTATTTTAAAAGTAATTGGCCTATGAGATTAGGTTTACTATTGGCTGTAGCAGGTATCTTTGTCATTGGATTATACAGTCCTATTTATAATTATATTGTTGAATTAAGTAAGTTGTTGTAATATGGGATCTACATTATCAGGAAAACACACCTTTGGTGAATTAAACGAAAAAAGAGTAACTTTTGTGGATAAAGGCGTTTCAAAAGAACGTGCCGATTTTTTAGAAAAGCTTCTGAAACACAACGGCTTTGAAGTAATTGTTGCTGAGGATAAGAAAAAATCTGAAGAAGACCCAACCTTTTATATTGTGGGTGTTACCGATATGGTTTTCAATCCAACCATTTGGATTTTTCAAAGAAGACTACACACCTTGGATGGTAGAAAAGTGACCCAAGATTATTGGAATCAAAAAACAGAAGAGACTAAACCACAGTACTTCGAAAGTAAATTTTAATTTAGCTTAGTTATATTATAAAAGCGTGTATACATTTTGAATACACGCTTTTTTATTGCTTTTCATTAAAAAATCTATATCTGTTACACTACTGAAAATCCATTGGGCAAAGTGATACCCTTTTTCAGTACAATAATACCCTCTTTAATTGTGTACAAATCATTATTAATATCACTTAGATGTTTTCCACCTAAAAGTTTTACATCATTACCAATTCGGCAGTTTTTATCGATGATGGTATTTTGAATATGACAACGTTCTCCAATTCCTATGTTAATGATGCCGTTATCCCAATTAGTGCGTAAGTCTTCTAAGTTTTCATAATTATCGCTACCCATTAAATACGAATCACTAATCGTTGTACTTTGGCCTATTCTGCTACGAATACCAATTACAGAATTGTGTATTCTAGATCCGTTGATGATACAACCTTCAGTTATAATAGACTTATCAATCGTCGTAGTTCCTGATATTTTTGTTGGTGGTAATACACGAGAACGCGTATAAACCTTTTGTGCGTTGTCAAACAGATTAAATTTAGGAATATTATCCGTCAAACCTATATTGGCTTCAAAAAAAGAGCCAATATTACCTATATCTGTCCAGTAACCTTCATATTGATAACTCATTACTTTGTGTTTGTGAATAGATTGTGGGATGATTTCTTTTCCAAAATCTTTAGTAGAATCATCATCCATTAAAGTTTGTAAGACCTCTTTGTTGAAAATATAAATACCCATAGATGCGAGATAAATCCGATTTTCAGCTTTCATTTCATCACTAACTTCAGATGACCAATCGTTTAGAAGTTCTGTTTTTGGTTTTTCAATAAATGAAGTTACAATTGATTTCTTATCAGTTTTCATAATACCAAACTCTGTTGCGTCTTTTGCCGTTACAGGCAGTGTAGCAATAGAGATGGCAGCTTTGCTCTTAATATGTTCAGAAAGCATTTTTGTAAAATCCATTTGATACAATTGATCTCCCGATAATATTAATGCATATTCAAAAGCGTGATTTTTAAAATGAGGCATACATTGACGGACAGCATCAGCAGTTCCTTGGAACCAACCTGAATTATCAGGGGTTTGTTCCGCTGCCAAGATATCGACAAATGCATCGTCAAAATGGCTAAAATGATAAGTGTTTTTGATGTGCTGATTGAGAGAGGCGGAATTAAACTGTGTCAATACAAACATGCGTTTGATATTGGAATTAATACAATTAGAAATAGGAATATCTACTAATCTGTATTTCCCTGCGATAGGAACAGCCGGTTTAGAGCGGCTCTGAGTGAGTGGATACAAGCGACTTCCGGCTCCCCCTCCTAAAATAATGGCTAAGGTTTTATGATTCATTTTTTTTGTTGGTTTATAGGTGTTGTTTTTATGTAATTTACTTTTAAAAACGGCTTAGAGCTAACTAATATATTTACTTTAAGTCCAACTTTAAATTGCCAGAGTTCTACCACACATCACCTGTCATTTTTATAAGTTCTTGATAGACTTTTAAATACATTTCAGCAGATTGTTCCCAAGAATTATTGCGTTTCATTTCCATTTTTATTACTTTGCTCATTAGGGTTTTATCTTGATACAGACCAAATGCTCTTCCAATAGAGAAAACAATATCTTCTACGGAAGCTTGGTCATGGCAGATTCCAAAACCGCCATCTCCAATATCAATAACCGTATCTTTAAGTCCACCTGTGCGTCTTACTAGTGGTATAGTTCCATAACGCATAGCATACATTTGATTCAAGCCACATGGTTCTACCCGTGAAGGCATCAATAAAAAATCAGCTCCTGCATAAATTAAATGAGCTAATTTTTCGTCATAACCAATGTGCGCATTGTATGATGATTTGTAAAATGGGATTAAGTCTTTTAAATGGTTTTCCACTGTTGTATCGCCGGAACCTAAAATCAAAATATTTATGTCTCCTTTAAATTTGTTGAGTGCTATACTAATGGCATGTGGGAGTAAATCGGCTCCTTTCTCTCCTGCTAATCTACCAATGTATGCAAAGAGGGGCTTTTTCTCATCAAATCCGTAGATTTCGCAAAGTTGCTTTTTGTTTGCATCTTTGCCTTTGCTCACGTCTCTGGGGGAGTAATGATATTCTATATTGTAATCTGTTTGAGGATTCCAAATTTCGATGTCAATACCATTTAAAATTCCTATAGATTTTGGACGTTCGTTACGCAATAAGTCTTCAAGTCCATTAGCAGCTAAAGACATTTCTTCTAAATAGGTCGGCGATACTGTGCTTACCTTCCAAGCACATTTGATGGCTGTTGCCAATGGGTTAATTCGACCATTCCATTCTAATAAGCCTATTTTAAAATGATCAAATTCCGGGAGCAAATGTAATTTATCAAACCCGAAATCACCGTGATATTGTGCATTATGTATGGTTAAAAAAGTTGGAACATTTGCTAATTTAGGAGCATACTCTTTCGTGTATTTTACTAAAAAAGGGATAAAGCCCGTGTGATGGTCATGAACATGCAACAGATCGGGAATTTGATTGGTTTCTTTGATCCAACTTAAAAAACTGAGCTGAAAAGCTATAAACCTTTCTACATCTGCGGGGAATTGATAAACATCCGCAGAATCAAAAAAATCGCCTACTTTAATTAAATACAAGTTAAATCCTAAGTTATTTTCTTGAAGTGTTAGGACTGAAAAATCAATTTTCTGATTTCCAAGATAAGTTTTTCCCCTAAATACAGTGTTGAACTTTTGATTTTTAACAAAAGAAGTTTGATACGCAGGTACGATTACTTGAACCTCATTTTTTAAAAGTTTTTGATATTTGGGCAGTGCCCCCACTACGTCAGCCAATCCTCCTACTTTTGCAATAGGGTAACACTCGGCACTTACATGAAAGATGTTCATTTTACAGAAATTAGTTTTTTGATAGAGATTATATTTTAATTAAAAAAAAAATTAGTTAATTGAAAAAGAGTTACTTGCGAGTTGAACTTATCCAAATAACGAGATTTGCTTCAATGTCATTGCACACAAGCAATTTACTTTGTGTAAAACACTATAAAGATAGTGTGTTTTCTTATATTGAACAAGTTTTTTTTTATGTATTTTTTTAAAATTAAATTCTTATTCCAAATGGAGAAATTAAACTATTATTGTAGTTTAAAACATTAACAAACATTTAGTACATTTTCAAAATTTCAACAAATGGATTACATTACTTTTGTTTAAATTACAAATTGACCTCAATAATTTTAAAATTAGAATATTATTTTTACTTTTGCAGCATGTTAAAAATCAGAAAATCATTCTATTTGTTGATAATCATTCTATCGACTACGGCTTGTTCGGAATATTCGAAAGTGCTTAACAAAGGAACGTCAGCAGAACAGCTTAATATGGCTACAACATTATATGATGCCGGAAAATATGCTAAAGCTCTTGTGTTATTTGAAAAAATTACACCTGATTTTACTGGGAAAGGGCAGATGGAACGGATTCAGTATATGAAATCTGATTCCTATTTTCAGACCAAAGATTATCTGTTGGCTGCCTATCACTATGATCGTTTTACGAAAAACTATCCGAAAAGTACTAAAAAAGAGGAAGCAAGTTTTAAAACGGCTTTGAGTTATTATTTGTCAACACCTCGTTCCAGCTTAGATCAAACGGATACTTTCAAAGCGATTGAATCATTTCAAAAATTTATAGATAAATATCCAAATTCCGATAAAATAGCAGAAGCCAATCAGTATGTCAAGGAGTTACAAATGAAATTGGAAAAAAAGGCATTTGATATAGCTTACCAATACTACCATACAGAACAATATAAATCTGCCATCGTTGCATTTGATAATTTTTTATCTGATAACCTCGGCACTTCTTTTAAAGAAGATGCTCTTTATTATAGAGCTAAAGCGTCAAATGACTTGGCTATAAATTCCGTACTAAACAAAAAAGAGGAAAGGATTAAAGAGGCAATTATAGCTATTGAAAAATTTGAGAGAAATTACAAAGAATCTAAATATAAAAATGAAATTGAAAAAATGAGAAATAAACTCATAGAGGAACAAAATTTGTTAAAAAGTGTTACCCAAAACTAGTAATATTTTTAAAATAACTTCCTTTATCCTTAAATAAATATTAATATTTTACAAACTCAATACATGGAACTAAAAGATTCTAAAGCGCCAAAAACCACTATTACCTACAACCGTGATGAAATTGCCAAACCGGTAGGAAACTTGTTTGAAGCCATCAGTATCATAGCTAAAAGATCAGATCAACTCAACTTGGATCTAAAAGATGAATTGACCAATAAGCTGAAAGAATTTGAGACCCACAATGAGGGTTTGGAAGAAATATTTGAAAACAAAGAACAAATAGAAATTTCCAAATTCTATGAGAGGTTTCCCAAAGCTACTGCTTTAGCCATAGAAGAATGGCTAAATGGAAAAATGTACTACAGAAACACTTTAGACGAAGAAAACAACGAATAATAATGTCTGTTCTTAGCGGTAAAAATATCCTATTGGGCGTTACCGCAGGCATTGCTGCATATAAAACCGCTCACCTGACTCGCTTACTTATTAAAGCAGGCGCTCAAGTGAGGGTCGTTATGACTCCCAGAGCAGTTGAGTTTGTTACCCCTCTTACCTTATCGACACTTTCTAAAAATCCGGTTGTTTATGAATTTATAAACCACGATGCTGAAAAAGAAATGTGGAATAGCCACGTGGAGTTAGGTCTTTGGGCTGATTATTATATTATAGCGCCTGCAACTGCAAATACTATTTCTAAAATGGTTAAGGGTACTGCTGACAATCTGCTTATTGCCACATATCTTTCTGCTAAATGTCCTGTATATGTTGCTCCGGCCATGGATTTGGATATGTATAGGCATCCTTCTACTCGCGATAATTTAGATGCTTTATCTTCTTTTGGAAATGTGATTATTCCTGCTGAAAGTGGAGAACTCGCCAGCGGATTAATAGGTGAAGGCAGGATGGCTGAACCTGAAACTATAGTAGCATTTATAGAACAGCACCTTGTGCAAAAATTACCTTTATTTGGAAAAAAAGTCTTAATAACTGCAGGTCCCACATACGAATTAATAGATCCTGTACGTTTTATAGGTAATTTATCTTCCGGTAAAATGGGTTTTGAATTGGCAAAAGCAGCCGCTGATTTTGGAGCCGAAGTCATTTTGATCTCAGGACCTTCTCATCAAAGTATAGAGGGATACACCCAAATAAAGCGCGTAGATGTAATGAGTGCTCAAAACATGTATGATTCTGTTTTCCAAAGTTATGCGGGTGTAGATATTGCTATAGCTGCCGCTGCTGTCGCCGATTACAGACCGGAAAATGTAGCTGATCAAAAAATTAAAAAATCGGATGAAACCTTGAGTATTAAATTAGTGAAAAATCCGGACATTCTTGCCGGGATGGGGAAAGAAAAGAAAAATCAGTTTTTGGTTGGATTTGCTTTAGAAACTGAAAATGAATTAGCTAATGCACAATCTAAACTTATAAAAAAGAATTTAGATTTTATCGTGTTAAATTCGCTCCAAGATCCAGGTGCAGGCTTTAAAACGGACACAAATAAAATAACTATAATTGACAAGTTCGACTGTATTACTGAATTTACACTACAAACTAAAAAAGAGGTTGCAAAAAACATTTTAAATATGATTGTAAAAAACTTCAAATGAAAAAAACAATTTTTTTAATAGTATTGCTCAGCCTTTATCTGAATTTGTCAGCTCAAGAACTGAATTGCAGTGTGGTGGTAAGCACTGATAAAATAGTAGACGCCGACCCAAAAGTTTTTAAAACCTTAGAACGCGCCATTGATGAATTTGTAAACCAAACCAAATGGACCCAAAAGGAGTTTGAACCTGAAGAACGTATTGAATGTTCAATTGTGTTGACCTTAAATGAAAAAACAGGAAGTAACTTTTACAGCGGAAGTATTCAAGTGCAATCTTCCAGACCGGTATTTAATTCTATTTACAACACTCCTGTTTTAAATTATAAAGATGATAATTTGTCTTTTTCTTACATTGAATTTGAACCTTTACAATATGACGTCAATGCCTATCAATCAGAATTAATCTCTACCTTATCCTATTTTGTGTATTTAATTATTGGAATGGATGCCGATACTTTTGACCTTAACGGTGGAGATGAATATTTTAATATTTGTCAAAATATTATGGATCAAGTTGATAGCCCCAATGATAAAAAAGCATGGCAGTCCAATACCAATAAGTTTAATAGATTTCATTTGATAAACAAAATATTATCACCAACTTATGATAATTTTAGAAGTACTTATTATAATTATCACCTAAAAGGTATGGACGGGATGGCTGACAATCAGATTGAAGCTAAAAATAACATTAAAATTGCTATTATGGGTCTGGAAAAAGTTGCAGAAATAACCATGGGGACACAGTTATCGCGCATTTTTATGGATGCAAAAGCAGATGAAATTACAAATATTTTTACCGAAGGGCCTCAAATGGATACCGATGATTTAGTTCAGGCACTGTATGTAATTGCACCTACTATGGCAAACAAATGGGAAAAAATTGAACAATAATAAAATTTTTTGAATTGCGAAACCTTTTCACCATATTATTTTTATTTTTATGGAGCTTCCCGTTATTTGCGGGATTTATTTTGCTCCCTATGGATGATGTAAAACAAAAAGAGCACCTAAAGGCATATGGTATTACCTATTGGGCGCTTTCCAAAGGCGAAAAAGTACAATGGTTACTTAATTATGAAGGTGGTTCGTTTCTCTTAGTGAATACACCCGAAACTGAAAAAGAATGTCAAATACGAGGAGTAACTTACGAAATCTTATCTGACACTCAAACTTTGCAATTACTTGAATTTATTTCCAGTCCCTCTCAGAATATGGAAGCTGTGGTCTTGGAAAAAGCACCTAAAATAGCCGTATATTCTCCAAAAAGTAAACAACCATGGGACGATGCAGTAACGATGGTTCTTAACTATGCAGAAATTCCCTATGATGTAGTGTATGATGAAGAAGTGCTTTCAGATAAATTACTTCTTTACGATTGGTTACACTTGCATCACGAAGATTTTACCGGGCAATACGGAAAATTCTACGCTAATTTTAGAACCTACCCTTGGTATATTGAACAAAAGAAAGAAGCCGAAGCGCTAGCTACTAAATTGGGTTTTGACAAAGTTTCACAAGCCAAATTAGCTGTATCAAAAAAAATACGTGATTTTGTAATTGGAGGTGGATTTATGTTTGCCATGTGTTCGGCTACTGATAGTTTTGATATTGCATTAGCTGCCGAAGGGGTGGATATCTGCGAAAGCATGTTTGATGGCGACCCAAGCGAACCTGATTATCAGAATAAGTTAGATTTTACTAAAACATTTGCTTTTCAAGATTTCACACTCGAAAGGAGTCCGTTAGTCTACGAGTTTTCCAGTATTGATATGACTTTAAAGAGAGCAGAAATGCCACGTACATCAGATTATTTCACCTTGATGAATTTCTCTGCTAAATGGGATCCGATTCCTGCCATGTTATGTCAAAATCACACTACATTGATTAAGGGCTTTATGGGGCAATCAACCGCTTTTGACCCTAATACCATTAAACCTGACGTTCTTATTATGGGTGAAAACAAGCTCAATGGGGAAGCACGTTATATTCATGGGATTAAAGGAAAAGGAATGTGGACTTTTTACGGCGGACATGATCCGGAAGATTATCAACATCATGTGGGAGATCCACGAACGGAATTGGAATTACACCCCACTTCACCCGGTTATAGACTGATTCTTAACAATGTTCTATTCCCTGCTGCCAAGAAAAAAGAATTGAAAACTTGAGTATTGATATACTTGAAGCTTTTATATTGAAGTTAGTTCTCAAACATCTTTGGCGTAGCCAAGCGTATTGGGAATAGTTTACATGATTATAGAAGCTTTAAAAAATATCATTGTTTACCTCATTCAGCATTATTTCCTATTTTTGCTTTATCTTTTTAAATCACCTATACAATGAATAGAATATTATTTGTCATACTCTCTGTTTTTTTGTTTTCTTGCAATAGTACGAAGCAAACAGTTTCCTACGATGCTACACAACACAAGACCAAAGATTTTGTTTGGGAAGGGGCTAATTTGTACTTTTTGATGATTGACCGCTTTAACAACGGTGATACAACCAATGATAATCTCCTGCATCGCAATAATCCCACAGGTAAATACCGGGACTTTATGGGAGGAGATTTAAAAGGAATCATCCAGAAATTGGATGAAGGTTATTTTGATAAATTAGGAGTTAATGTAATTTGGATGACGCCTGTGGTAGAACAAATTCACGGTTCTGTAGATGAAGGCACGGGGAATACCTATGGTTATCACGGCTACTGGACCAAAGATTGGACTGCAATTGACCCTAATTTTGGGACAAAAGAAGATTTAAAAGAATTGGTAGAAAAAGCACACCAAAAAGGAATCCGCATAATGCTCGATGCAGTTATAAACCATACAGGACCGGTTACTGATCTAGATCCGGCTTATCCTGAGGATTGGGTCCGTACCAAACCAAAGTGCACTTACGATTCTTATAATAATTACATTGATTGTACTTTAGTTGAAAACTTACCGGATGTTTTGACTGAAAGTAATCAAGAAGTCAGTCTTCCTCCTTTTTTGGTTGAAAAATGGGAAAAAGAAGGCCGTTATGATCAAGAAATCAGAGAATTAAATGATTTTTTTGTAAAAACAGGATCTCCAAGAGCTCCCAAATATTACATCATGAAATGGTTGAGTGATTATATTACTGATTATGGTATTGACGGTTATAGAGTTGATACTGCCAAACATGTAACTGAAGATGTGTGGGCTGAATTTGCTAACTTAACTAATGAAGTTTTTAAAGAATACAAGAAAAATCATCCGGACAAAGTATTAGATGATGCTGATTTTTATTTATTAGGAGAAGTTTATGGTTATGGACTTCACGGTAAACGTATTTATGATTTTGGAGATCGAAAAGTTGACTATTTTGCAAATGGCTTTGATAATCTCATTAATTTTGATTTTAAAGGAGATGCAAATAAAAACTATAAAACTCTTTTTAATGATTACAACCAAATCTTGCAAAACGAGTTGAAGGGTAAAAGTGTAATGAATTATATTTCATCGCATGACGACAGCGGTCCCTATGACCGCAAAAGAGAAAAAGCCATTGAAGGAGGAACCAAGCTATTATTAACGCCCGGAATTGCTCAAATATATTATGGTGATGAAACTGCCAGACCTTTGGTTATTGATGGAGCCATCGGAGATGCCAATTTGCGTTCGCCTATGAATTGGATTGACTTAAAGAATAACGAAAGCGCACAAAAAATCCTCAATCATTATCAGAAATTAGGACAGTTTCGCAAAAATCATCCGGCTGTAGGAGCAGGAAAACACGAAGATATTGCAGCGCCTTATTATACTTTTAGTCGCACTTTAAATGACGACAAAGTAATAATAGTTTTGGACGCACCCGCTTGGGACAAAGAAATCACTGTAGGCGATCTTTTTGCCGATGGCACCAAATTAAGAGATGCCTATTCCGGTATAGAAATGAAAGTAGACAAAGGAAAAGTAAAATTGGATACCCCCTTTGAAATCGTTTTGTTAGAAGAAGTGAATAAATAGTCTATTCAAAACTTCCAATCGAACTAATTTCTAGATATAATCCTCAATGGGGTCACAAGTACATACTAAATTCCTATCCCCATAGGCATCATCCACGCGACGTACATAGGGCCAAAATTTGTTTTCCCTGATGTAATCTAAAGGAAAAGCAGCCGCTTGACGAGAATAGCTGTATTTCCAATCGTCTGAAGTGATCATTTCTTGGGTGTGTGGTGCGTTTTTGAGGATAGAGTCTTTCGTTTCCGTTGAATTGCGGTCTATTTCGGATTTTATTTTAACCAAAGCGGCAATAAACCTGTCTAACTCTGCTTTGTTTTCACTCTCTGTAGGTTCAATCATCAAAGTGCCGGCTACCGGAAAAGAAACCGTAGGCGCATGATATCCATAATCCATCAAGCGTTTGGCTACATCTGTAACTTCTACTCCATTTTTCTTAAAAGCTCTGAAATCAACTATCATTTCGTGAGCGACAAATCCATTTTCACCGGAAAATAATACCGGATAATGTTTCTCTAACTCTGCTTTCAGATAATTTGCATTTAATATAGCATATTTTGTACTCTCAGTCAAACCTTCAGCGCCTAACATTTTTATATAGGCATAGGAAATGAGCGTTACCAATGCTGAGCCATAAGGTGCAGAAGAGACGGCGGTAATTCCTTGGTCACCTCCGGTTTTTATCACTGGATTGGTTGGTAAAAAAGGAGCTAAAGCAGCTGTGCAGCAGATAGGACCTATACCAGGTCCACCACCTCCATGTGGAATGGCAAAAGTTTTATGCAAATTTAAATGACAAACATCTGCTCCTATTAAGCCGGGACTTGTTAATCCTACTTGTGCATTCATGTTGGCACCGTCCATATACACCAAGCCACCTGCATTGTGAATGATTTCAATTATTAGCTTTATTTCCGCTTCAAATACGCCGTGCGTAGAAGGATAAGTTACCATTAAGCCCACCAAATTTGCTTGATGGATTTTTGCTTTTTCTTTTAAATCCTGAATATCTATTTCTCCGTTTTCTGTAGTTTTTATGACCACTACATCAAAGCCCGCCATTACGGCACTTGCTGGATTGGTGCCATGTGCAGATGCCGGAATTAATATTAATTTTCGGTGCCCTTGACCTATGGATTTTTGATAAGCTTTGATGACCCTCAAACCGGAATATTCGCCTTGAGCACCTGAATTAGGTTGTAAAGAAGTAGCGGCAAAACCGGTAATTTCATTTAAAGATTTTTCCAAATCTTTGATTATCAAATGGTAACCTTCGGCTTGTTCAACTGGTACGAAGGGGTGAATATTTCCAAAACTCGCCCAACTGATGGGAAACATAGAAGCAGCCGAATTGAGTTTCATTGTACAAGAACCCAAGGATATCATAGAATGATTCATTGCTAAATCTCTATTTTCCAGCTTTTTGATATAACGCATCATTTCCGTTTCTGAATGGTAAAGATGAAACACATCGTGCTTCATAAAATCAGATGTTCTCATTACATCTGTATTAATTTTACATTCTTTTAGTACTTCTGAAAAAGCTTGGGATTGCTTCTTTTCAGCTTCACTGAAAACGCCAAGTATATCATTGACATCTGCCAAAGTGGTGACTTCATTGAGCGATATTGTGATGTGATGTGCATCAATATACCAAAAGTTGATTCCTTTACTTTCAGCTAATGATTTTACAAAAGCCGTATCATTTACTTTGATTAATAAGGTGTCAAAAAAACTTGAATTTAATTGCTCAATTCCCAAATTTTTAAGTCCTCGATCTAAGGTTGCCGTTAGATGGTGAATTTTTTTGGCTATGTATTTCAAACCTTCAGGTCCGTGATAAACGCCGTACATTCCCGCCATTACGGCTAACAAAACTTGAGCCGTACAGATGTTGGAAGTGGCTTTTTCTCTTTTGATATGTTGTTCACGCGTTTGCAGTGCCATACGTAAAGCTCTGTTGCCGGCAGCATCTTGTGTAATTCCAATAATTCTGCCCGGAATATCACGTTTGTATTGATCTTTAGTAGAAAAATAAGCGGCATGTGGACCTCCATAACCCATAGGAATACCAAACCTTTGAGTGGTTCCCACTACTACATCGGCGCCCCATTCGCCCGGAGGCGTTAATAAAGTTAGACTTAACAAGTCTGCAGCTACCACAACCCGAATTTCGCTGCTATGCCATTTTTCGACTAAATCGCTATAATTCTCTATACTTCCGTATTTGGTAGGATATTGAAGCATAATCCCAAAATAGGCATTGGAAGGTACAAAATCACGAGTAGCACCAATTTCTAATTCAATTCCAAACGGAACAGCTCGCGTTTGTAATACGGAAATAGTTTGTGGTAACACCTCATCTGATACGTAAAATTTGGAGACATTATCTGCTTTTTGTTGACGACTGCGGGTACTGAACAACATGCCCATAGCTTCTGCTGCGGCGGTGCCTTCGTCTAATAAAGAGGCGTTAGTCAATTCCATTCCGGTCAAATCGGAAATCATTGTTTGATAATTGAGTAAAGCTTCTAATCTGCCTTGAGAGATTTCCGCTTGATAAGGCGTATAAGCAGTGTACCATCCCGGATTTTCTAATATATTTCGTTGGATAACGGATGGCAATATGGTAGGATGATAACCTAAACCAATATACGTTTTGAAAATTTTATTCTTTTTTTCTATTTCCGATATGTGCGAAAGGTATTCTTGTTCGCTCATGGGTTCAGAAAGATCGAGTGATTTAGGATTTCTGATGTCCTTTGGAATGGTTTTATCAATCAATTCATCTAACGAAGAAACTCCGATGGATTGTAACATTTTTTCTTTTTCTAATGTATTGGGACCTATATGTCTGATTTGAAATGAATCGGTTTGCATAATATAAAATTGAGACTACAAAAATACAAAATACAAACAAATGATATCTTTAAAATAGTAAATTTTTCGCAACAAAAAAGAGCGTTTTATTAATATATCCAAAAAAGAAGATGCAAATGAGGGAGTAAATTGTAAATTTAATAAATAATTATCAAAACGATGTCGTAATGAATCTACCTGTAGGCAAGAAAATCATTATTTTTTATTTGCTTTTTCTACTACATTATCAAAATCCGCAGGACCTATTTTATACATCAGATTTTGAATTTTAGCTTTTCTTCTATTGATATAAGATGAAGAATTGGATGCTTTATATTTTCTTGGATTAGGTAATATTGCCGCAATACCTGCTGCTTCTCTCGCAGACAACCGTTGAGCTGATTTTTGATACCAATAACGAGAAGCTGCCTCAGCACCATATATACCATTACCCATTTCAATAGAATTGAGATATACTTCCATAATGCGTTTTTTGCTCCATAATAATTCAATCAAACCGGTAAAATAGACTTCTAAGCCTTTACGTATGTAATTTCTTCCTTGCCACAAAAAAACGTTTTTGGCAGTTTGTTGTGAAATAGTGCTTCCGCCCTTAATACGTTTACCTTTTTGATTGTTTTTATAGGCTTTTTTCATTGCTTCAATGTCAAAACCATTGTGGGTGAGAAAAAGATTATCCTCGCTACTCACAACGGCTTGAACTAAATTAGGCGAAATGTTTTCAATCGGTTTCCAGTCGTGTTGCCAAACTACTTTTTCACCGTCAATTATCATATTTACACTTCGAGAAATCATGGTAAAAGTAAATGGAACAGGCACCCATTTAAAAAGGATGACTAACCCAACGGAGATGATAAAGAACCAAATGATAGCTTTCTTGATAAATGTGAGTAACTTTTTAAACATCTATTTTTAAAAATTGTTTCTGTTATTTCGTCTATAGGTCCAGGGCGCTTCAGGATATGCATCTTGCCATAAACCAACTTTTTGATCTCTTGCTAAGTCTTCTGCATCTGCATAATCCGGATTATCGTTATATCTTTTAAAATGCCAAACCATTCCAGCTTTTAACATCTCAATATCTACATCAGTTCCGTCTTCTAAATAGGTAAAGCCCAATGACCTTCCGTGAATATCTTCGCCGGTTTTATCAAAATATACTCTTTTTTTGTAAATGAGGTCGCTCAACTTTTTTCGAGAAGCCTTGTAAAAAGGCATTTCTCTCTCCGGTGCATCAATCCCTTCCATCCTAACTTTTAAAGTTTTATTATCCAATGTCAAAAGACTGTAAGTGTCACCGTCATAAATAGCGATGACTTTGCCTTGTATGAAATTTTCTTTTTTGAAATTAAAATTATCCTTTTTTACTTTTTCACACGATTGTAAAAATATAAAATGAAAAACAAGAATGATTGTAAAAATTCGCACTTTATTATTTTTGGGCAAAAATAGCTATTTTACATTTTACTAAAAAGAATTTTTGATAAAAACTCAGAATTATTCTATTTTTGCAAAACATCAAAATACAATGCAATGCCAAAATATACCTATTCCGAGATGAAAGACACGCGTTCAGGGTTTGGAGATGCTTTAACTGAATTGGGAAAAACTAATCCTAATGTGGTAGCATTAACAGCCGATTTAACCACTTCATTAAAAATGAATGAATTTTCCAAAAATCATCCGGAACGATTTTTTCAAGTGGGTATTGCCGAAGCAAATATGATGGGGATGGCCGCAGGGATGTCCTTAAACGGTAAAATACCCTTTGCCGGCACTTTTGCTAATTTTGCTTCAGCCCGTGTATATGATCAAGTTCGTCAAAGTATAGCTTATTCAGGGAAAAACGTAAAAATTGCCGCTTCGCATGCCGGATTGACCGTGGGCGAAGATGGGGCTACGCACCAAACCTTAGAAGATATAGGTCTGATGAAAATGTTACCTGGCATGGTGGTGATCAATCCTTGTGATTACAACCAAACCAAAGCGGCAACCTTTGCTGCTGCAGAGTATGTAGGACCGGTTTACCTGCGTTTCGGACGTCCAAAAGTACCGGTATTTATGCCGACAGACCAAAAATTTGAAATTGGTAAAGCCATTACGCTTCAAGAAGGAAAAGATGTTACCATCATCGCTACCGGACATTTAGTGTGGGAAGCTTTGCAAGCTGCAGAAAAGTTAGAAGAAATAGGAATACAAGCAGAAGTGATTAATATCCATACAATCAAACCCCTTGATGAAACTGCGATAATTGCATCTTTGAAAAAAACAGGATGTGTAGTTACTGCTGAAGAACACAATATGTTGGGAGGATTAGGAGAAAGCGTTGCTGGCGCATTGGCTCGAAACTATCCTGCACCCCAAGAATTTGTAGCGGTAAAAGATCAATTCGGACAATCAGGGACTCCGGAAGAATTGATGAAAAATTATGGTTTACACGCTGAAAATATTATTTTAGCAGCCAAAAAAGTATTAAGTAGAAAACAATCGGAATAGGACGAAAACTGTATTGACTGTGATTTTTTTGTATTTTACTTGAGATAAGTTTTCAATTAATATTAAGATGGGTGGAAATTGAATCTGTCTTTGAAATTTTTTATTGAAAAGATTTCGTTTTATGGAAAATTGTATATCTTTGCACGCTCTAATTCTAAAGTTTAGAATATGAATCCTTTAAATGAATATAATATTCCCTTTTTGGGGTTAAGTATCGGGACACATTATTTTAAATATGACTTAGACAAAAAGTTCTTTAGCTTATTTAACTATTCAGAATTTGAAGATATTAAATGTCAAGTTAATTTAGATTTTAATAAAAAATCTACATTATTTGAATTAAAATTTAAAGTGACAGGGACTGCAACTTTAGTATGTGATGTGTCAAGCGAAACATTTGATCAGAATATAGAAAACACACTCGATTTAATTGTTAAATTTGGTGATGATTTTAACGATAACGATGAAATACTAATCTTACCCCATGAAGCTTTTCAAATCAATGTTGCCCAGTACCTCTATGAAGTTGTAGTATTGTCTATACCCTTTAAAAAAGTACATCCCGGTATTGCAGATGGTACGCTAAAATCTGAAACGTTAGAAAAACTCAAAGAATATGAGATTCACGAAAAAAAAGAAAAAGACCCGCGTTGGGAAGCATTAAATCAATTATTAACACAGAAAAACACATAAGATGGCACATCCTAAGAGAAAAACCTCGAAGACCAGAAGAGACAAAAGAAGAACGCATTACAAGGCTACTTTACCACAGGTAGCAATTGATACAACTACCGGTGAAGCACATCTTTATCATAGAGCGCATTGGCATGAAGGGAAACTTTATTACAAAGGTCAAGTCCTAATTGATCCCGTTACAGCCGAATAATTGTAATTTACAAAACTCATTAAAACCCTCAAAAGAGGGTTTTTTTGTTTATTTTTTATCAAAATAGAGCAATATTTTGTTGTTTTTGCCCTTTTTTTTAAAAAAAATGATTTACTTTGCTTTTACGTTGAATACCGGAAAGTGGTATCTTTTTTAATCAACTTTAGCCTTTTTATATGACCAAAATTACTGCTGCAATTACAGCTGTAGGTAAATATTTACCCGAGTTTATACTTTCCAATGCTATGTTAGAAAAAATGGTTGATACCAATGACGAATGGATTACTACTCGCACCGGTATTAAGGAACGCAGAATTTTGAAAGGGGAGAATTTAGGTTCTTCTTTCATGGCTATTGAAGCTGCAAAAAATTTAATCGAAAAGAAAGGGTTAAATCCACTTGAAATTGATTTAGTCATAGTTTCTACTGCCACACCGGATATGCAAGCCGCCTCAACAGCTGCTTATACAGCTACCAAAATTGGAGCTACCAATGCTTTTACATTTGACTTAATTTCAGCATGCTCCAGTTTTCTTTACGGAATGTCAACTGCTGCGAGATATATAGAATCAGGACGTTATAAAAAAGTGATGCTAATTGGTTCAGACATGAATTCATCCATGATTGACTATACAGATAGAGCCACCTGTATCATTTTTGGGGATGGAGCCGGAGCCGTATTATTTGAACCTAATGAAGAAGGATATGGGTTAATAGACGAAGTGCATCAAACCGATGGAAATGGACGTGAGTTTCTTCAAGTTCCCGCCGGAGGTTCATGGATGCCCGCAACCAAGGAAACAGTTGAGCAAAAAAAACACTTTGTGTATCAAGACGGAAAAACCGTATTCAAATACGCTGTTTCAAAAATGGCTGAAGTGGCCGATAAAATACTAGAACGCAACGAATTGTCTAAAGAAAATATTGATTGGTTAGCTACACATCAAGCCAACAGACGTATTGTGGATGCCACCGCTTCCCGAATCGGACTTCCGGAAGAAAAAGTAATGATAAATATCGAAAAATACGGAAATACAACTTCAGCCACGCTACCCCTATTGCTGGCTGATTACGAAAATCAACTCAAAAAAGGCGATAAAATTATTTTTGCAGCTTTTGGGGGTGGATTTTCATGGGGTGCTATTTATATGAAATGGGCCTATTAATAAATTGAATCATTAATCAAATCTCCAAATATTATGGATCTACGTGAAATTCAAAACCTAATTAAATTTGTTTCTAAAGCCGGTGTAAATGAAGTAAAATTAGAAACAAAAGATTTTAAAATCAGTATAAAAACCGCACCTGACTATAATGGTGCGCCAATGATCACTACCGCACCACAATACATTCAAATGCCACAAGGTGCAAATGAAGCAGCAGCTTCGAATGTAAACGCTACTCAAAAAGAAGCAGCTACTACCGAAGATAATTCGAATTATCTAACCATCACTTCACCTATGATAGGTACTTTCTACAGAAAACCGGCTCCTGATAAACCTGTTTTTGTAAATATTGGTGATATGGTTTCCGTAGGAAGTCCTGTGTGTATCATAGAAGCGATGAAACTTTTCAATGAAATAGAATCGGAAGTAAGTGGTAAAATTGTAAAAGTATTAGTTGATGATGCAATGCCTGTTGAATTTGGCCAACCCTTATTTTTAGTAGAACCTGCTTAAAGCTTCATAGAAGGTTAATTTTATTTACAGAATTAATAATAATAGATTAAACTATCTTATTAATTTGATTTCTAACATTGAATTTATCTTATGTTTAAAAAAATATTAATAGCCAATCGAGGAGAAATTGCTCTTAGAGTAATCAGGACTTGTCGAGAAATAGGTGTAAAATCTGTTGCCGTATATTCTACTGCCGACAAAGACAGTCTCCACGTAAAATACGCTGATGAAGCGGTTTGTATAGGACCACCTGCCAGCAAAGATTCGTATCTTAAAATGTCGAATATCATTGCGGCAGCAGAAATAACCAATGCTGATGCTATACATCCGGGTTATGGTTTTCTATCTGAAAATGCCAAATTTTCAAAATTATGTGAAGACCATGGTATCAAATTTATCGGTGCATCACCGGAAATGATTTCCAAAATGGGTGATAAAGCCTCGGCTAAAGCTACTATGAAAGCAGCAGGGGTTCCCACTATTCCTGGTTCCGAAGGAATAATTGACACTTATGAAGAAGCTGAAAAAATAGCAGAAGAAACAGGTTATCCTGTGATGATCAAAGCTACTGCCGGTGGTGGTGGTAAAGGGATGCGTGCCATTTGGAAAAAAGAAGAATTGAAAGATTCTTGGGAAAAAGCAAAACAAGAAGCTTTTGCCTCCTTTGGAAACGATGGGATGTACATGGAAAAACTCATTGAAGAACCACGACATATAGAAATTCAAATTGTAGGCGATTCCACAGGACGAGCTTGTCATTTGTCTGAAAGAGATTGCTCTATTCAACGTCGTCATCAAAAATTGGCTGAAGAATCTCCTTCTCCTTTTATGACAGATGCTTTACGAAAAAAAATGGGAGAAGCAGCCATCAAAGCTGCTGAATCTATCAAATATGAAGGTGCCGGAACTGTAGAATTTTTAGTTGACAAACACCGAAATTTCTATTTTATGGAAATGAACACCCGTATTCAAGTAGAACATCCCATTACAGAACAAGTCATCGTTAATTATGACTTAATTAATGAGCAAATTAAAGTGGCTGCAGGAGTACCTATTTCGGGTAAAAACTATTTTCCTAAAATGCATTCCATAGAATGTCGTATCAATGCAGAAGATCCATACAATGATTTCAGACCAAGTCCCGGAAAAATTATAGAACTTCATATGCCGGGTGGACATGGTGTGCGGGTAGATACACACGTTTATTCGGGTTATACCATTCCGCCAAATTATGATTCTATGATTGCAAAACTCATTGTAACCGCAGAAACCCGACCGGAAGCCATTGCTAAAATGAGTCGTGCGTTGGATGAATTTTATATTGAAGGAATTAAAACAACCATTCCATTTCATAAAAAATTAATGGAACATCCTGATTTTGTGTCCGGAAATTACACTACGAAGTTTTTGGAGAATTTCAGTATGGAAGATTAATAAAGTCAAAAGGTAAAATGTAAAAGGTAAAATTTAAAATGTAAAATTTAAAATTTTACTAATTACTTTTCAAAAAAAACCGAAAAGAAAGCGAGATTTATTCTCGCTTTTTTTCTACTTTTGAATAATGAAAGATAACGAATTACATATTGACGGTATTGATAAGATCATCTTGCAAAAACTGATGCAAGATGCTAGAACACCTATCTTAAGTATTGCTAAAGTTGTAGGCATTTCAGGGGCAGCTATACATCAACGTTTAAAAAAATTAGAAGCAACAGGCTTGTTGAAAGAATCGAAATTTGTAATTAATAGCAAAGTATTAGGCTATAAAACTTTGGCGTTTGTAGGGATTTTTTTAGATAGTGCCGGTATGTATAAAGAAGCAATCGAAAAACTAAAATCCATTCCGGAAGTTATTGAAAGCCATTATACTACAGGGAATTATGCTATTTTCATTAAAATCCTCTGTAAAGACAACGAACATCTGATGAAAGTGCTAAACAACCAAATACAAGCCATCAAAGGCGTTTCACGTACAGAAACCTTTATCTCTCTCGATCAGCAAATCGATAGACAAATAGGGTTTTGAAATAGCACACTGATCCACACTTGTTGCGTGATGGAAACATAGATTTAGTAGATTTTCACAGATTTTTGCTTCTTTAATCTCATTAAGAATTTATCCCAAAAGCGAGTGAAATTTGCAATTTGTAATTTTTGTATTTTCCTATTGGTATTTCATCCTGAGCTCCACCTTTTGCCACTCTCTTTTCAGTAATTCATAAGTTGCCTTTTGAGCTAACACTTCAGATGTTTCCACATCGTCAGTTTGCATTATTCTCTCGGCAACATCCACTCTATAAAGCAATTGCATAAAAACATCAAAACGGTATTGTATTAAATGATAAAGTTCATTGGCTACTTCATTCACTAAAGTTTCGGGTGTTGTTGTTTCGTTTATAGCAATGCTCAAACCGGTAAGTTCAAAGTCTTTTCTGACTTGGTTAATTAATTGGGTATATATTTTTTCATCTGTAACCAACGATAACCAAGCATATTTTTCAGGAATTGGTAACATTAATTATTTCTGTATTGAAGTGCTAATAATAAATCTTGTAGAATAGATTTTTGAATCGGATTCATTTTCAACTCGTTGAGAATTTGGGTCGCTTTTGTTGAATAATGTTGCATTTCGCGCTGAATCAGATTGGGGACATCATACTTTAGGTATAAATTTTTCACTAACTCATATTTATTGTCTCTATTACTTTCAGTACCAAATTCGGAATACAGTTCTATCAAACGCATTTGATCATTTTCATCAGCCAATTCCAAAGTTTTCAGGTATAACCACGTTTTTTTATTTTCCTTGATGTCTCCGCCAATTTCTTTTCCAAATGTAGCTACATCGCCAAAAGTGTCTAAATAATCGTCTTGCATCTGAAAAGCCAATCCGGTTTGAATACCAAAATCATATAATTTTTCCAATTCAATGGCATCAATACCGGCAACAATTCCACCCATTTTGAGCGCAGCCCCGATTAAAACGGCTGTTTTCAAACGTATCATTTCTAAATATTCAGGTAATGACACTTCATCTTTGTTTTCAAAATCCATGTCATATTGTTGCCCTTCACATACTTCAATCGCAGTTTGTGATAATAGTTGGGTTAAGTGTTTAAAAACATCTGCTTCATATGAATTAAGATATTGATAGGCTTTGATCATCATCACATCGCCGGAGAGAATAGCGGTGTTTTGATTCCATTTATTATGCACGGTAGGTTGTCCCCTACGCACATCGGCTCTGTCCATAACATCATCGTGCAATAAGGTAAAATTGTGAAAAATTTCAATTGCCATCGCCGCAGAAAACCCTTTATTGACTGTACGACCATAACCTTCCGTAGCAACCAAGGTCAAAACCGGACGTAACCGCTTGCCACCCAATTGCAAAATATATTGCATGGGTTCATAGAGATTTTTAGGCTCAACAGCTGTATTTTTTTCTTCTAAATATTTGGTAAATAGAATGATATAATCTTTTAAACTCATCAAAAATGTTTTGGGTAAAATTAATTAATAATTAGCTAATTAGCAAATTAGTTAATTAGCCAATGTGCTAATGTGCTAATGTGATAATGTGACAATTTGCTGATGCAATGCACTGAGTCTGCCTGCACTGAGCCTGTCGAAGTGTCGAAGTGTGCGAATGTGTTAATGTGCCAATATTCTAATTTACTAATTTGCAAATGCGATGCACTGAGCCTGCCTGAGCTGAGCCTGTCGAAGTGTCGAAGTATGCTAATAAGCGGATTTGCAGAATTACACATTAAATTTATGTTAATATAAGAAAAAACTATGGAAACTATATTTGTTTTTTAAGTTTCCAATGATATCTTTGCAATTTATAAATATAATTTCATATAAATCCCAAGTGTATTACTCTTTTCTCAATACTCATTTCTCAATACTAATATCTCATATCTTAATACTTTAAATTAATTTGAAAGACAAAATCCTACATAAAGCCAGCGAACTTTTCATTACATTAGGTGTGAAGAGTGTAACTATGGATGATTTAGCCGAAAAAATGGCTATTTCTAAAAAGACCATTTATGAATTTTACCCAAACAAGTATGATTTAATCAAAGCCACTACTGAATATTTGTTTGAGAAAATAATGGATGAAATCAACGAAATATGTGATAAAGATAAAACCTCGCCCATAAAAAATTTATTTGAAATCAATAGATATGTCAACCAACGTCTTAACGAAGACAGTAATACGGAATTCCAATTACAAAAATATTATCCCGATATTTATGAGGAAATATCCGATAAAAAATTTAAAGTAGTCATTGAAGGAATTACCGAAAATTTGGAAATTGGGATTGAACACGGTTTATATAGAAAAGATATAGATGTTCCAGTCATTGCGCGATTTTATTTCATAGGTCAAGGGACTTTGAAAAACAGAGATTTATTTCCGCAAGACCATTTTAAACTGAGTCAACTCCTTGACCAGTATCTTATTTATCACATTCGTGCTATTGCCACTGATAAAGGAATAAAGAAGTTGGAAAATTATTTGAAAAAGAATGATAAAAACCTGTAATAAAAATCAATTAAAAACTACAAATTCAAAAATCAATTAAAAATTATGCAACTAAAACTTTTTATACTTTCTTTTTTCACAATAAGTTGGGTTTTTGCACAAGAAAAAACTGATTTCACCTTAGAAGAAGCAATTGCTTATGCAAAATTGAATTCTTATGCAATGCAAAATGCCAATGATGATATTGAAATTGCTAAGAAAAGAGTATGGGAAACCACCACTATGGGTTTACCCCAAATCAATGGGAGTGTAAATTATCAAAACTTTCTTAAAAAACCAATTTCCTTGATTCCTGCTGAATTTTTTGGGGGACAACCCGGACAATTTGCTGAAATTTCTTTTGGGACTAAGCACAATGTTTCTGCTTCGGCTACTTTGAGCCAACTCATTTTTAACGGTTCGTATTTGGTGGGTTTACAATCGTCAAAAGTATATCTTCAAATCAGTGAAAGCATCAAAGAAAAAACTGATATTGCCATCAAAGAAGGCGTTATCAATGCCTATGCAGGGATTTTGATGACACGTGAAGGAATTGAGATTTTAAAGAAAAACAAGCAAAATATTGAAAAATTGCTCTTTGAAACGCGTGAAGTTATCAAAAATGGATTTGCTGAAGAGCAAGATGCTGAACAATTGGCAATTACTCTCATTACCATTGAAAATCAATTGAAAAACCTTCAGAGATTGGAAAGTTATAATGTCAATATGTTGAAATATGTGATGGGAATTCCAATTGAAAAACCCATTTTACTAACAGACGAATTGGAAGGACTTTTGACAACCCAAAACGATTTAACTTTGCTCAACAACCCCTTTGATTATAGTAAGCATATTGATTTTAAAATGTCAGAAAATTCTGTAAAAGCGGGTGAATTGCTAACTAAATTGGAACAAAGTAAGGCTTTGCCTTCCTTAGCCGCTTTCGTAAATTATGGTGTGAACGCCTATAACGAGCAATTCAAATTTTTCAATAGCGAACAAAAATGGTTGGGTAGTTCTGTATTTGGTGTGCAAATGAATATCCCCATTTTCAGTAGTTTGGAAAGAACCTCGCGTGTGCAACAAGCCAAAATAGGTTTGGAAAAAGCCAATAGAAATCAAACTGAAACTATCGAAAAATTGAATTTAGCCTATCAAAATGCAAAAATAGGATATGAAAACGCATTAGAAACCTACAACACATCAAAAGAAAGTCTCAGTTTGGCTGAAAGAATTGAGAGAAAAGAAAATATTAAATTCAAAGAAGGGATATCAGGGAGTTTTGAACTTAATAATGCACAAATTCAATTGTACGGCAAGCAACAAGAATATTTACAATCTGTCTTCAGTTTGATAAGTAAAAAAGCAGCATTGGAAAATGCGATGGGAAAATAGGTTTCACGTTTAAAGTTTAAAGTTTAAGGTTACAAGTATTATGTTTTACAAAAGAAGAAACAATAAATAATAATTAATAACCTAATTATCTAAAATGAGAAAAATTCTAATCATTAACGGTCATCCTGCAAAAGAAAGTTTTTCTTTAGCATTGGCTGAAGCCTATCAAAAAGGGGCTATAAGTGCTGGTGCAGAAGTGAATTTGATTCATATAGTCGATTTGGATTTTGGAAGTCCTTTTTTACATGGTTTTAAAACCAAAAATGAAGCAATTGATTTAAAATATGTTCAAAATCTAATCTCCGAAAACGAGCATTTTGTTTTCGTCTATCCAACTTGGTGGTATTTACCACCTGCAAATGTAAAAGCATTTATTGAACATGTTTTTCTACCGGGATTTGCGTTTAAGTATAAAGAAAATCCAAACCGCGTGGCTTGGGACAGTTTCCTGAAAGGTAAAACGGCTCACATCATATCCACAATGGATGCGCCACCTTTTTTCTATAAATTGTTTATTGGGAATCCGGGTGGAAAAGCCATGAAAACCACATTGAGTTTTTGTGGTATTAAACTAAAAAAACAAACCTATTTTGGTTCCGTAAAACTCTCTAATGAGAATAAAAGAAATGAATGGTTAGAGGAAGTTAAAAAACTTGGGAAAAATCTTATTTAATCAAATAATAATTTAATTCTTTACAAATCAAACTATAAAAATACCACAAATCTAATTTAAAAATGAAAAAACTAAATTTAATTTCACTACTGCTCACTGCAATAATTTTCATTGTAAGTTGCAAAAAACAAGAAGACCCTAAACAATTATTAACGAAATTGAAAAATGAGCAAAAACTCATGCAAAAACAGATAGATTCACTAGAAAAAATTGTTGATAATACCATTGGAGACAATAAAATTGAAAAATCCGTCTATATAGATAGTATAAAATATACTAAATTCACTAAATATATAACCTTACAAGGGTCTGTAGATGCAGAAAACAATATTGTTGCCAATTCAGAATCTCCTGGTATTGTGAAGAGTATTTTAGTTAAAACCGGTCAGCGTGTTGCAGTAGGTCAAATATTGGCAAGATTGGATGATCATGTAATTTCTGAAGGAATCAAAGAATTGGATCAACAAATTGCTTTTGCAAATGATATTTATATGAAACAAAAAAATCTTTGGGATCAAAAAATTGGAACTGAAGTTCAATACTTAAGTGCAAAAAATAATTATGAATCACTTATCAAAAAGAAAAACACCACTTTAGCACAAAGAAATCTATACACTATCAAATCACCTATCAATGGAATTGTAGATGACATCAGTATAAAAATTGGTCAAATGGCTAGTCCCGGGGTTCCTTATGGTATCAGAATTATAAGCGATAAAAATTTGAAAGTACAAGCTAAAATCGGAGAGAGTTATGCAAATTTGGTCAATAATGGAGACGAAGTTTTAGTTACTTTTCCGGATTTAAAAGATTCTTTGAAAACTAAAATAAAATATGTTTCAAAAACAATTGATGAACTTTCTCGAGCCTTCAATGTTGAAATTAATTTACCTCAAAGCAATAAATATAAACCCAATATGATTGCTGAATTAAAAATCGCCGGTTATTCTAATCCTAAGGCATTGGTAGTTGCATCCGGTATAGTCCAACGTGGACAAGAAGGGGATTACATTCTGATTATCAGAGATGGAAAATTAGTTAAAACCGAAGTCGAAACCGGAGAAAAATATAATGGTCAAGTTGAAATTTTATCCGGATTATATGAAAATGATCAAATCATCACCATGGGTTATCAAGGTTTGCAAGAAGGTGATTTAATCAAAGTAGTTTCAAATAATAAATAAATTATTGCTTATAAAATAGCATTAACTCAAAACTAAAAACTAAAAATAATATAACTCAAAACTCAAAAATATGAGTCATCAATCATCAAGAGGTATAAATCCGGCAAAATGGCCAATTAACAATAAGACTGCTATATATTTATTTGCTTTTTTATTGATGGTTATTGGTGTTGCTAAATACAATTCCATTCCGAAAGAAAATTTTCCTGAGATAAAATTGCCTCAAATAATAGTCCAAACCGTATATCCCGGAACCTCACCGGAAAATATGGAAAACTTAGTTACAAAACCCATTGAAGATCAATTAAAAAACTTAAGTGGGCTCAAAAAAGTTACAAGTAATTCGTTTCAAGATTTCTCTGTTATCATTGCTGAATTCCGAACCGAAGTTGAGGTTGAAAAAGCAAAGCAAGACGTAAAAGATGCAGTGGACAAAGCGAAGACAGATTTGCCTACAGATTTACCGTCCGACCCCACCATTACAGATATAGATGTCTCTGAAATTCCGATTTTGTATCTTAATATTTCGGGCAATTATGACTTTTCCAAACTCAAAGAATATGCCGAAAAAATAGAAGGGCGCATTGAAGGAATTAAAGAAATCAAACGGGTTGACATTGTGGGTGCACCGGAAAAAGAAATTGAAATTGCAGTAGATATTTTTAAAATGCAATCTGCACAAATTTCGTTTTCTGATATTGAAATGGCTATAAAATATGAAAATCTAAACGTAACTGCAGGAACTGTAGATTTAAATGATGAAAAACGTCAGTTAAGTATTAAAAAAGAATTCAAATCTGCTGAAGAAATTGCTGATATTATGGTAAATAATCCCCATGGGAAGAGTATAAGATTAGGGGATATTGCCAAAGTTACTGATGGATATCAAGAGCAAGAAAGTTTTGCGAGATATTATGGTAAAAATGTAATTACACTCAATGTCGTGAAATCGGGTGGCGAAAACCTCATCATTGCAAGCGACAAAATTTTCGCTTTGGTCAAGGAAATGCAAGAAAAAGAATTACCTAAAGATTTGAATATTTCTATTACGGGTGATCAATCAGAAGAAACAAGAACTACTTTACATGATTTAATCAATACCATTATTATTGGATTTTTGTTGGTTACCATTATCCTTACTTTTTTCATGGGAGCCAATAATGCTTTTTTTGTAGCCATGTCGGTACCTTTATCTGTTGCATTGGCAATGGTTGTATTCCCAACCATTGGATTTACTCTCAATATGATTGTATTATTTGCTTTCCTGCTTGCATTGGGTATTGTTGTTGATGATGCAATTGTTGTAATAGAAAATACGCATCGAATATTTGATAATGGAAAAGTACCTATAAAAGAAGCGGCGCTCAAAGCAACACATGAAGTATTTTTACCGGTATTTTCAGGAACTTTGACCACATTAATGCCATTTATTCCTTTGGCATTTTGGGGTGGTGTAATTGGGAAATTTATGTTTTTTCTTCCTATAACATTGATTATCACGCTTTTAGCATCATTAATTGTTGCCTATATTATTAATCCTGTCTTTGCAATTGACTTTATGAAAACTCATGATGAAGAATTGCACGAAAGCGATAAATGGACACGTGGAACAACCATTCTAAGTATTGTATTTGGAGTTTTAGCATTGATATTTTTTGCGATAGGCAATATTGGTTTAGCTGTTTTTTCAATTTTTGTATATCTAATGCTCCTTTTGAAGAAATTCTATCTTAACAAGTTAACATTACATTTTCAAGATAAAATATGGCCAAAATTTACCGGATTTTATGAAAGAAGTTTACGTTGGAGTTTAGATCATAAAGCTATAATCGTATCTTCAGTTATCGTTTTATTTATCCTATCTTTTGTTGCATTGTCAATTCGTAAACCTAAAGTAGTTTTTTTCCCGGATGCAGAACCAAATTTTGCTTATGTATACCTCAATTTACCTGTGGGTGTTGATCAAAAATACACTAACGAGGTACTCAAAGGTTTGGAAGACAAAGTATATACTGCCTTGCAAATTGATCCAAAAACAAATAAAGACCCAGATGGATTGGTTTCTTCAATAATTTCAAATGTTACAATAGGTGCTACTGACCCACAAAGTTACGAAATTGGTAACTTTCCAAACAAAGGAAAAATTACTATCGCTTTTGTGAAATTTGCCGAGCGACATGGTAAATCTACGACAGAATTACTTGAAAAGGTCAGAAAAGCGATAAAAGATGTTCCCGGAGCCGAAATAAATGTAAACAAAGAACAAAATGGTCCGCCAACCGCTAAACCAATAGTAATTGAAATTACCGGTGACAATCTCGATACTTTGATAAATACATCAGATAGATTAAAACGATTTATTTTAAAGAGTAATATAGATGGAATTGCTGAATTGCGATCTGATTTTCAATCTGATAAACCCGAATTATTATTCGACTTGAATCGAGAAAGAATCAATAGAGAAGGTATCAGTACTGGGCAAGTTGCAATGGCTCTCAGGACAGCTGTTTACGGAAAAGAAATTTCACGTTTTAGAGATGCCAAAGAAGACTATCCTATCAATCTAAGAGTGAGAAAAGAAGAAAGAACAAACGTAGATATTCTTAAAAACATGTCTGTAATATACAGAGATATGGGAAAAGGGGGCATGATAAGAGAAGTGCCTTTAAGTGCTTTTATAGATTTAAATTATCAAACAACTTATGGTGGTATAAAACGAAAAGATGGTAAACGAATTATCACCTTAAGTAGCGATGTCATTACCGGTTATAATGCCAATGAAATAGTAAGTCAAATTCAATCTGAAATTAATAACTTCCAGAAAGCAGATCAAATAAGCATTAAAATGGGTGGTGAGCAAGAGGAACAGCAAGAAGCAATGTCATTTTTAATTGGTGCCTTTTTGGTTTCAATAGGATTAATGTTTGTTATAATAATGATTCAATTTAATTCATTTAGAAGAACCATTATAATCATGAGTGAAATTGTACTGGCTCTGATAGGGGTTTTCTTTGGAATTGCCATTTTTGGTATTGACGTTTCCATTGTGATGGTAGGTGTTGGTGTAGTGGCATTGGGAGGAATTGTGGTCCGTAATGGCATTTTGCTTATCGAATTTGCAGATGTTAAGCTTAAAGAAGGTTTAAATCCTCATGATGCTATTATGGAAGCTGGAAAAGCAAGAATGACTCCTGTAATTCTTACCGCCATAGCTGCAATATTAGGATTAATACCTTTGGCAGTAGGTCTGAATATTGACTTTGCCAAACTATTTACCGAATTTAATCCGCATATCTTTTTTGGTGGTGACTCCGTTTCATTTTGGGGACCCTTATCTTGGACCATGATTTACGGATTGACTTTTGGAACAATTTTAACCTTAATTGTTGTCCCTGTATTTTTCTTGATTTCATTAGAAAAAGGAAAAAAATGGTTTAACAGAGGTTATATACACTAAGAATTTGAATGACATAAAGGCTAACAGGTTGAAAAAAGTCTAAGTGGATACCGGAAGATTTGTTCTATAATTTTTAGAATTTATTGAATTAAATGTTGACAAAGCATTAGTTTATACTTAACTTTGTAAAGTCATCCGATGACTATAAGTCATCGGATGATTAATAAGAAAAAAAATGAAAAAATTTGCTTCCATCTTATTCGTTTTACTGCTTTCCTATCCTTTCTATGCCCAAACCGATCCCGAAAGCTTTCGGGATGAAAAAGAGTTGAAAGTAGGCTTAGTGCTGAGTGGCGGTGGAGCCAAAGGTTTTGCGCATATTGGCGTTTTAAAGGCTTTGGAAGAAAACGAAATCGACATTGATTTTATTGGTGGCACCAGTATGGGTTCCATAGTGGGGGCATTATATGCAGCAGGTTATTCGGCAAAAGAAATTGAAAAAATTGTAACTGAAATGCGCTTTGACCAATACATGGATGCAGAAATAGCACGCTCGGATAAACCTTTTTTTCAAAAAGAAAACGACGATAAGTATGCGGTAAAATTACCGGTAGTTGCTAATAAAATTACCCTACCTTCCGGTTGGAGCAATGGTCAAAATGTTATGAATCAGCTTTCAAAATACTTGCAGCACGTTAGTAAAATTGATGACTTCAATTTATTGCCAACGCCTTTTCTCTGTATTGCTACGGATTTGGAAAATGGAGAACAAGTACTGCTCAACAAAGGTGATTTAGCACAAGCCATTAGAGCAAGTGCTGCCTTTCCAACGGTTGTAAAACCCATAGAGATTGACGATAAATTATTAGTTGACGGTGGATTGGTCAATAATTTTCCAATAAAAGAAGTAAAAGCAATGGGCGCTGATTTTATCATTGGAGTAGATGTAAGTTCCAACAAATTATATGATAAAAAAGAGTTGCAATCTGTGGTAAAAATCATGGAGCAAATGGTGAGTTACCAAATGGTCAATGAAGATATAGTCAGCAAAAAAAAGTTAGCCGATATTTATATTCATCCTTTGGATGAATCTAAATACACCACTTTTTCTTTCGATAAAGCGGAAGAAATTATCCAATTTGGTTATGATACCGCAATGGAACAAATTGATCAAATTAAAGAGCTGTATTCCAAACAAAATCCTCATCAATATACTCCAAAACCCGATGTAAAATTGATTGATACCTTTCAAATCAATAAGATTATTGTCGATGGAAATCAGCACTTTACCTACGGAAATATCATCGAAAAATTACAAATTAAAAGAAAAAAATACATCACTTTTGATGAATTTTTCAAAGGGATCAATCGCTTGTGGGCTACGGAAAATTTTAGTAATATTCAGCATAAGGTTGTAATTGATGGAAATAAAGGCGACATCTACATCAAATTGACAGAAAATAAGGTGAAGAGTAAAATTCAAATTGGAGCAAATTATGATGATCTATTTAATGCAGGTGTTTTGCTGAATTGGACGGATAATAATGTGCTGTTAACTAATGATCTTTTTTCTGCTGATGTGGTCGTAGGGAAAAATATACGATATAACCTGCAATATATCAAAGACAATGGGGTTCACGCAAGTATAGGCATCCAATCCATCTTGCAAAACTTTGATTTTCAACCTGTTTTTGATACGGTAAATTCAACACTTCCGGGTAGAATCAACAATCAAAATTTGGATTTATTGGATATTTCTAACAAAATAAACTTTCAATTTGTATACCGTGATAACTTTGCAATTGGAACCGGAATAGAGCATAACTATATTAAAATAAAGTATTTAAATAACAATGGGGTAGGTTTTAATTTAGAAAACAGCCATTTTTTTAATCCTTATGCCTATTTAAAATTTGATAATTATGACAACAGGATGTTTCCTAAAAATGGTTTTTCGATGCATATTTCCGGCAAATGGCATCTGTCTTCAACGGGGGATTTGTTTCAACCTTTTTTACAAGGAAAAGCAATATTTGGTTATGCATTTCCTGTTTTCAAGAAATTATTTGTGCAACTAAAGACAGAAGCAGGTTTGAGTTTTACCCAAAATATAAATCCCTATCTCGATTTTCATGTAGGAGGAACCAATGACAATCAACTTTGCAGCTTTGTTACTTTTTACGGATATCCGTTTGCTTCGTTTGGGAATTCTTCTTATAGAAAAACAGCTGTGAATTTAAAATGGGAAGTCATGAAAAATCATTTTCTTGGAATAGAAGGAAATGTCGCTAAAGTTGATGAAAATTTCATCAAAGATTTTGAAATAACTAACGCAGTGAAAAGTGGATATGGAATATTTTACGGAATAAAATCGCTGGCAGGTCCCCTTCAAATCACGTATTCACGCTCTCCCGAATTGAAAAACAATATTTTTTCGGTTAGATTGGGATTTTGGTTTTAAACTTTTTTGGTTACAATAAAATCCTTGAGATAATACGGTTCAAAATACGCAAGATCTTCAAAATTTTTATTTTGAAAAGCTACATGACTTAGTGCAACCATATCTTTTGCCGAAGGAAAAGTGTTTTTATAAAAAACCGCATTTGGATGATGAATTGCAGTGGCGCATTTATCTACCGCATCTCCTACAAAATGAACTTTTCCCGTTGACAACCATTGATCAAAAGTGTTTTCTTCTATTATCAAAGCATGAGTAGGTAGAATTTTTTCGTTTTTTGCATTGAAAACGGCACTATATATTTCCATTCTTCTAGCATCTAACATCGGAATAATATAGCCTGCAGCAACAGCTATTGATTTAGATAAAACAGTAAGGGTATCAACGGCAATCAAGGGCAGATTCAATGCAAAACACAAACCTTTGGCTGTGGAAACTCCAATTCGCAAGCCGGTATAGGAACCAGGCCCTTTGCTCACTGCAATGGCATTCAAATCTTTAAAATTAAGATTTGATTTTTTTAAAACAGCATCAATAAAAGGGTTAAGAAATTCTGCATGTGCATAATTCCCATCATTGATCTCTTCAAGTGCTAGAATTTTACCATCAGCAGCTATGGATACAGAGCAGTTTTTGGTGGTAGTTTCAATGTTTAGTATGTACGACATCTTACAAAAATCTAAGGAGAAATTATTTACTTACAGAACTGGCTTTGAGTATGGCAAAAATCATTAAAGCAGTACTTAACCATTGTATAGGGGACAGTAAAACGCCATTTACCAAATAATCTAACAGAATAGCACTGATAGGAAAAAACAATTCGACTAAGGTGGAATGACTCGCTTTTACTGTTTTTAGTCCGTAGTAATAAAGTAAGATAGCAATGGTGCCGGTAGTTACGGATATGATCCCGATGATAGTCCAATTTTCATGAGTTATTTTGTTGATTTCAGTAAAAGTTCCTGTAAAAATTACGACAAAAAACATTAGAAATGCCGTCAGACCATAACGAAAATAAGTAGCAGAAATAAAATTAATTTTATTTAGTAAATTTTTACTAAATACAGTTGAACTTGCAAATGAAAATGAAGCCAACAAGGATAGGAGTGCAGCTTTTTCCGTATTATTCGAACTAGTAAAGCTGGGAAGATCGAATCCAAAAGTGAGTATATAACCTCCAAACACGGCAATAATACCCCAAAAGATAAATTCTTTACTCAATTTTTCCTTTAAAAAAATAGCGGCTAAAATGATTGCAAAAACAGGTTGAAATTTTTGTAGTAATACTACTACCGAAAGTTGCTCAAAATTGACTAAGAACAAAGCTTTAACAATAGCTATCGTTCCTATTGCTCCTCCAAAAACACTGACCCATATCAGAGAATACCAAGCTTTTCGGTCTAACTTATATAGTTCGTTGTAATGTTTAAAAAGAAACACATTCATCGCAATAAACGGAATGGCATGTAGCAGAAAGACCACTAAAATAACGTGCAAATTTGATAATCGCGGTGTAAGAACAACCCCATCCAATCCCCATAATGAAGCAGCGATAGCAATCATTACCAAGCTGATAATGTAGTGCTTACTTGTTTTTTTATAGTCGTTTGTCATTTTAATTTGATCTTCTACTCTGTAATAAAATCTAAACTTTTAGGTGCAGTTAAGAAAGTTGCCAACATTTCACCCCCTAAAGCCGTTAATTTTCTTTTGGTCATATCTATCCAAGCTCCTTCTACGAATACATTAGCTGCCTTTACGCCATTTTGTTTGAATATTTCGTGCTGGATACGCCATCGTGAAGCATCTGATTTACAAGAAATTAATTCGCAACTTACTTTAATCCTCTCACTTAAATTTACTTCTTTGTAGTAAGTTAATTCTTCCTTTAATAAAACAGGACCTATTTTGTGTGCATGCAGGTATTTTGCTGAAAGTCCCATTAAATCCAACAATTCTACTCTTGCTTGCGCCGCAAAATCAGCATAAGCAGAATGCCGCATGTGCTGATTGGCATCCACTTGCGACCAAATCACTTGACCTTCGTAAAAATACTTATTCATTGTCTTATTTTATAAGTTGCATTAGATATTCTCCATAACCGCTTTTCAGTAAAGGTTCCGCTAATTTTTGTAATTGTTTAGCATCAATAAATCCATTTTTGAAGGCAATCTCTTCTAAACAACCTATCATTATTCCTTGACGTTCTTCAATCACTTGCACAAATTGAGTGGCTTGAGCCAAAGAATGAAAAGTACCGGTGTCTAACCATGCAGTACCTGTGTCCAAAATTTCAACTTGCAATTGTCCTTTTTGCAAATACACGTTATTTACGTCCGTTATTTCATACTCTCCACGAGCACTTGGTTGCAAATTTTTAGCAATTTCCACCACTTGGTTGTCATAAAAATAAATGCCGGGAACAGCATAATTGGATTTAGGTAATTTTGGCTTTTCTTCAATACTGATAGCGGTTTGATTTTGGTCAAAAGCCACCACTCCATAACGTTCCGGATCATTTACATGGTAAGCAAAAACGGTTGCTCCTGATTTTCTTTCAGATGCTCTTTTGAGGGTTTTCTCTAATTGAGAACCATAAAATATATTATCACCCAACACTAAGGTCGCTGCATCATTTCCAATAAAATCTGCTCCAATCACAAAGGCTTGAGCTAATCCATTGGGAATAGCTTGCTCTGCATATTCAAATCTACAACCCAATGAAGCTCCATCGCCTAATAATTTTTCAAACAGAGGCAAATCTTGTGGCGTTGAGATGATCAAAACTTCACGAATTCCTGCCATCAACAAGGTTGACAACGGATAATATATCATGGGTTTGTTGTAAATGGGCATTAATTGTTTGCTCACAGCCAATGTTAATGGGTGCAATCTTGTGCCGCTTCCTCCTGCTAATATGATTCCTTTCATGGTTAGGTTATTGATTATTGGATTATTGGTTATTGGGTTATTGATAATCGGTCGTTTAGCGTGGTCATTGAGCGTAGTCGAAATGAAGTTGAAACGTTGGTTATTGGGTTATTGATTATTAGTTATTGATTATTAGTTATTGATTATTAGTTATTGATTATTAGTTGTGGAGCAATATTTTGGTTTTATTCAATTATTCATAATTTATATTCCGATAATCCTGTCAATCATGCTCACACCAAATCTTGATTTTCAATTCTATACCACGCCATGCGTGGCAGGTCTATCGGATTGGATGACAGAATTAAAAGCATGGTATCGGAACGTAAATCGTAAATCTAATTTATTAAGGTTTAGAATTGATTTCATCGTCCTCATCTTCAGCCCAAACATCTACAGTTGGTTCTTTTAATACATTTTTGTTGGCTATTCTTTTTTCTAATGAGACTAACAAAGCAGGCAACAACAACAAATTTGAAAACATTGAAACCAACAAAGTTCCTGAAATCAATCCTCCCATGGCTTTTGTCCCGCCAAAACTTGAAACCACAAATACCAAGAATCCGAAGAATAACACAATTGAGGTGTAAAACATACTGATTCCTGTTTCTCGTAATGCTGCATAAATAGACTTGTTTACTTTCCAATTGTGGGTTTGTAAAACTTGTCTGTAACGCGTGAGAAAATGTATGGTATTATCCACAGAAATTCCAAAAGCAACACTAAAAACTAATATAGTGGAGGGTTTCAATGGAATACCAACATAACCCATAACACTGGCAGTAATCAATAATGGTAACATATTGGGGATAAGCGAAATAGCAATCATTGGGAAACTTCTGAATAACCATCCCATAAAAATAGAAATCAATAAAATGGTTAATCCTAAAGTTAATATCAAGTTTATAATCAAATAATTAGTCCCTTTTAAAAAAACCAATGCTTTTCCGGTCATGGTTATTTCATATTTCTCTTTAGGGAAAGTATTGTTAATTCTGTCTTGTAATCTTTCTTCAATTCGCTCCATTTTATCGGTTCCAATGTCTTTCATATAGGTTGTCAAACGGGTATAACGTCCGGTTGAATCAACATAAGAAGTCATTAAATTTGCACTATTTGCCGAATTCTTTATATAATTGGCTATAAACAATTTCTCTTCATTGGTAGGCAAATCATAGTACTCAGGATTTCCGTTATAAAATGCTTGCTTAGAGAATTTCACCGCATTTACCATTGAAATTGATTTTGATAATTCGGGAATTTCATCAATCATTTCATTGAGTTTTTCCATTTTTTTCAATGTACTCAATTTATAAACATCATTGGGTTTTTTTGTGTCTATTAAAAACTCCAATGCCATAACACCACCAAATTCTTTTTCAAAAAACTGAATATCTTTGGTAAACTGTTTATTTTTGGGCATATCTTCTATCAAACTTCCTGAAACTTTGATAAAATAAATACCAATCATACTAAAAATAATCAATGAAATAGCAGCCACATAAATACTTAATCTGTGATTTCGTACAATATGTTCTAACCAATTGATTACTTTAATCATCCAATTACGTTCTAAATGTTGTAAATTTTTATCATTTGGAATAGCCATATAACTATAGGCAATTGGGATAAATGTTAAACCCAAAACGTATAACGACATAATACTCAATGCTGCAACTAAACCAAACTCACTCAATAATTGACTTTTAGTAAAAATAAATGTACCAAAACCAATGGCGGTAGTCAAATTGGTCATTAACGAAGCAGTTCCTACTTTTGAGATTACTCTGTGTAATGCCTTTACTTTGTTGCCGTGTTTTTTGACTTCCAATTGATATTTGTTGATTAAAAAAATAGCATTCGGAACACCAATAACAATGATAAGTGGAGGGATTAATGCGGTAAGAATCGAAATTTCAAACCCAAACAAAGCCGTATAACCCAAAGCCCACATTACACCAATCGACACAACAAATGCTGTGATGAGTGTGGCACGCCAAGAATGGAAGAAAAAATAAAATATCAGAATAGTAACACCCATTGCTAAAGCCATAAACAAATTCATTTCACCGGCAATATTTGTCGCATTCATGGTTCTGATATATGGCATACCGGATACTCTGACATCTACGTTATTTTCTTTTTCAAATTTTTCAATCAATGGGTTTAATACATCGAGAACATACTTTTTTCTAATGGGTGTATTTACAATTTTTTTGTCAATATATACTAAGGTTTGGATGGTTCCATTTTTGTTATACAATAAATTTTCATAAAATGGTAAATCATGATACATTGTGTTTTTAATCAAATTTACCTCTTCAACAGAACCTATGGGATGCTTAAAAAGAGACTGTAATGCAAATTTCTGATTTACAGTGTCTTTAACCAATTGTTTAATGTCTTTTAGCGAAATGACACTTGCAACTTCTTTATTTTCTTTCAATTTTTTAGTTAATTCATTCCAAGCATTAAACTTTTTTGGAGTAAAAATGGTTGAATCTTTAACTGCTAAAATGATTAAATTTCCTTCTTCACCAAAAATGCTTAAAAACTTATCATACTGAACATTGATAGGATGATCTTTGGGCAATATATTTGCTTCAGTATGAGAAAAATGAAGTTTTTTGAATTGGGTGGCTAATAAAACAGTGAAAGCAAGTAAAATTAATAAGATTACAAGTCTGTTTTTGAGTATTAAACGTGAAATAAAGTTCCAAAAACGCATAAAAAAAATTTCCACAAAAATAGTATTTTTATTTTCATACAGACTAATTCATTTTTATTATGGAGGAGATACTATTCAATTTCAGTAACATTTTGTATTTTTGTCGGGTAATTATTTATAAAAATGGAAAACCTTTTTTTTGCACACGAAACAGCTGTAGTAGATGAAGGATGCAAGATAGGAAGTGGCACCAAAATTTGGCATTTTAGTCATATTATGTCCCATTGTGAAATTGGAGAAAATTGTAATATTGGTCAAAATGTGGTAGTTTCACCCGGAGTAATATTAGGAAAGAATGTAAAAGTTCAAAACAATGTTTCTATTTATACCGGTGTTATCTGCGAAGATGATGTTTTTTTGGGTCCCTCAATGGTTTTTACAAATGTAACCAATCCTCGAAGTGCTATAAATCGCAGAGGAAGTTATGAAAAGACTTTAGTGAAAAGAGGTGCCAGTATTGGGGCAAACGCCACTATAGTTTGCGGTAATGATATTGGTGAATTTGCTTTTATCGGTGCAGGTACTGTAGTTACTAAAGAAGTAAAACCCTATGCTTTGGTGGTGGGAAATCCGGCTCGCCAAATAGGTTGGATGAGTGAATATGGACATAGATTAGAATTTGACAATCAAGGGTTTGCAACCTGTCCTGAAAGCGGAGAACGCTATCAATTGATTAATCATCAAGTGGTTAAAATATCAAACAAATAATATCAAATAGTTCACTGACTCAGTTTCCCTTGCATAAAATGGGGTAGTGGGGAAGTCTAATAACCAAAATTACATTATGTTAAAAAAAACAATTACTTTACTTTCCATGCTATTATTCAATGTAATACTCTTTGGACAAGCTGAAAATTACCCCGTCTACAAAGATTGTGAAAATCAGCCGATTGCCAACTTGGAAAAGTGTTTCTTGGAAAACGTAAAAAAAGATTTTAACTCTAAATACGTAAAACCAACTGATGCAAATGATTATCAAAATGAATTTTATGTGGTTTTTATAGCCAATAAAAACGGAGAATTTGATGTAATTCACGTTTCCTCTAACAGTGTTTCAGTTAATAAAACAGTAGAGAAAGTTTTTTCGGAATTAAGTCCTTTTCAACCGGCTGTTTTAAATGGGCAAACTATAGACAAACAGTTTATACTTTATTATCCTAATAATAAAAAAATGCTTCAAACGGGGTCTTTAGACGGGTTAAATTATGGTTTGAAAAATGAGAATTTGGAGATAAGAAAAGAAAATAGTCCTTATCGAAGTAATTTGAATTATTGGGATAACTTATCTCTTCACAACTATCAGAATTCAGACCAAATTCACACCGGTTTCAGACCTTATTTGAACAATTTAGCTGTTGACACTAACAAATTTGATTCCATCCAAACGCCACTTCTAAAAGACAAAAAAACGTGGTTAGGGAGAAAATTTTGGAATGAAAACTTTGTAGAAATTTCCGATAAATATTATTGGATTAATATTAACCCTATATTTGATGTGATAGCCGGTAAAGACAATTCGGACAATAGATTTACTTATAATAACACCCGTGGTGCGCGAATTGATGCCGGACTTTGGAACAAAATTGTACTATCTTCAACCTTCTATGAAAGTCAAGCTCGTTTTGTGGATTATTTCAATGATTATGCCTTTTCCATCAAACCGGGAAGAAATTCTGCTGCCGTTATTCCGGGACAAGTAAGCGCAAGAGAATTTGGCACTAATGGTTTTGATTATCAATCATCTACGGGATATGTTTCCTATTCGCCCAATAAAACTTTTAATTTTCAATTCGGACGTGATAAGAATTTTATTGGAGATGGCTACCGCTCTTTGTTTTTGTCGGATGCAACAGCTCCGTCTACTTTTTTTAAAATTCAAACCAATTTTTGGAAAATTCAATATACTAACTTGTGGATGTTTATGCGCGATGTAAGGAGGGAAGTGACAGTAGATAATATTTTTCTACGCAAATTTGCAGCCATACACCACTTGAGTTTAAATGCTACAAAAAAATTAAACATCAGCCTTTTTGAAAGTGTTATTTGGGCAAAATCTCCTAATCAAGGTTTTGATGTAGATTATATCAATCCTCTAATTCTTTACAGACCGATTGAGTATGCAATCGGTTCAAAACACGCAAACGTAATGTTAGGATTAAGTACCACTTATAAATTAAAAAAGGACATACATATTTACAGTCAACTTCTTTTTGACGAAATAACCAAAAAAGAGCTGTTTTCATCCAGTGGATATTGGGGAAATAAATACGCTTTTCAATTAGGGGCAAAGTATTTCAATGCTTTTCACCTTCCAAATCTTAATTTGCAAATGGAGTATAATACAGTCCGACCCTATGTTTATTCTCATGAATTTATTGAAACCAATTATGGAACATACAACCAATCTTTAGCCCATCCTTGGGGAAGCAATTTTAGAGAAGGTATATTTATTGTTGATTATAAATATCAACGTTGGTTTGTTAACAGCAAAATAGAAGCGGGGCTCAAAGGATTTGATTATAATTCAACGGAAGACACTAACAGCTATGGAGGTGATATTTTCCGTGATTACGCTGATAGAAATGCAGATTACGGAATAAATACAGGCCAAGGTAATAAAGCTAAAATAGTAATAGGTGATTTTCAGGCAGGGTATTTAATAAACCCTTCAACCAATTTGAAAGTTTTTGGAGGTTTGTTGGTACGTAGTTTTAATGCACCCAAAGAGAATACTCTTTTTAAAAATAAAACAAGTACTTGGTTTAATTTTGGTTTTAAATATGATTTAAATAATTGGTATTTTGATTTTTAGATAAAATTCAATTTTTTTAAATCACGCAATAGCCAAAAGCAATATTGAGAACTAGAATTGCTTGGGATATTTTGTCGGATTCACTTCGTGCATCAGATTATATACTTTTTCAAATATATCCTCAGTGCTTGGATTGGAAAAATAATCTCCATCGGTGCCATAAGCGGGACGATGATTGCGGGCAGTGATGGTTAGTGGCTTTGAATCTAAATATTGGAAAGCATTTTGTTTAATGAGAACTTCATCTAACAAATAAGCAGAAGCTCCTCCGGAATAGTCTTCATCAATAATGGCTAAACGGTTGGTTTTCTTGATGCTTTTAACCACATCGTGTTTGATGTCAAAAGGTTGCAAACTTTGCACATCGATTACTTCGGCATAAATTCCGAATTGACGCAACTCTAAGGCTGCTTCGAGCACTAATTTTAAAGTAGAACCATAGGAAATCAGTGTTATGTCTTTTCCTTCCATAAGCGTTTCAACTTCGCCTATTGGAGTTCTAAATTCTCCGAAATTGTTGGGTTGTTTTTCTTTCAGTCGGTAGCCGTTGAGGTTTTCTATAATTAAAGCAGGATCATCACTTTCTATTAGCGTGTTGTAGAATCCGGCTGCTTTTGTCATGTTTCGAGGTACTAATATACACACTCCTTTTAATAAATTATTAATACCACTCATAGGCGAACCTGAGTGCCAAATTCCTTCTAACCGATGCCCACGAGACCGAATAATTAAAGGAGCTTTTTGTCTTCCTGCTGTTCTGTAGTGCAAGGTTGCCAAATCGTCACTCAAAGTTTGCAAGGCAAATAAAATGTAATCTAAATATTGAATTTCGGCGATAGGACGAAAACCGCGCATAGCTAATCCTATACCTTGTCCTACAATAGTAGCTTCGCGAATGCCTGTATCGCTAATGCGTATTGCTCCGTATTTCTTTTGCAGTCCTTCCAATCCTTGGTTCACATCGCCAATATAACCTACATCTTCACCAAAAATCAATACTTCGGAGTGGCGAGAGAAAATTACATCGAAATTATCTCTTAGAATGGTTCGAGCATCTACTTGAGCTGCATTTTCGTTATAAGTGGGTTTTACTTCTTCAATTTTTGAGGCTGCCCGATCTGTTTCGCTAAATAAATGAGAGGAATAGCGTTGTTGATATTGAGCAGAGATAGTATCAATAAAATTTTTTAACAATACTTTTTGGGGGATATTCTCATCAACGATAAATCTGAATACTTTTCGAGCAAAAACCAATGTATGTTTAATGTGAACGTCGGTTTCTTCTTTAAATGGTTCAATTAATTTTTGAATAAAAGGAGCATTTTTGGAATGATTTGCAATTTCATTCACCATTTGCAAAAGCGTATCTGCTTCTTTTTTAATCGGAGTTTTAAATGCATTCCAAGCTTCACTTTTTGCTTTACGCGCTTCTTCTTTTGCGGTATTTTCTATCTCAGTGATTTCCTCTAAAGAATTTACTAATCTTATAGATTGCCCTTCCGCGTCTTTGATTTCAAAGTCTAAAATCCACTGTCTGAAACGTGTGTTGCAGTCTATACTTTTTTCATATTCTAATCTTTCTGCTGATTTATACCTTTCTTGCGAACCCGAAGTAGAATGTCCGGTAAATTGCATTAAATCTTTGACGTGAATGATTACAGGTACGTGTTCTTCTCTTGCAATAACAGCTGCTTTTTGGTAAATGTCTATCAAGGCAGGGTAATCATAACCGGAAACGGTGAATATTTCAAATCCTTTTTTGTCCGCAGTGCGTTGGAACCCACTTAATATTTCCGATAGATTTTCTTTTGTAGTATGGAATTTAGCCGGAACAGATATACCGTATTCGTCATCCCAAATACTCATAACCATAGGAACTTGTAGCACACCGGCGGCATTGATAGTTTCCCAGAAAAGTCCTTCACTGGTGCTGGCATTGCCTATGGTGCCCCAAGCTACTTCATCTCCATTGATAGAAAATTGAGTATAATTATTGAGTTCGGTTAATTCTCTATAAATTTTAGAGGCTTGAGCTAAACCAAGCAATCTGGGAATTTGCCCTGCAGTACACGATATGTCGGAGGCAGAATTTTTTTGTTTTGTCAAATCTTTCCACGTGCCGTCTTCGTGGAGCGAATGAGTAGCAAAATGGTTATTCATTTGACGGCCTCCGGATTCAGGATTGTTGTTGATGTCTGTGTCTCCATAGGCGCTGGCAAATATTTGTTGCGGAGTCAAAACGCCAATTGCCATCATAAAAGTTTGGTCGCGATAATAACCGGAGCGAAAATCACCGTTTTGAAATACTTTAGCCATCGCAATTTGGGGTAATTCTTTGCCATCGCCGAAAATTCCGAATGCACCACGCCCCATCAATACTTCCTTACGACCTATTATACTACATTCTCTGCTGAGAACAGCTAATTTATAATCGGTTAAGATTTCTGTTTTAAAATCTTCAAAAGTTAAGTGATTTTCTTGCATGGATTTAGTTTGAATTTAGATTTACAAACTTACATAAATAAATTTCAAAATAAAAAAAAATTCCAAACTCGTAGTGATACAAGCTTGGAATTTAATTCCGATATCTATCGGTATTGCTTATTGGTATTTATCTTACATCATTCCAGGCATACCACCACCCATTGGAGGCATTGGTGGAGTTTCTTCTTTGATGTTGACCAAAGCACAAGCTGTGGTTAGAATCATTCCGGCTACAGAAGCGGCATTTTCTAATGCTATTCTGGTAACTTTGGTTGGGTCTATGATTCCGGCTTTAAACATTTGAACATATTCATCAGTTTTGGCATTATAGCCAAAATCGGCTTTGCCTTCTTTTACCTTAGCTACTACTACTGAACCTTCTTTACCTGCATTTTCTACAATTTGACGCAATGGTTCTTCTATGGCACGGTCAATGATGCTCACACCGGTAGCTTCGTCAGCATTATCAGTTTTGATTTTGCTCAATACGGATTTTGCTCTAACTAAAGCTACACCACCTCCTGCAATAATTCCTTCTTCTACGGCGGCTCTTGTAGCATGCAACGCATCATCTACACGGTCTTTCTTTTCTTTCATTTCTACTTCACTGGCTGCTCCTACGTAGAGTACGGCAACTCCACCGGCTAATTTAGCTAAGCGTTCTTTCAATTTTTCTTTGTCATATTCAGAAGTGGTCACTTCTACTTGCGCTTTGATTTGCTCTACACGTGTTTTGATATCTGCTTTGCTTCCTGCACCATTTACAATAGTAGTATTGTCTTTGTCAATAGTAATGCGTTCTGCTGTTCCGAGCATTTCGATGCTTGCGTTTTCTAAGGTCAGTCCAATTTCTTCTGCGATGAGTGTCCCGCCGGTAAGTATGGCGATGTCTTCTAACATAGCTTTTCTGCGGTCACCAAAACCTGGAGCTTTTACGGCTGCGATTTTCAATGCGCCACGTAATTTATTCATTACCAAAGCAGTCAATGCTTCGCCATCTACATCTTCAGCAATAATCAAGAGAGGTTTGCCACTTTGAGCCACAGGTTCTAATACAGGCAACATGTCTTTCAGGTTGCTGATTTTTTTCTCGTAGAGTAAAATGTAAGGGTGTTCTAAATCCACTAACATTTTGTCCGGATTATTGATAAAGTATGGTGAAAGGTAGCCACGGTCAAATTGCATTCCTTCTACAATGTCTACATAAGTTTCAGTTCCTTTAGCTTCTTCTACGGTAATAACACCTTCCTTACCTACTTTTTCAAAAGCATTGGCAATCAATTTACCTATACTATCATCATTGTTAGCTGATATGGCTGCTACTTGTTGAATTTTGTCTGATTTGTTGCCTACTTCTTCAGAATTTTTTTTCAAATTAGCCACAACTTCTTCCACGGCTTTGTCTATACCGCGTTTTAAGTCGAGTGGATTAGCACCGGCTGCTACATTTTTTAAGCCTTCTTTTACGATAGCTTGTGCTAAAACGGTTGCAGTGGTAGTCCCATCGCCAGCAAGGTCACTGGTTTTGGAAGCCACTTCTTTGACCATTTGTGCCCCCATGTTTTCAATAGGGTCTTTTAATTCTATTTCTTTGGCTACACTTACGCCGTCTTTGGTTATGGATGGTCCGCCAAATGATTTGTCAATTACCACATTGCGTCCTTTGGGGCCTAAAGTTACTTTTACTGCATTGGCTAATGCATCTACACCGCGCTTTAATCCGTCGCGTGCTTCTATATCAAATATAATCTCTTTTGCCATTGTGTATGTGTTTAAGGTTTATGTTTTAATGTTTATTGTTTTCTCCGCTCTTATTTTTATTATATAACCGCTAATATATCGCTTTCACGCATAATGAGGTATGTTTTTCCATCGTGATTTAATTCGGTTCCGATATATTTTGCATAAAGAACGTTATCTCCTTCTTTCACAGTCAATGGTTGATCTTTACTTCCGTTTCCAACTGCCACGACTTTACCTTTTTGAGGTTTTTCTTTTGCAGAATCAGGAATGATAATGCCTGACGCGGTTTTGGTTTCAGCTTCAATAGGTTCTATAAGAACTCTATCGCCTAATGGTTTAATATTTGTGCTCATATTATTTAATAGTTTTGTTAAACATTAATTTTTCTATGCTCGATTTTTTTCCAAAATTAGACCAAAATGAACCAATAATTCTAATAAATTTCAATAAAGATCTATATTGTTGAAAATTAGATTTTTATTAAATTTTATTATGTCATATTTTAATAAAAAAAATGCCAACCTGTCATTGGGGTTGGCATTTTTAATTTTTTTATTAGAATATTATTTTGCCGGAGTTACCGGTTGTTGTGTTGGGTTTTGCGAAGTTGGCTGATTTGTAGATGGATTTGTTGGTTTTTCAGCAGGCATTTCAGAAACATCTAAAGTGTTTTCTAAACTGTTAGTTGAAGTGCTACCTTTGCTAACAAAACTCAAATTTATAATCAAAACCAGTCCAACCATAACCGTTGCTAACGTCCAAGTGCTTTTATCTAAAAAAGAGTTGGTGCTTTGAACTCCTCCAATTGTTGCTCCACTTCCTCCAAAAGTTGATGAAAGTCCTCCCCCTTTTGGGTTTTGCACCATAATGATCAGTATTAATAAAACGGCTACAATTAATGTTACAATAAGTAAGAAAGTTGTCATTTGATTATAATTAATGTAAATTGTTTTTTCTAATAATTTCTATCTGCTTAATTTGGTCTGCAAAGAAACTACTTTTTTCCGGAAATTTCAAACTTAATATTTGATAAGCGCGCATTGCATCGGAATATTTATGTTGCATTACATAAACTCTTGCCAAAGTTTCAGTCATAATCTCTTCATTATCAATATTTTGATTGATAACTTCTGATATTGAAACTTCATTTTTTAAAGTTTCAATTTTTGGATTTTTATCTATAAATTCGTCTATTATTTCCATTTTTTTTACAATAGAAACAGTGTTTTCCGGCTCTACTTCTCTATTGATGGGTTTAAAAGTTGAAAGTTTTAACCAATTGTTAAAAGAATGAGTGTCATTTCGGTGAAATTGAATGGGCGGACTGAAATCCTCATCTAAATGGAGGTCAATCTTTTCCTCTACATTGGTTTTTTCATCAGACAAGGTTTGAGAAAAAATTTCATTGGGAAGCAACTCAAAAACGATCTCTTCTTGTTCTTCAGCTTCTTCAGAATTTTCAATTGTAATTACTTGTGGTGTTTTTTCTTGAACACTCAAATTTTCAGGTGTTTCAAGCTCATTAATTTCCTCCTTTTGATTGTATTTTGCAAAATGTTCCCTTAATTCTTTTTCTATGGGGTCTTCAATAGGAGCATTCGGAATTTCGATTTTCGTTTCTTCAGATACAGTGGATGATAGATCACTAAAGTGAGCTATCATTTCAGCTTCAATTGGATCTATTATAGGCTTGTTTTCTGTTTTTTCACTTGACTCGGTTTCTTTAGGTGTAGAGGTTTGTGTAAAATGTAAAATAATTTCGTTTTCAATCTCTTGTTTCAAATCTTCCGGCAAATCGTGCGTCATTTTTTCAAATAACAGATCATCTAAAACAACCTCTTTGTCTAAATGTGTAAAGTAGTCTATAATTTCATTTTTGATTTGGTTTTTTTTATCAAAATCATCTCGAATTGTGGTAGATATTTCTTCAATAAATTGGTTTTCAATTTTTTTGAAATGTTCTCTCCTTTCTTTTTCAATGTCATCTTCATCTTGATTTAAAATTTCAGAAGATGCAGCGCTTTCAAATTTTTCAAAAGAAGAAATCAATTCAGCTTCGAGGTGCTGATCTCCAAGAATTTTTGATTTTTCGTTTTCTGTAATTAAATTAGATCCATTTTCAATAGAATTGAAAGGAGTTGTAGTAATATCTTCGATTTCTGTTTTTATTTTTTCTTCTACATCATAGTTCAAAAAAGAATCTATTTTTTCAGAGGCATCTATAGTTTCTTTTTGCAATTCTTGGGTTTCCTTATTTTCATTTTCGATGTTGAAATCATTTGTTTGCCGCTTTTCATCAATTACAGATGTGTCTTCCAATTTAAATTCAGGATCGGGTTCAAAAGTTCTGTGTTCCGATTCTATTTTTTTAAGAAACTCATTGGCAATTTTTTCAATTTCTTCTTCAAAACTCATTTCTTTTTCATCTTTCACTTCTTCATCTAAATTATCAAAAGAAAAATGATGTTGTTCTGATTCATATCCTTTAATTAGGTCTATTTCTTCGTTTTCAATAGTTTCATTATCATCAAGAATTTTTGATTTTTCGGTTTCTATAATTAAATTAGATTCATTTTCAATTTTTATTTTTTCTTCTACATCATAGTCCAAAGAAGAATCTAATTTTTCAGAGGCATCTGAGGTTTCTTGTTGCAATTCTTGGGCTCCCTCACTTTTATTTCCGATATTTATATCATTTATTTGCCATTTTTCATCAATTTCAGTTGTATCTTCCAATGTAAATTCAGGATCGGGCTCAAAAGTTTTGTGTTCTGATTCTATTTTTTTAAGAAACTCATTGGCAATTTTTTCAATTTCTTCTTCAAAACTCATTTCTTTTTCATCTTTCACTTCTTCATCTAAATTATCAAAAGAAATATGATGTTGTTCTGTTTCATATTCTTTAATTAGGTCTATTTCTTCGTTTTCAATAGTTTCATTAGTGGTTTTGGGAAAATCGTTTAAGTCATTAAATACTGGTAATTCTTGTTCTTTATGTGATTTAATATCATGTGATTCAATAAGATGATTTAGTTTTTCAACTTCTTCGTCTGTAACATTAAGCTCAGAATGTCCAAGATTTTCCTTTATTGATTCATCTACAGATTCTAATTCTGCTATTAGCTGAGCTTCGTTATTTTTGAGTGTTACGTTTTCAAAATCAGTTGAAGTAATAAAATTGAAAAGAATACTTCTATCCGCTGTATATACTGCTGTGGTTTTCAGGACTTCATTGTATCGGAAGCTGTTTTGGTTTTTTAACCCTTTGAGATGTAAAGCTCTTGCTGCTTGGAAAAAAGGAAATTCATTTACAATGTCTTCAATGATAAAAGTATCATTATTTGACATTTCGTTAGGATTGTTCAGTACTTGAATAAAACGATTCAGATCCATCTTTGATGAGTTAATAATTTACAAATCTAATAAAAATTACCATTTTGCAACTGATTCATTGAAAATATCTTGCGTTATGCGTTCGAATATTTCAGCATAAGCATCATCCAACACACTTCCTACTAATTGTTGGTCTGCTCCAAAATCAGAGAAATGCGAAAATGATTTTTCAAAATTATCTTCTTCGTTCAAATTGTTATAGAATCGAACTTTTATTGTTACGGTCAATCGGCTCATCGCAGCCGTTTGATCTGCTGTAGCGGCAGTGGGATTGATAGTGTAATTAGTAATTTCGCCTTCATATTGCAATTCACCACCGGAACTTACCATAGTGAGGTTCGTTTGCTTAATAAATTTATCTTGTAATGCTTCAGTAAATTTTGAACTCAACGTGGGTTCAACCAATGGCGCATTATTCGCAAAATAATCCACTTGCACGGTTTTTGCATCTATTTTAACTCCTGTAAATGAGTAAATGCCACAACTATTGAATGTAAATAGAATAGAGGCAAAAAATAGGTATTTTATCACTTTATGCATTTTGAAATAATGTTTTATAACGGAATAATTATAATTTGTATTCTTTTATTTTTCGATATAAGGTTCTCTCGGAAATTCCCAACTCTTTGGCAGCCAATTTACGTTTTCCTTTATGTTTAGCTAAGGAATTTTTTATCATTTGAATTTCGTGTTCTTCAATGGTTTTTTGTGTGCTTTGACCTTCATCAATATCTTCGTAATAATCATCTGCCTCCTCATCATTGTGTATGGTATGATTTTTAACATCTATATATTTTTCAGTATGATCCACTTTTGGATTGTAAATATCTGGAATTGTGTTTGAAATATTTGAATTGCCATGGATTAAATCTACGGTAACTTTTTTTACTTCATCTAATTCTTTTCTCAATTCCAATAAGACGTTGTACATCATCTCGCGCTCAGCTTGATAATCAAATTCAGATTTTTTTCCGCTTACAATGCTGGGAAGCTGACTTTCATAATGTGGGAGATATTCTTTTAATATTTGACCGGTAATCAATCTGTCTTTTTCTACTACAGAAAGTTGTTCAGCAATATTGCGCAACTGACGAATATTCCCCGGAAAATGATACCTATTGAGCATCTGTACTGCTTCTTCTGTAAGTTGGATAGCGGGCATTTTGTATTTTTGAGCAAAATCAGAAGCAAATTTTCTAAAGAGTAAATGTATGTCGCCCTTGCGATTTCTCAAAGGGGGCATTTCTATCTCTATCGTACTTAATCTATAATATAAATCTTCTCTAAATTTTCCTTTTTTGATGGCTTCCGACATATTGAGATTAGTAGCAGCCACAATGCGCACATCGGCTTTTTGTACTTTGGAAGAACCTACTTTGATAAATTCTCCGTTTTCCAGCACGCGCAACAATCGCACTTGCGTAGTCAATGGTAACTCGCCCACTTCATCTAAGAAAATAGTCCCACCGTCGGCTTCTTCAAAATAACCTTGACGCGCACCGACTGCGCCGGTAAAGGATCCTTTTTCGTGTCCGAAGAGTTCGCTGTCTATAGTGCCTTCGGGTATGGCACCACAGTTTACAGCGATATATTTAGCGTGCTTACGATGCGATAAGTTGTGAATAATCTTGGGGATGTTCTCTTTGCCCACCCCACTTTCTCCGGTAACTAATACCGAAATATCAGTGGGAGCCACCATTACGGCTTTTTCCAATGCACGATTGAGTTGTGCATCGTTACCGATGATGCCAAATCTTTGTTTGAGTGCTTGTATATCCATTTTATTAAAAATTCCAAATATTTAAATTCCAAATTCCAAACATAAAATTTTAACCTTAAATAACGCAAAGCGTCATTTTGCTTCGCTCAACTTTAAATAACGCAAAGCGTCATTTCGCTTCGCTCAACTTTAAACATTAAACTTTAAACTCTAACCCCTAACAAAGTAGCCGAAGTACATTCGTGGGTTTTGACCACCACAAAGTCACCGATTTGTTCTGCTCCGGTTTTGGGGAATACCACTACGGCATTTTGCGAATTACGTCCCATCCAATGTGTATCGGATTTCTTGGAGTTCCCTTCGATTAGCACTTCCATAGTTTTGCCCACCCATTGTTCCATTCTAAGTAAACTATGCTCTTGCTGTTTGGCAATAATCTCATTGAGTCTTCTTTTTTTTATTTCTTCGGGTACATCGTCTGCCATGCGTTTTTCAGCTGGAGTTCCGGGACGTTCGCTGTATGCAAACATAAATCCGAAATCGTATTTCACTTCATCCATTAAAGACAAAGTTTCTTGATGTTCTGCTTCAGTTTCGCCACTAAATCCCGCAATCATATCTTGTGAAATGGCACAATCGGGAATGATACGACGAATGTTATCAATCAACGTTAGATATTCTTCACGCGTATGTTGGCGGTTCATACGTTTTAACACGGTCGTGCTGCCGCTTTGCACCGGTAAATGAATGTAATTGCATATATTTTCGTGGTTTGCCATAGTTTGTATTACTTTCAATTGCATATCTTGCGGATTGGAAGTAGAAAAACGAAATCGCATTTTTGGAAATGATAGGGCGCATCTATCCAATAAATCAGCAAAATCTACTGCTTGGGCTTGCGCTTCGGGAGAGGCTTTGTCAAAATCTTTCTTCAAACCGCCCCCATACCACAGGTAGCTATCTACATTTTGACCTAAGAGTGTAACTTCTTTGAAGTCTTGCAACTCTAAATCGCGAATTTCCTTGATAATGCTTTCCGGATCGCGGCTGCGTTCCCGTCCACGAGTGAAAGGCACCACGCAAAAAGTACACATATTGTCGCAACCTCTCGTAATGCTTACAAAGGCGCTCACGCCATTAGAGTTCAATCGCACAGGTGCAATGTCTGCATAGGTTTCTTCTTTGGAGAGTAACACATTCACCGCATCACGACCGGCTTCAATTTCTTCAATGAGATGAGGCAAATCGCGGTAAGCATCAGGACCTACTACCAAGTCAACCATGTGTTCTTCTTCTAAAAACTTTTCTTTCAGGCGTTCTGCCATGCAACCCAATACGCCGATTTTCATTTTAGGATTGATTTTTTTGACAGCATTGTATTTTTCCAAGCGTTTGCGCACGGTTTGTTCTGCCTTTTCGCGAATAGAACACGTATTGACCAACACTAAATCGGCTTCTTCCATCAAGAAAGTGGTATTAAAACCCTGTTCGGAGAGAATAGACGCTACAATCTCGCTATCATTGAGATTCATTTGACAACCATAACTCTCAATATATACCTTTTTGGCGTTTCCTATTTTGGGCAGGGTAATAAGTGCTTGCCCTTGTTTTTTTTCGTCTATGACTTGATCTGCTGACATTAATTATTGTTTGTTGTCCCGCCCACGCCAATGCGTGATTTTCAACCTGCGGGATCTTCGTTTCACTTCGATACTTTGATTATTGTTTTCCATTCTGCATTCTGCATTTTCCATTCTGCATTTTCCATTCTTCATTCTTCATTCTTCATTCTTCATTCTTCATTCTTCATTCTTCATTCT
>DYMN01000002.1:0-48893 GCA_020740485.1 Polaribacter sp. | reverse complement strand
TCTTCATTCTTCATTCTTCATTCTTCATTCTTCATTCTTCATTCTTCATTCTTCATTCTTCAAGGGCAAATATACAATGTTGTTTTCAATATGACAAAATGACAGAATACAATTGAGAAAGGTTTAACATTTTGAAATGTTTTTTTGGATGCCACAAACTATCTTGAAAGGTATAAAGGCGAGTTGTAACCGTTTTTTCATAAAATGGGTTAATAAGAAAAAAGAAATAGAAATTTTTTTTATATTTGCTACGCATACAGTGAAAGTAATTACGAAAATGAAGCTGCCTAAAGTTCCCCATGCAAATATAGACGCGATGGAAAACAAAAACATACGTCAAGACGGATGTTGGGCAACATAAGAAAAAATGAAACGGAAATATAACCAAATATACATACTAGGGATATTTATGGCGTTTATTGGTCTAATGCTTATTGTGCTTCTTAATCACAATATGAATTATTGGATAGTAATAACTCAATTAAGTAGATTTCTTATTGTTTTTGGTTTTGGCTTTATTTTTATTTCAAATTGGGAAAAATTTTTTGTTATTTTTATTCGAAAATTGGGAAAAGGACGTTTCAAAATACAAATTTTAAAAATTTTAATTATTTTTTTAACCTTTGTGTTTTCATTTAGTTTTGTTAACCTTGGAGAAAATTTAAACTATAAATTAAGAAATTATTTTTTATCAAAAAATGTTATAGAAACTAATGGGAATATTGAGAATGTCATACAACTTCGAATTGTTAAATTAGCAAATAAAGATTTCTATCTTATTAATTTTTATGAAGGTAAAAAATTGTTAACTTTTGGGGTACCGATTAATTATGCAGAAAAAGACAATTATAAATTACTTGATATAGGGTTCATAACGATAAAAAAAATTTAATTGTTAAACGTTTTAATAATTTGCAAGTAAAAATTATTTACTCCAAAAAATATAATTCATTCGTAAAAATAATTAATGAATGAATCGTATATCTACATTTTTTACGACTTTTGTTTAAAATAATAATAGTATGACAACACTTGTTAAAATAAAAAATAGATTGATTGACAGAATTTTAATCACAAAAGATGAAAAATTATTAAATGCAATAGATACAATTTTCAATTCAACACAATCAGATGAAAAATATCCGTTAGATAGTCATCAAATTGAAATGCTATTAATGAGCGAACAAGACATTTTAGACGGAAATCTTATTTCAGCAGAAGAATTGGAAAAATCTGATGAAAAATGGATGAAGTAAGCATATTTTGGACTAAAACTGCTGTAAAACAAAAAAATCACATTTTTGAATATTGGAATAACCGAAATTTCAGCACGGCATATTCAGTTAAATTAAATTTGATGATAAGAGAACGTCTAAATTTATTGAAATCCTATTTAGAAATGGGAAAAATGACCGAATTCAAAGAAACAAGAGCAATATTTATCACCTACTACTCTTTACTATATAAAATTGAAAAAACAATATAATCATCACAGGTTTTTGGGACAACCGACAAGACTCAAAAAAGTTAAACAAATTTCTAAAAGACAATTAAATACGTTGCACAATACAATTTAGGCGAATAGTACGGGTAAAGGCATCTAAACAAACTTTTGTGATGAACCAAACTTTTGTGCTTTTACCAAGCGGTAGTGAGAACTTCACCGCCACATCGCCTACACTAAGAGTTGGTAGAAAATTAAAAAGAAACCAACGGTGTATCAGAGAGTAGCTAAATTATAATTAAAATTTATAAATATGAAAACTTTATTTTATCTAATTTTTGCAATTATAATAAATGGTTGCACTAAGAATGAAAATGAACCAGAAATAATAGGAAAATGGAAACAGATAGAAATATATGGAAGTGATGGTGGAGCAAGTCCAACCTGGCATCCTGTTTCAAACGGTTATTATCTAGAATTTCTAAAAAACGGAAACTTTACTTCTACTAAATTTAGTGAGTGCAATTCGGGCACATTTAATTATTTAAATACAAATGAAGTTAATATGACTTATAATTGTTCAAACTTTTCAAATAATTATATTGAGATAATTGAATCTAATACACATACAATTTTAATTTTGAAACCATCTTATATGGAATGTGATGAAGGTTGTAGTGTAAAATTTGAAAAGATAAATGGATAATTTAAAATAACTATTTAATCTTTTGCCAACAAGGTGTAAAAAAAATAGCGACTAAAGACTTAAAGACAAGTTCAGTAAATAAAATAAAAGTTTAAAATTAGCCGAAAGGTAGTGCTTAAAATCAGCTACTACATTTATAATAACCGTTAAATGTTCATTAAAAAAGATTTGTAATCAACACACACAAAATTCACAAATCAACGAGAGCGGTTCGTAGAACATTAATAAAAGTAGAAGTGAGATAAGTGTGAAGAATGATATATTGTATATGAGCTGTTTATTGCAGATGATTTTAACTTGGGGAATTTTAATCAATTAACTTTGTTAGCTCTTTCAACCTAAGTATAAGACACAATTTTTTCCTGTAAAACTTTGAAATAATCAAAAGCTTTCAACAGACGAGAACCATACCACGAAAAATATTGTCCATCCACAAAGATGCTCAAGATTTTTTCATTTTCACGCAGCACTTCAAAGGCGTCTTCTTCTTTAAAATGGTAAGGTTCACTGCAAAACAGGAGTAATTCGGGATTGCCCTGCAAATTAAGGTACTTTATATTTATTTCAGGATAACGTTCTTTTTTGGCAAACACATTTTCTAATTGGTTGATGCGCATCATATCATGGATAAAAGTACCGTTTCCTGCCACCATCCAAGGGTTTTTCCAGATAAAATAAGCTGTTTTCACCTGCCTTTTATCTTTGATAAAAATTTGAAAATCATTGTATTTTAGCTCAATTTTCTGAACTAAATTTTCGGATTCAATTCTTTTCCCCAATATTTCTCCCAATTCTTTAATCAATTTCAAGGCACTTTGAAAATCTGCAACATCACTTACGAAAACAGGGGCAATTTTTTCTAATTCTAACACCATTTCGGGTGTGTTTTCTTCTTTACTACACAAGATGAAATCCGGATTCAGGGATTGAATCACTTCCATTTTTACTTTTTTGGTGCCGCCTACAATGGTTTTAACTGATTTGTAATGATAAGGATGCACACAAAATTGGGTAATCCCCACAATGCGTTTTTCCAAACCCAAATCGTGTAACAATTCCGTAAGTGAAGGCACCAAACTAATAATGTGTTGAGGTTGATAGTCTAAAGTAACGGTTCTATTTAAATGGTCTTTAAAAGCCATAATGATTTAATTTTATTGCAAGTAAATCTAAAAAAATCTGCGAAAATCTGCACAATCCGCTTTCCTGCCAAGCAGTAGGCGTGGATTAGTGTTCCATTATCTCCCGCATTTTCAAAGTCACATCCAACGCTTTCAATCGTGCTTTTTGAGCAAAATTCACATCGTTGCCGGCATAAATAATTTCACGTGATGAGTTGACGAGTAACCCAATTTCCTCTGTCATTCCATTTTTGCAAACATCTTCCAAACTTCCGCCTTGTGCCCCTACACCGGGAATCAACAAAAAGTGATGAGGAACAATTTCGCGCACTTTTTTTAAGGAATCGCTTTGGGTGGCACCCACCACGAACATTAGATTTTCGTTGTTTATATAGGTGAGTGCTTTTTTCAAAACACGTTCAAAAATCGGTTGATGATGTCCTGTTTTGAGCATTTGAAAATCATCCGCTCCAGCATTGGAAGTTAAGGCAAGCAAAATAGTAAACTTATCTTGAAATTTCAAAAAAGGTTCTATCGAGTCACGTCCCATATAAGGGGCTACCGTAATAGCATCAAACTGCATTTCTTCAAAAAATGCTTTAGCATAGCGTGTTGAAGTATTGCCAATATCGCCGCGTTTAGCATCGGCAATGGTAAAAATTTCAGGATGTTTTTCATTCAAATAACGAATGGTTTTTTCCAAGGCTTGCCATCCTTTTAAACCATAAGCTTCATAGAAAGCGGTATTAGGTTTGTAAGCAATTGCTACATCATGAGTGGCATCGATTATCGCTTTGTTAAATTCAAAAATGGGATCGTCTGTTGCTAATAAATGAGATGGTATTTTTTCTAAATCCACATCCAATCCGATGCACAGAAAGGATTTTTTGGATTTAATTTGATGGATTAATTGCGTTTTATTCATGAGACAAAGTTAGTAAAAATAGAGAAATTATTTTGAGTTTTGAATGATGAGTTTTGAATGATGAGTTTTGAATGTTGTTCCGATAACTTTCGGAATTTGAATGTTGAGTTTTGAATTATTGTAGTTTTGTATTTCTTAGTCCAGTCTAAAAACTGAGTTAAAAGTACAGAAATGATTAATATTGCAAAACAAAGAATAAATGAGCCGATGATTTATAAAACAACAGTGTTAATTAACTCTCGGTTTTATCATTCCAATTTTGTTTCTTATCTTTTTGTTAAAATAAATTATTTAACTTTTTGTTTTAATTACATTCATTATTTTTGAATGATAATTTATTTCCTATGAGAGTAATAACTACCTTTTTCTTATTTTTTACCATTTCTGTTTTTTCCCAACAATACACTATTAGCGGTTATGTAGAAGATGCTGCAACAGGTGAAAAACTCATTGCTGCCAATGTTTACGACTCGAAGACCTTAAAAGGGACAGTAACCAATAATTACGGTTTTTTCAGCTTGACTTTGCCCAAGAGCGAAATAGAATTGATTTGCAGTTATGTAGGTTATAAAGACGAAAAATTAAATTTTGATTTAACCGAAAACAAAGTCCTGAATTTTGCTTTACATCCGGATAATGCGTTAGACGAAGTGGTGGTTGTAAGCAAAAAGAACGCCCCGATAGAAAAAAGAAGTCAAATGAGCCAGATTCAAGTAAATGTGCAGGATATTGAAAGAATTCCTTCCCTATTAGGTGAAGTAGATTTGATAAAGGCATTGCAATTATTACCGGGAGTGCAAGGAGGAACAGAAGGCTTAAACGGAATGTATGTCAGAGGCGGTAGTCCGGATCAGAATTTAATCATTTTAGATGGTGTTCCTGTTTACAATGTATCGCACTTGTTTGGATTTTTATCTGTTTTTAATACCGATGCCATTAAAAATGTAACGTTGACCAAAGGAGGATTTCCGGCACGATATGGAGGTAGATTGTCTTCCGTTTTGGAAATCAATATGAAAGAAGGAAATGACAAAGAGTATCACGGCGAGGGTTCTATAGGAATCTTGTCCAGCCGATTGACTTTTGAAGGTCCCATTATTAAAAATAAAAGTTCTTTTTTGATTTCAGGAAGACGTAATTATATAGATTTATTAGCAAGACCACTTATAAAAAGTGCCGCAAAAGATTCGGGTGAAAATATAGATTTCAGTGCCTATTTCTATGATCTCAATATGAAATTGAATTACAAATTGAACGATAAGAATACTTTGTTTTTAAGCACTTATTTGGGAAGCGATAGATTTGGCTCAACGATAGAAAGCAAAGGTTATAATGGAAATGATTATTACAAAAGCAAAGGTGGAATAGATTGGGGAAATGTCATCAGTGCTTTTCGATGGAACAAAGTGATCAATTCAAAGCTTTTTGCCAATACTACAATAACATACAGTAGATTTAATTTCAATTTTGAGGCGGGAGAAGAAGACTATTACAATGGCACTTTGAATAGTTTTGACGCAAGATACCAATCCGGAATATATGATTGGGGTTTCAAAACCGATTTTGATTATGCCCCCAATCCCAATCACGCTGTCAAGTTTGGAATAGGCGACACTTATCACACATACAATCCTGGAGCTATAACCATTAAAGGTATTGATCAATCAGAAATAGAGGAGTTCTTCAAAAAACAAAAAAGCATGTTCTCGCACGAATTAGCGGCTTATGTGGAAGATGATATTACGCTGGGAGCTTTAAAAGCCAATGTAGGCTTGCATTTTTCAGGTTTTAAAGTGGAGAACTCTTTTTACACATCATTGCAACCCAGAATAGGAATGCGCTATTTGCTGTCAGATAAATTGAGTTTTAAAGCATCCTACGCATCTATGACCCAATACATCAACTTGTTAACCAATGAATCCATAGGTTTGCCTACGGATTTGTGGGTGCCTTCTACGGGAAGAATCAAACCGCAAAAATCTTGGCAAGTAGCCATTGGAGGTGCATCGACTTTGAAAAAAGGAATCGAAGCAAGCGTAGAGGTTTATTACAAAGAAATGAACGATGTCATTTCCTATAAAGAAGGGGCTACCTTTCTAAATCAATTGGAAAGTTGGGAGAATAAAATTACACAAGGCTTCGGACAGACTTATGGTTCTGAATTTTTATTGGAAAAAAAGCACGGAAAAACCACCGGATGGTTAGGCTATACGTTGTCTTGGAATAACCGCCAATTTGATGACATCAATTTTGGTAAAATATATCCTTACAAATTTGACAGAAGACACGATTTTGAAATTGTAGCATCACATAAATTATCAGAAAAAGTGATTTTAAACGGCACTTGGGTATATGGCACCGGAAATGCTATAACACTTTCGGAAGCAATTTACGATATTGACATTTACAATGAAAATAGTGGCAATTACAATTATGCCAACAGTGTGGATTTATACGGAGAAAAGAATAGTTATCGGATGCCGGCTTACCACCGATTAGACGTAGGGATAGAATTTATTAAAAAGAAAAAATGGGGCGAAAGAGCTTGGAGTCTCAGTATTTACAATGCTTACAACCACAGAAATCCATTTTTTATTTATTTGGGTGAAAATTATGATTATAATCCAAATACGGGTGAAAGCACTTCTACCAAAGCTTATAAACAAGTAAGTATAATTCCCATATTACCTTCGTTTTCTTACAGATTCAAATTTTAAAAAATGTTACCCATGAATAAATATAAAATAGTACTCGTTTTCATTAGTTTATTTTCTCTCTACTCTTGTGAAGATTTTTTCGAATTTAGCGTGGATATGGATGTTCCGCCACATCAAACTAAATTTGCTCCTTCTACTTTGTTGACCAATAATGAGGCGAATCGCACCTTGTTTTTGTCGAGATCCATAGGCGCATTGGAAAATCATGAATATGATGATGTTTTGTATGTTGAAAATGCATCGGTCAGCATCAACGAAACCCCTTTGAATTATATTTTAGATGATTATCAAAAAGGATTTTATGAGTTGCCGGCGGGTTTTCAATTTATTCCTAACACCACTTATAACTTAAAAATTGAAAAATCCGGTTTTGAAACCGTTTTTGCACAACAAGTGATGCCTGTTCAAGTGCCAATTATTGATGTAGAATTAACAGATGAAATTTTAAAAGTGAGGTTTCAAGATATACCTAACGAAGAGAATTATTACATAGTTGTGCTGTTATATGGCTACAATAACGATGATAACCCAATTTATATTGAACCCTTTACGGACGAAGCAAATTACTCTACTCTCACAGGTGGATTGGTTTTTAGAGATGCTTTTTTTGATGGACAAGAACACACCTTCAAAGCAAAATATAGTAACTATTCTCAAATTGGAAATTACAAAGTGAGGTTATATCATATCACCAAGGAGTTGTTTTTACACGAAAAATCCATTGACTTAAATTTTGAAACAAGCGGTAATCCGTTTGCCGAACCTAATTCTTTGTACACCAATATTACCAATGGTTATGGCATATTCGGTTTAGCAAATATGTATGAAGTTACAAATTGAGTTAGTAACAAAAAGTATGAAAAATTAAATTATTGACTAATAGTAAATTGCTTTAACCTCAGTCCCGATAACTATCTGGAACAGAGTTTAACAGAGATTTGCTGAGAAAAAAAGTAAAAAATATTTAAAAATAAGGTTGAAATGAGTACCAAAAAAATTTTTATTGCCTTGGGAATAAGCACATTATTTATTCTTGTGATTTTTGCCAAATTCAATTTATCTAAAAGACTTGTAATGAGTCAACTATTGAATTCAACCAAAGTTGGACAACAACCTAATTTAAAACAATTGATTCCCGATGGGACAAAAATTAAAATTCTTGTTGACAAAAGTGATTATACATTACAAGTTTTTGCATCTGATACTTTGGTGAAAACCTATTCTGTTGTTTTTGGCGGAAATCCGGTGGATGACAAATTGATGGAAGGCGATCAATGCACGCCGGAAGGCACTTTTTACATCAACAGCAAATATCCACATAAATCTTGGACAAAATTTATTTGGCTCAATTATCCCACAGCCGATTCTTGGAAAAAACACAAGCAAGCCAAATCGGAAGGGAAAATTCCACAAAATGCTAAAATTGGTGGTGAAGTTGGAATTCACGGCGTTCCCGAAGGAAAAGATTTTGCCATTGACAAGGGAATCAATTGGACTTTGGGTTGTATTTCCCTAAAAAACAAAGATGTAGATGAAATTTACCCATTTATTGATAAAAAAACGGAGATAAAAGTACAGAAATGATTAGTTTTGCTGAAAATTTATGAAACAATAAACTTGACACAATAAACTTGAAACAACATTTATGCGTACCAAAATTGTAGCCGGCAATTGGAAAATGAATCTTGATGTAAGAGCATCTCAAACTTTAGCTCAAGAAATTTCCGAAAAAATTGAAAAATTAGAAACTCCAAACACGCGCATCATTATTGCGCCCACCTTTACTAACCTATATCCGGTATATCACCACACGCGTTTGGATAATAGAGTGGAAATAGCAGCTCAAAATATGCACCAAGCTAAAAGTGGTGCTTTTACCGGTGAAATTTCTGCTGAAATGTTGCAAAGTATCGGTATCAAAACTGTAATTTTAGGACATAGTGAGCGCCGTCAGTATTTTAATGAAACAGATACTGCCTTAGCTGAAAAAATGCTAACGGTTTTGAATAATAATATGGAAGCCATCTTTTGTTTTGGTGAAGTATTGGAAGAAAGAAAAGCTGAAAAACATTTTGAAGTAGTCAAAGGTCAATTGAGCAACGCGTTGTTTCATTTGAGCGCTAACGACTTTAAATCCATTATTTTGGCATACGAACCCGTTTGGGCAATAGGAACAGGCGAAACTGCCACCCCCGAGCAAGCTCAAGAAATTCACGCGTTTGTTCGTAAAGTATTAGCAGATAAATATGGTAAAGTAGTGGCAGACCAAGTGTCGATACTCTACGGTGGTAGCGTAAAAGCATCAAATGCTAAAGAAATTTTCTCTCAACCCGATGTTGATGGCGGATTAATAGGCGGTGCGGCTTTAATTGCAGATGATTTTGTAAAAATTATCGAAGGGATTCTTTAGTTTAAATAGGGGTTTTTTTTATGATTTATTATCTTTTTCATTTGAATTAGATAGGCTTAGTTTTTTATTGCAATCATCACAAATACCTGTAATCCATAAATTTACATTATCTAAAGTATAGCCTTTCGGTAGTTCTATTTCTATTTCTTTGTCTATACAAATGACTTTTTCACATTGACTGCATTTAAAATGATAATGATTGTGAAAATGTTTTCCTTGTTGCGTTTTACAGATAAAATAATGGGTAACCCCATCTTCTGATCCCGATTTATGTATCAACCCATCTTCTAAAAAGCTCTGAAGAATTCTATAAATGGTTACCTTATCATATTGTTTAAACTCATTGATAAGCTGCTCAGGTCTGAGCCCACTTCGATGTGTTTTAAAATAGTCTAATACCGCTTGTTTTGACTTTGTGTTTCTTTTAGTCATTTTTTAACGCAAATTAGTTGCATTAATATTAGTTTCATATATCTTTGCAAAAATATCAAAATAATCAAAACTACTATTTATGAAAATTTTTATTTCAATTTATTTTACGCTGATTTCAAGTTTACTCTTTTCTCAATCCAAATTTGAGGGAAAAGTAATAGAAGAAAAAACCAAAAATCCGATTGAGAATGCGGTCGTTTTTTTTCCCAATTTAAACAGAAGTGTGGTAACGAATAGTGAGGGTATTTTTGAAATGCCTACTTCCAAAAAAAGTAAACAAATTGCCGAGATAACGAATATGTTGTTCGAAACCAAAGTACTCACTTTTGAACCGGACATTTTTGTTACGATAGAATTAACTGAAAAAGTCCTTGAATTAGAAGAAATTGTGGTTACAGGTAATTTTAACACCAACAAAGAAAAAATCCCTTTTGCAATTGAAAGCATCAACAAAGCTGATATGATGGCATCTGGTAAGGTTTCATTAGCTGAAAATTTAGCATCCATTACCGGTTTGAGTTTCGCCAGTACGGGTCCGGCGACTACAAAACCCATTATTCGCGGACTATCCAATACCAATATCGTATTTCTCAACAATGGTATAAAGGCAGAAAATTTTCAATTTTCGAGCAACCATCCTTTTATCACGGACGAGTTTTCAGCCAAAAAGATAGAAGTGATCAAAGGTCCCTTTTCATTGGTTTACGGATCTGACGCTGTAGGAGGCGTTATCAATATCATTGCCGAAAATCCGGCTCCGGAAAATACGCTAATTTCAAATATCAACTCACAATATCATACCAATTCAGAAGGTTTCGTTAATAATCTCAATTTAAGAGCAAGTGGTGAAAAATGGTATGGAGGGTTACGTGGCACCTACAAAACACATAAAGATTATCAAGATGGACTCAATCAACAAGTCGTTAATACCCGATTTCGCGAAACAAATTACGGAGCTAATTTTGGATTCAGAAATTCATTCGGAAACTTCAATTTGAATTATGATTACGCTTTACCTGAATATGGAATTACCAACTCAAAATCTATTGCCCTTATTCATAATGATGACAGAAAGCCTGAATTATGGATACAAAAATTGGAAAATCACCTTTTAACTTTAAAAAATAAGTTATTTATTAAAAATGATATTTTAGATATTGACTTTGCATTTCAAAAAAATGTAAGACAAGGCATCAGTGATCAAATATATGCGGAAATGGATTTGCAAACTTTTTCGTACAACACAAAATACACCATAAACACTGATAAAGGAAAGTTCATTGCCGGATTTAATGGGGCTCATATCCACAATGATGCCAACGATTTTTATAAAAATGCCAATCCTATGCCGGATGCTCAAATTTTCGATATAGGTTTTTTTGGGGTTAATGAATTTATATTTAACGATAAGTTAAATTTGAATGCCGGCGTAAGATATGATCACAGAGCGATGAATTCTACTCCTTTCCAAAGTAATGGATTAAACAAATATACCGTAAACAATGATTTTGGTAGTTTTAGTGGTTCTTTGGGTTCAACGTATAAACAAAACAATCACCTGTTTAAACTCAATTTTTCTTCCGGATTTAGAAGCCCGAATATTTCCGAATTATCGCAGAATGGCATTCACCAAAATCGTTTTGAAAGAGGAGACTTAGCGCTAAAAGCTCAAAGAAATTACCAAGTAGATTTTAACTATCACTTCCATCTAAAAAACTTAGTTTTTGATGTAAGCCCTTATTACAATGCTGTCAATAATTACATTTACATCGTGCAAACTACACAAAATGCACCTATGGGAGGCGGTAAAATATGGCAATACGTTCAAAACGATGCTTTTTTATATGGCACTGAAATGAGTTTAGATTACCATCCACTTTCTTGGTTAGGTATTCATACGAACTACACTTGGACAAAAGGAGAACTTAAAAAAGGAGGTTATCTTACTCAAATCCCCCAAAACCGTTGGATAGCCGAATTAAAATTAGAGAAAGACAAGTTAGGTTTTTTAAATCAGCCGAAGTTTGTAGTTAATTACGCCAATTATCAATCTCAAAGTGATTTGGGACAATCCGAAACTTTCAGTCCGAGCTATCAACTATTTAATGTTAATATAGGTTCTGAAATTGCAATAAAAAATCAAAAAATCAATTGGTTTGTAGCAGCGAATAATCTTTTTAACGAGGTTTATATAGACCACCTATCTTCATTTAAAGCGCTGAATTTAAACAATATGGGAAGAAATATTGTATTCGGAGTAAATATTCCTCTACAAGTAAAATTATAGGATGGATATCAATTCCAATTTCACATTAAAAGTCAAAATAAAAAAGGTTAGCTGATTTTTAAATTACTTTATTAACGCTTTTTAGTACGCATTCAAAATTCAAAAAAATGATGGTATTAAAAAGCGTTTCTGTTTTTCATTTATAAACCTTCAGTTTTTTTTGATTTTGATGCCCAATTTGAGTTTTAAGATTCACCTAAAACCAATTGTTTTTGCTGATTAAAAACTACAATTAAAAGATGAACACTAATAAAGACCAGTGTAATTGAAAATCTATTTTGAACAAGATGATGCTTGATAATGTTCAATTATTTTCAAGATGGCATCTTTAGATTTAAAATCTTCATTGTCAATATTTTCCACAAAATTAGGACAAGAATCATTGTATAAAAATTTCACTATTCTTTTAATTTGTTTATCCATTCCTATCATAATGTTTGCTTTTTCTATTTTAACATAAAGATAGTATGCATTTTCATCGTTTTTCCTTCCTAAAAAATATTGTGTTTCAGGGACTATCATATGATTATAGCCCCCTGTGGCTGTAGGGCCACCCGTTGTACCCATACTACCAGTTGGATTATAATAAACAATGAGCCCTTCTGCATCAACTTTGCAAACAAGCATCGATTCTTTAAACACACGCTTTGGGTTATTGTTTTTATCAATGTTTGTAAAATATTTTCTTTCAACCAGTAATGATGGGATGTCTTTGTCGTCGGAAAAGTATTCAATACTTAGAATATTTTTGGGGTCTAATTTTATTTCCTCTTTTCCTGCCTCTTTAAAATTAACCTTTTTTAGGGTGCCACTATAGGATTGTAATTTTCCTTTTTTAGAAGTTCCATCAGTAAATTTAACTTCAGCATTTTTATAATTATCTTGTGAATATGAAAACACAAATGAAAACAACAATGAGAATAGAATAACTTTTTTCATAATAAATTGAATTGAGTTTATAATTTAGTCTAAAATGGATTTGTTGAACAAAGGTAATTTTTTTTTAAGAAATTATAAAAAAAACAAAAATTATAAAATAAAATTTATTCTACAAATCTTAAAATTCCCGTACGAAGTACTTGCTAAATTCATCAGCTACAATGCATTTTGACAAAATATTATCAACGATTTGTTGCGTTCTGTCAGGGTAATGCACCGTAATTATTTCATCGGAAGCCAACCATTCTTCAATTGTTTTTTGTTTGGTAACATCAAATTTGGGTAATATTTTTACGCCCAAATCCGCTAATCCGGCTGCGTTAATGTGTTGTTCATATTGTCCTTTCATAGGGATAACCAATAATTTCTTTTTTAAGTACAAAGCTTCAGCAGGTGTTTCAAAACCGGCACCACAGATTACTCCCCTGCATCGAACGATACTCTTGTCAAAAGTTATCGTATCAATTGGCTTGATGGAAAAGTTTTTATACATATAAGCTTGTTTGCTGTGCTTTGAAAAAATATGCCATTCTATATTCTCAAATACCTTTAGTGTCTCAATAATCTTTTCATCAGCGTAAGCAGGCAGATAAACTGTATAATGTTCTTTTTGTTTGCGTTTTGCCAATCTTAAACTCTGCCTTATAACCGGGAGAAAAATATCAGGATTGTATTCTTTAAAATGAAACCCAAACTGCTTCATAGAGGGCGCATAATATTTCAATATTTTTAAAGCCAGCCCATTTTTCTGTTTCGGCATAGGAATGTTTTCGGTGAGTAAAGCACTTTGGTGACTTACTGATATGCAACTTACCCCTTTGAGTTTTGCAGCCCAAGCGGAAACAGGCTCAAAATCATTAATAATTAAATCATAATTTTCTACTTGACAACTTTTTATTTCTCTAAATAATCTGAACAAATTGTTTTTCAATAAAGTACCCTTATAATCGATACCTCCATTTTTACCAAAAATAAAACTCAGACCTTTGTATCTGTACTTTACAGGGAAAGGTAATTCTACATCTCCTTGAATTCCACTGATAAGTACATCAACCTCTGCTCTGTTTTTTAGGGCTGGTATTATTTCTATCGCTCTGCTCAAATGACCGTTTCCTGTACCTTGTATAGCGTATAATATCTTCATTTAGTGTAAATTAGGGGTTAGTTATAAAACTCACTTAACATATCATTAAAAATTTCTTTTGAGCTTTTTTCAACAATATCAATTTCTTCTACAATTACAGATAAATAATCCAATTCATTATAAGTATATATTTTCCATTGTCCGTTGTGATATTCTAACGCAGTCATATTTTCAACCCAATCACCGGAATTCAAATAGGTGGTTTTGCCATTTTCATTGTTGATTTCTTTCATTTCAGGCTGGTGTATATGTCCCAACACCACATAATCATATTGATTTTCAATAGCGATATCGGTTGCCACTTTTTCAAAATTATTGATGTATTTTACCGCCAACTTCACTTTGTTCTTGATTCTTTTTGAAAGAGATATCCTCCCTTTCCCCATTTTTAGACTTACAAAGCTTATAAAACTATTCAAGTGAATCAAAAGGTCATATCCTATTCCGCCCAATTTTGCTAACCATTTGGAATGTTGCATCGTTATGTCAAATACATCCCCGTGAAAAAACCAAGCTTTCTTCCCGTCGAGTTCTAAAACTAATTTATTTTTAACAGAAAAAGAGCCAATAGAAAATCCTTCAAATTTTCTTAACATTTCATCGTGATTTCCGGTGATATAATGCACGTCAATCCCTTTTTGTACCCAGCTCATAATCTGTTTCACCACCTTCATATGGCTTTTGGGCCAGTAATTTTTACTAAATTGCCAAATATCTAATATATCACCATTGAGTATAACCGTTTTGGGCTGAATACTCTTCATGTATTGCAATAATTCTGTAGATTTGCAACCGAAAGTCCCCAAGTGCACATCCGATATTACTACTAAGTCTACGTTTCTTTTTAAAGCGTGAAATCCATTGGTTATTTTTGTTGTATCCATTTAGTATTCAAATGGGCTAATTAACCAATTTAATATGAATAGAATGTAAATTTGATATGAATATAGCGTTATATTTGTTGAATTTTCAATAGTTATGTAACCGTTCTTCTTTAACAAATGTTAAATATTGAGATTAGTTTAAGGTGAATTTTTATACTATTCACAACATTTCAATCGTTTTCGTGAAAATTATATTAAAAACTGCTTTTTATCATTTTTATACCTTCTATTTAGTTGTAAATTTGCACCACTTTTAAAAAAGATAAAAAATGAGCAAAGCTGTTTATATTTCCACGATGGAAAATCAAAGTGGGAAAAGTATCATTACGTTAGGATTGATGACCTTGTTGTTAGGTAAAGTGGCGCGCGTAGGCTACTTCAAACCGATCATAAGTGATTTGAGTGAAGATGGTTCCAGCAATCACATAGATTTAGTCCGCACGCATTTTAAATTAGATTTACCTTTCAAAGAATGTTATGCCTTTACCAAAAGTCAGGTTTTGGAAAAAAGCCATGAAGGGAAAATCGATGGAGTAATTGACACTATTATAGATCGTTATAAATCCTTAGAATCTAAATACGATTTTATTTTAGTAGAAGGAACTGATTTTTCCGGCGAAGGAGTGGCAACAGAATTGGAAATCAACACCGAAATTGCCAAAAATTTGGGAATTCCTACTATTATAGTGGAAAGTGGGGTTGGAAAAAGCTTGGAAGATTTTGCTAATAACTTATTGGCGACTGCCGATCTTTTTAGGTCTAAAGATGTTGAAGTTTTAGCGGTTATAGCCAATAAATTGCAACCGCAAAATTTAGAATGGGTAAAAGTAGAGTTAAATAGCCGCTTACCAAAAAAAGTCTTGGTTTATACCATTCCTCTTATCGATGTATTGACTTATCCAACTATAAAAGAAGTCATACACGCCATCAACGCAAAGGTATTGATAGGCGAAGATGCATGCAATAACAACTCGGTTGCCAATATTATCATCGGTGCCATGCAGTTGAGAAATTTTTTAAACTTCATCACAGAGAAAACCTTGATAATTATGCCGGGGGATAGAGCCGATTTATTATTGGGTTCTATTCAAGCCCATTTGTCAAAAAATTACCCATCTCTGTCAGGTATTATTTTAAGTGGCAATCTATTGCCGGAAGACTCTATTCAGAAATTACTCGATGGTTTAGGCTGTACCGTTCCAATTTTGACGGTAGGAAGTAACACTTTTGACACTGCCACCATACTCAATCAAATCAAACCGCAAATTTATGGCGACAACAAAGAAAAAATTGAAGCCGCTATCAGCACTTTTGAAAAATATACCGATGCTGAAGACTTGTCTACCGCACTGATTACTTTTGAAACAAAAGGAATAACTCCTCGTATGTTTCAGTATAATTTATTAAAGAAAGCCCAAAGTCATAAAAAACATATCGTACTGCCTGAAGGATGTGATGAACGCATTTTGACAGCAGCCGCAAAAATTATTCAACACAATGTAGCTGATATAACCCTTCTCGGCGATCGTGAAAAAGTTCAAAGAAAATTGAATGAAATGGGGTTAAAATTTGATCTAAACAAAGTACAAATCATTGATCCGGTAAATTCAGAATATTATCAAGACTATGTTAGCACCTATTTTGAATTGCGTAAGCACAAAGGAATTAATATGGCTATCGCTGAAGACAAAATGATTGACGTATCGTTTTTTGGTACGATGATGGTATATAAAGGACATGCAGATGGCATGGTTTCAGGGGCGGTTCATACTACACAACACACCATTATTCCGGCTTTACAATTTGTTAAAACGCAACCCGGCATTTCTTTAGTATCCTCCATCTTTTTTATGTTATTAGACGATAGGGTTTCTGTAATGGGTGACTGCGCCATCAACCCCAATCCTACAGCTGAAGAATTAGCTGAAATTGCCATCAGTTCGGCAGACAGCAGTAAGGCATTTGGCATAGAACCGAAAGTGGCGATGCTTTCCTATTCATCCGGCACAAGTGGAGTGGGAGAGGATGTAGACAGAGTGCGTGAAGCCACCGAAATTGTGAAAGCAAAACGTCCTGATATCTTAATAGAAGGGCCCATTCAATATGATGCGGCAGTGGATATGAAAGTGGGACAACAAAAAATACCGGGATCAAAAGTGGCAGGTCAAGCCAATGTGTTGATATTTCCTGATTTAAACACGGGAAATAACACCTACAAAGCGGTGCAAAGAGAAACCGGAGCCATCGCTATCGGTCCGATGTTGCAAGGACTCAACAAACCAGTAAACGATTTAAGCCGCGGATGTACCGTGGAAGATATCTATAACACGGTAATCATCACTGCTATACAAGCGCAAGGAATATAGTTGTTTAATGTTAAGGTTTCATGTTTAACGTTGAGCGTATATGAGTCTCGACAGAGACCTGCCATACAAGGCATGGTATTACTTCGTTCAGCCTAATAACCAATAACTTAATAACCCAATACCCAATAACCAATACCCAATAACCAATAACCAATAATCCAATAATCAATAACCCAATAATCAATAACCCAATAATCAATAACCCAATAATCAATAAATGAAAATATTAGTTATCAATTCCGGTAGTTCTTCTATCAAATATCAGTTGTTACAATTACCCGAAAACAAGGTTTTATGCAAAGGTTTAGTAGAACGCATCGGTTTACCCGACGGTCAATTGCACTACACCACCGAAAAAGATAACATCGACAAAATCATGGATATTCCCAATCACGAAGTAGGATTACAAGCAGTTGCTGAGTTGTTGATGGACAGTCAAGTGGGGGTTATTGTCAACGCCGACGAAATCAAAGCGGTAGGACACAGAGTGGTGCATGGCGGGAGTAAATTCACCAAAACCGTTTTGATAGACGAGCAGGTGAAAGAAGTAATCAAAGCCCTTTTTTCATTAGCACCTTTGCATAATCCAGCGAACTATATGGGAATTGAAGTAGCGGAAAAAGTGTTTGCTAAAGCACATCAAGTAGCGGTTTTTGATACTGCATTTCATCAAACCATGCCGGAAAAAGCGTTTCGTTATGCCATTCCCAATGCGTTTTATGAAAAAGAAAACATTCGCGTCTATGGATTTCACGGCACCAGCCACCAATATGTAAGCGAAAAAGCCATTGAACTTTTAGGTAAAAAAGATTCCAAAATTATCACCTTACATCTGGGGAATGGGTGCAGTATGACTGCCATTGAAAACGGGAAAAGCATAGACCACACCTTGGGATTTGGTCCCCAAAACGGATTGATAATGGGCACCCGCAGTGGCGACATTGACCAAGCCGTTGTTTTACACATGATTGACAAAATGGGTTATACTCCCAAAGAGGTAGCCGATTTGTTACAGAAAAAAAGCGGAATGCTCGGATTGACCGGATTAAGTGATATGCGCGATATAGAAACCGCTGCTAAAAACGGCGACAAACAAGCCCAATTAGCTTTGGATATGAATGTGTATCGCATTAAAAAATATGTCGGCGCTTACATTGCTGCGATGAACGGATTGGATGCTTTAGTATTTACTGCCGGCATTGGCGAAAACTCGGATTTCATCAGAGAAAAGGTTTGTCAGGATATGGAATTTTTCGGGATTGAAATTGATATTGAAAAAAACAAAGGCAGAAAAAAACAAATAACCGAAGTGCAAAAAGCCACTTCCCGTGTTAAAATCTTGGTGATTCCCACCAACGAAGAATTGGAAATAGCGAGACAGACGTTTGAATTGGTGGAATAGATTAATGAGCAAATGTGAAAATTGATAAGACCATCCTTGAAATGAATTTGTAAATCTGGTTTAATCAAACGATTTTGTACATGTTTTGTATGCTTTAAAATCAAAACACTAATAATCAGTAATTTATAATCAATAACGAATAATCAATAACGAATAATCAATAACTATAATTTTAAATACACCACTTTTTTAGTATCAAAAAAGTCTTCTTCAAAGTAGTCTTTAAGGTCATAGCTTAGGGCTTGAGGAAAAGGGGCTAATTCTTCGGACAGGTCACCGCCTTTTAGATAAAAAATGCCGTTTTCTACCTGAAAAGCGGATTTTCTTTTCAGTTTTTTTTCTGTCCAATACACAAAAGTTTCCATTTGTGCCACTGCACGACTCACAATGTAATCAGCTTGTAGCTTAACATCTTCCACACGCATATTGTGGGTGGTAACATTAGTCAAACCCAAACCGGTTTGTACTTCGTTGACCACTTTTATTTTTTTGCCAATGCTGTCCACCAAATGAAATTGCGTGTCAGAAAACAAAATTGCTAATGGAATTCCGGGAAATCCGCCGCCTGTTCCCACATCCATCACTACGGAACCTTTGGGGAAAGTCATCACTTTGGCAATCCCTAACGAATGTAACACGTGACGTAAATAAAGCTCTTCCACATCTTTGCGCGAAACTACATTGATTTTCAAATTCCAATCTTCATACAATTCCCGCATCAATCCAAACTGACGTTTTTGATTAGGGGTGAGATTGGGAAAATATTTTAAAATTAAGTCCATTTATTTAATGTGCTAATGTGATAATTCGAAAATTTGAAAATGCGATGCACTGAGCTTGCCTGCACCGAGCCTGTCGATTCCGATACCACGCTCACGCTAATTCGTGATTTTCAATTCGATAGACCTGCCACGCAAGACGTGGTATCGGATTGTGTGGCAGGTTTATCGGAAGTCGAAGTGCGCTAATATATCAATTATCATCCCCCAATTTATTGGGGGCCAAATTAACACATTTCCAAATGTTTTATTGTCCAATAAAAAGCAAAGGTAGGAATAGTTTTTTGAATGTTATAAAGCAAAAAATATGCAATTACAAATAGAAATTTCAATTCATAAAAACGGAAATATTTTGATGTAATTATAAGAATTCTATAAATTCATATCAAAATTGAAATAAATAATCTAAATAATCCATATTGTTGTAATTATTCTTTACATTTGTAACGTTAGAAAAGTATATTAAAAAAATGAAAAATTATATTATCGTTATTGCTTTGCTAGTATTCGTTGCAACCCATGCGCAAAACACCTTAAAAATAGATGAAATAATAGAATTAGGACAAATAGCCGAAGTAGGCTCATTAGAGGGTGATGATGTCTATTTAACAAAGCTATTGCAATCGTCAGTTCCCCTGCAATTTTCTGATTACCAATATGATTTTATCGACTCAAAAGATAAAAATAGTTTTATTAAAATTAAAGACTTACATCCTGATTTTTTATTTGTACAAAATCCATTTTACACCAAATTAGACAAGAAAAAGCTTGTAAGAGAAGAAATAATTTTCAAAAACGACTTTGAAAAAAAATTAATTGATTATAATGATATTAAACTTACTGAATTAGATATTATAGAAAAACTCTTTGAAGAATATGTTACCAAAAAACCGAGTATCTTATTCAAAGACAAGAAAAAGAGAATTATACCTCTTAAAAAGGAAATTAAATACACTTCTGACAAAAAACAGCAAAAAGAAGAATATATTACCTACTTGATTGTGCCTGAAAATGAAATTTACATCGCCTACAGTGGCGTTTCTTTGTATGAATATATTTACAGTGAGGATTTAGACCCAAAAACAAAATTGATCAATTCATTTGAAAATTTTTGTTCAGAAAATTACAATGTTTTCTTTCATCATAATAACATAATAGAAAAAGTTACAAAAGTTTTTGAAGAAAAGAAAATTTACGGAATTAATTGGAAAAATAAAGCATTACAAAATTTCACAAAAAACTTTTTAGAGAAGGATGATAATATCAGTGAACAAACATTTAAGTCAAATAATGAATTAATCAAAGACATAGATTTAAAAAAATACATTGCCGATTACTATTACGAAAATGCTGAAAAAATATCAATTTCAGCTGAAAAAACACAAAAATTAAAGGAGATAGGCATTATACCGTACCAAGATTTTGAAATTATAGAAATGATAGAATCCGCTAAAAGTTTTGATGATTTACAGCGAGTTAAAGAGATCAGTATTTTGCAATATACTAATAATAGAAACCATTCTAAAATAGAAAAATACCTCGATGAAAAATTTTTATTATCTGAAAAAAAACCTTTTCAATTATTAAATAGAATTACAGAAGAAATTTACCTAAACGAAAAAAATTATACTGTAAACAACTACAAGTTTAATACTGAAGATATTGATTCGGGGAACGGGATTTTAAAAAAAGACAAACAATATATTATTGGTAATTTTTCTGACAGCAACAATAAGTTTATTTGTGTTTCTGACAAAAATGAAGTATACATAGGTGAAATAGAAAATGACGCAAGACATGGCGAAGGAGTACTATATACTAACAGCACTATTGAGAAAGGAACATGGGAAAATAATTTAAAAAATGGGTCTTTTGAAATATCAAAAAGAAACTCCAAAGAAGAGCCTAAAGTTATTTTGTATGAAATGGATGTTGAGGTAATACCTGAGGTAGTGGTCCCCAAAGAAAACAAAACTATAAGTGCAGAAGTGCTAACCGTAAATAACAGTGATGAATATAATAAAAACCGTCCTGATGCCATAGAAAGCGGTTATAGATTTATCGAATTAATCAACATCGAAAATCAAATTAATGTTCAACCTTCGGACAAATTGATTCTCCAAATCACTGACAATTTTGATCCCTACTTTTTAACTTCATCTTATAAATATAATGTTGAAATTAAAGACCAAAAAGAAGAATTGTTAGCTGTTATATTTGACAGAAAAACCGATGACAATATAGAATTTGAAAATGTAGAGTATCCTGTTAATATCAAAATTAAAATAACAAATAAAATAAATAACGTTGGGGTTAAGAGTTTTGAATTTCAAGTTCTAAAAAACAATAAATATATATTAACTTTAAAATAGATTTTTCATGAAAAATTATTTCTTATTATTATTTGCATTCACAACTATTTCCGTATTTAGTCAACTTGAATTTGGGATCAAGGGAAATGCATTGTATGCCACTTCAGGGGAGTTAACTTTTAAAAACCTAAACAATGATGTGTCAGATATTATTGACAACAAAGGAGAAGGATTTAAAGGGTATAACGTCGGAGCATTTGTAAAAATTGGCATTGGAAAAGTTCTGTTTATTATGCCTGAGGCATATTATACTACATTCAAAGATGAATATGTTTTGCCTGATAATACTACTGTCGTAAGCATTAAAAGTAATAGAGCAGATATTCCATTATCATTAGGTTTGAATCTGACAAAATATTTCGAAATTTATGGAGGAGCTATGGGTTCTTACTATTTACCTACAGAAAACCAATGGGATGATTTTAAAGAAAACGCTCAATCCGAAATGACATTTGGATACCAAGTCGGCTTAACTGTAAACCTATTATCTAGCATAAAGATATCCTTGAGATACGAAGGTCCTTTTGATGAAAAACAGACCAGTTTTATCAATGATACAACTAATGAAACTATTAATTTTGATCAAAGAATTTCATTTTTACACGTGGGTGTAGGATTGAAGCTTTAAATTAAAATTCCGGTATTCTTAGAATAAAAACTTTTTTTTTATTGTACCCAGTAGGTAATGGGATTAATAAAAACATAAGAATTCAATAGATAGTTATTGTGGTAGAAGGTGTAATAGACATTTTTCAGGTTGAAAAATGTCCATTACACCTCTAATTACTTTTTTTACTTTTTACCATCTAAGTATATTATAACTACTTCCGGTCGATTCCCAACTCTTATCGGTGGTCCCCAAGTGCCAAAACCATTAGAAGTATAAAACCAGGTTTTACCTTTCTGATATAGCCCGTAATCATTTTCAAATACTGATTTAGTAATGTAATTCATAGGCCACATTTGACCCTTATGTGTATGCCCGGAAACCATTAAATCTATGCTGTTTGCAACGGCTTGCTCGTATTCTACCGGCTGATGATCCATGAGAATCAATGGCAAATTAGGTTGAACATTCAAAAGAATTTCACCTATTTTCTTTCTCTTTTGTCCGGTAACAAATCCCATTTGTTTGTCTTCTCTTCCTGCAATTTGAATTTGATTATGGACTGTAATCATAGTATCTCGCAGATATTTTATAGCGTGTTTAGAAAAATAGGCGATACTCTTTTCAGCATCGCCAATGTATTCATGATTGCCAGTTATAGCGTAAATACCCATAGGAGCTTGAATTTGATCGAATTGATTCCCAACTTGGTCTTTAATAGCAAATAATGGATTATGATCTACTAAATCTCCGGCTATGAGAACCAAATCCGGCTTTTCCTTATTAATCATCTCAACCATCTTTTTAATTTTACCATTACTGACAATAGCACCAATATGCAGATCAGAGACTAAAGCTATTTTGATAGGTTGCACCATTGTTTTTTTGATGTTAATATGCACGTGTTTTACCGTTGCATTTCGTGCATTAAAATAACCGTAAATTACAGTAGATAGCGTAAGTAACAAAACGCTTAAAACTAAAAATAACCCATTAAATAAACCCTTTGGGATAAAATTTATATAATGATTCAACAAACGAATAAAATCAATAAATAAAACCGTCAAAACTATGTACATAAACCAAGCCAACCAAAAACTTCCAATTCCTGAAATAATTTTGGTGATTAAATGAGGTTGTAAGCGCTCTAAGAATTGCCCTATAAAAAAAGTAGAGAATAGCGACCAATAAAGTGTTTTCAAGATATTAAGTTGTGGATAATCCGGTATTGCAAAATTTAAACGAGAAACCACGTAACGATTTAGAAGATAAAAAACAGATAAAAACAAAGAAATAAAAAAAATGAAAAAAATTCGATGCATAATTGGAATGATTTAAATTGTGTGCTAAAAATGAGCTGATAGCTATCTTTATATACTTTTTTTAATCAACTTTTATATGAAATGACCATAAGATAAGCATTATACTAACCGAAATGTTTATTAAGGTCATTCCTATCCTGAGCTTGTCGAAGGGTGATCATTAAAAACAAACAATTTTAAATGCTTGAAATAAGTATATGACGCTTTAAAAAATATTTTGTTGCAAACAGATGTTTTGTTTTCTTTGCAAATCTAAAATTAAAACTAAAAATGAACAATATTAAGACAGCCCGAACCAAATATCCTGTTATCGATCTGATTAAAAAACGCTGGAGTCCGCGTTCCTATTCAAATAAAACGATTTCTGAAACGGAAATAAATACGCTTTTAGAAGCCGCTTCTTGGGCACCAAGTGGGAATAACCTACAACCTTGGGAATTTCACTATGCTTCACGAGGTAGCGAAGCATTTGATAAAATTTTTCAATGTTTGATGCCCGGTAACCAAGCTTGGGCAGGGAAAGCATCCCATTTAATCATCAGCCTTGCTTTGATTAAAAATGAGGAAACCGGCAAAGAAAATATTTATGCAACCCATGATTTAGGCATGGCAAATGCCTTATTGTTATTGCAAGGCGCTGAAATGGGTATTTATGGACGACAAATGGCGGGTTTTGACCGAAATAAATTAACAGAAATATTCAGTTTTTCAGAAGCAAAATTTCCGGTATGTTTGATTGCTTTGGGTTATCCTGACACAGCAGAACAATTAGATGAAATTAATAAAGCAAAAGAAATAGCTCAAAGGGATAGAAAAAGTCTCCATGAGTTTGCAGTAAAACTCTAAAAGCTCTTTACAATTCTAACAAACCATCCGGTGTTACCACTGTGATGGTTTTCTTTTTTCTGTCAATTTTTTGCAAAAATTCCGGTATGGCAGGGATGAACATGATTTTACTCCCATTGTTTATTTCAAAAAGCAGTTGCGGTGTAGTGTCATTCACTCTTTCAATTTTTCCAATGTTGCCGTGATTTACATCTATCACATCAAAACCAATAATTTCGTGTTTGTAAAAATCATTGCCTTTAGATTTAGGTAAAAAATCTTTGTTGAGATAAATAGCACTTCCCATGAGTTTATCGGCTTCCATTTCCGTGTCGACTCCTTCCAATTTAACACGAAAAAAAGTTTCTCTCTGATAGCTTATATTTTCCATAAAAAAAGGAACCAAATGGTTGTTTTGCACAATCCATATTGATTCCAATTCTGTCATAAGTTCGAAGTAATCAGGGTCCAATTTGACCACTATTTCTCCTTTGTAACTGTGCTTTCGGACAATTTTACCGAAGTAAAAACTATCTTCTACACGCATTAGATTACTCTTGAGTCTCTTCTTGAGCGGCAGCCATTGCATCATCAATGGTTTCCGGTTTTGCTTCTTCGGCTTGCGCAGCGGCTTCTTCAGCGGCTTTAGCAGCTTGTTTTGCTTCAGCTTCTGCAAGGATTGCAGCTTCTTCAGCAGCTTTAGCAGCAGCTAATTTTTCTTCGTTAAGCGCTTTTTCAGCATCTAAAAGTTTTGTCTTTTCGTCTGCTTTCGCTTTGGCTAATTTAGATTTCTTTTGATCGATTTTTGTTGCTTTTTCTTCTAACCAAGCAGCAAATTTCTTTTCGGCTTCTTCTTGTGTGAATGCACCTTTTTTCACGCCGCCTATAAGGTGTTTTTTAAACAAAACTCCTTTGTAAGAGAGTATAGCACGGGTAGTATCGGTGGGTTGAGCCCCTTTTTCTAACCATTGCACAGCTAAATCAACATCGATATCGATGATAGCAGGATTTGCAATTGGGTTGTAAGTTCCGATTTTTTCAAGAAATTTACCATCACGAACCGCTCTGCTGTCTGCAGCAACAATCCAATAAAATGGTTTTCCTTTTTTTCCGTGTCTTTGTAAACGTAATTTAACTGACATAATTGTTAATTTTTAAGGTACGCGACCTTGGTTATTAATATAAAATTGAGCGTGCAAAATTACACTAAAAATTGAATTTCACACTATTGCTATCTATTTTTTTAAGAAATCTTCAAAAATTAAATAATCTGATTTTGATAATTCAGCATGTTTAGTCTTTAATGACTTTATTTGTTTATCAACCATAGTGTTGTATTTGTTTTCCGCATCGCTGAATCTTTGCTCTAAACTCTCCAAATTTAAAATTTCAGCAGCACTTGGTTTTTCGAAATTTCCTGAAACTTTTCCATATAAATCGGATAATTTTTCTCTTAATTGGGGTTCCGAAGTACCTACATAATTATCACCCGTTGTTACAACTAAAGTGTTTTTTAAATTATTCAGCTCTGTAATCAATTTTGTGACTTTTTTGTCAGATTTAATTTTGTTTATATTTTCTAAAAATGCCAAGTCTGTGTCAACTTTGTAAACTAAATAAGCTAAATCCTGTACTTTATCGAACAGAATTTTAGTCAATTTTTCTTGATCTTTTCGGTCGGCTAACGGAATTCCATTGTTGTCATATTGAACTTCAATAGGCAATTCGTAAACGTCTTTTCCTTTGTTAATAACTACTTTGTATTTGCCTGCACTTACTCTGGGTGAGGCAAATCCGGAATAATTTAATGTTTTACCTTCTGCCACTTTGGGTGGTTTTCCATAAAAATTCCAATCAATTATATTAATGCCTTTTGACTTTGAAACATTTAATTCTCTTACTTTATTTCCATTCATATCTTGAATTTCAGCGGTCATTTTACCAAAAGTGTGACGTTTCTTCATGTAATACACTATACGAGCATCAGAAGAAGGATTATCACCGACAAAATGGGTTTCATCACCGGCATAAGTTCCAAATCCGTCTTTTTCTTTCATGGTAAAAGGTTTCGTTGTTAGAAATTGAAATTCTTTTTCCAAAAGTTCTGGTTTGATTTCTCTCAACGGACTTATGTCATCTATAATGATGACTCCTCTTCCGTGGGTGCCCATCACTAAATCGTTGGTTTTAGGATGTAAATCAATGTAGTGTACGGCTACTGCCGGCATGTCGTTCTCAAATTTTGACCAATTTTTGCCTCCGTTGATAGTGATATACAAACCATCTTCGGCTCCCGCAAACAACAAATTCGGATTAACGAAGTCTTCTTGGATATTTCGGACAAAAGATTTGATGTCGGCTGTTGCTATGGAAACCCAAGTGGTGCCAAAATCATTAGTTTTGAAAATATAAGGTTTCATATCATTTTTGGTGTGACCATCAAAAACAGCATAGGCAGTTCCTTTGTCAAGCGTACTTGCTTCGATATGATAAGTCCAAGTGTTTTTGGGTAATTCAGGATTTTGGGGCGTAACATTCTGCCAAGTTTTACCGCCATCTTTGGTGAGTTGCACAAGTCCGTCATCAGTACCCACCCATATTACTTTATCGTCTAAATCGGATTCGGCAACTGTAAATATAGTGCAATGGTTTTCAGCTCCGGAATTGTCTTTTGACAAACCTCCGGGATTTTCTTGTGTTGTTTTTAAAGGGTTATTGGTGGTCAAATCGGTGGAAATTTTGGTCCAAGTTTCTCCCATATCTTCCGATTTGTGTAAGAACTGACTTCCGATGTAAATTCTATCGGGTTTATTTTTACTGATGGACATTGCCGCGTTCCAATTAAATCTGAATTTGGGATCGTTTTTTTCGAGTAGGGGTTGAATGGTTCTGATTCTGTTGTTTTTCAAATCAATACGCCACACATTTTCAGCCCCTTGCATTTCGGTATAAATAATGCTTTTGGTTTTATGCTTCAAAACCCTGAAACCATCGCCTTGACCCACTCTATTCCAATCTCTCGCTTCGATACCTCCAATGGAGCTACTAGGGCCCCACCAAGAGCCATTGTCCTGCAAACCGCCATACACATTATAAGGTTCGGCGTCGTCTAAGCTTACGTGATAAAATTGGGAAACCGGAACACTGTGCACCATTTCCATCGTTTTGACATCATCCCAAGTTCTGAAAATACCTCCATCAGTACCGACAATCATCATAGATGAATTATTAATATTGAAAGCCATATCATGTATGTCAGAATGCATATAGCCCATATTTCTAAAGGTTTTACCGGCATCGCGTGACAATGAGCCGTTCAAACCGGCTTTCGCAACTATATCTTTATTTTTTGGGTCAACAACGATCCTGGAAAAGTAGAATGGGCGTACCGTTAATTCAAAATCATTGTTTAAATGTTGCCAATTGGCTCCGGCATCGTCTGAACGCCACATTCCGTTTTGTTTTGGGTCTTCGGTTTCTAATACGGCATAAAGCCTATTGCTGTCCGATGGCGCTATCGCTAAGGCTATTCTTCCCAATTTTCCGAGCGGTAAACCCTTGTGAATTTTTTGCCAAGTTTTACCTGCATCTGTGCTTTTGTAGATTCCACTGTTGTTACCGCCTGAATTAAAGGACCACGCCGTACGACGGAATTCCCAAAATGTGGCGTACATTGTGTTTGAATCATTGGGATCAGAAAACAATTCGGTACAACCCGTTTTGTTATCTATGTAAAAAACCTTTTCCCAAGTTAAACCACCATCAAGTGTTTTGTAAATACCTCTTTCATCAGAATCGCCCCAAAGCGCACCGACTACACCCATCCAAACTTCATTGTTGTTTTTGGGATTAATCACAATAGAAGAAATGTGTTCGGAATTTTCTAATCCCATGTTTTTCCAATTTCTACCTCCATCTGTGGATTTATAAATGCCGTTTCCGACAGAAACACTATTGCGTGTCCAAGTTTCGCCTGTTCCGACCCAAATAATTTCATCGGGTTTTACGGGGTCAATTTTTACAACGCCAATGGATTGAATGTGTTTATCAAAAATAGGATTGAAAGTAGCTCCTCCGTTAGCACTTGACCAAACACCACCTCCAGCTGTTCCGGCATAAATGATTTTATCATTGGTAGGATGTGTTTCAATATCTGTAATTCTTCCACTCATCAATGCCGGACCAATATGTCTGGCACTTAAGGAACCAAAAAGTTCATCCCCTTTTAACTCATTATCTTGAGCAAAAGAAAAAACAAAAGAGAATGCTAAGAATAATAAAGAAAATGTTCGCATGTCAATAAATTTAAGGATAGTTATGAATTATTTTGTTCGATGATTTATTTCATTTTTGAAGGAAACAAATAAGTTTATTGAGCCGTTGTTACAAATGCTAAAAAAGTCTATAATTCGCACCACATTTGTTAATGAACGTACTTATTGATATTTTCTTTATTTATGGTCAAATAGATACTCTGCCCAACATCCCATATTTTCCCCTCGTTAAAGTATACAGTTATACAAGATAACTTTTTGATGGATTTGATAATTTCAAAATTATATCTATAATCATCCGAATGTTCAATAGTTACTTTTGAAATATTTCCCTCGATATCAGATTCTATGTATGCGGATAAATTAACATCATTTTCTCCAGTCTCCGGTAATTCTTCCCAATTTAGACTGTTCAGAATAAATTCAGTCCATTTTTCTTCATTGTCATAATTGCATTTTTTGAAATGAAATTCTCTTTTATTAACTAAATATCCATTTTCAAATGTCAGATTATATTCATGTTTGTAAACTGAGATATATAAAGTCTGTTCAGGAACCAAATCTTTACCAGTCCAGAAAGATTTATTTACCCAATCCGCTAAAATTTTACCATTTGTAAACTGTTGATCAAGAATTTTTTCAATTCTATAATTCAAATTTTTTTCTGAATTGCAGTCATTGACATTCAAAAGATACAATTTATTGTCAATAATTTGCCACTCAGCAATATAACCTCTCCAACAATCGGATGACTCCCAAATAGTATCTTCATTTGCCTGAAGTTTTAATTTAATCCCAGAAATCTGTTCAAGTGGTGATTCATAGAGAAATAACGTATCATTATTCCAATATAGAATATCTTTAATCTGGTTAGTCGAGTAACAGTTTATAGAAATCCAGCTAAATAATATGATTATTATCGTTTTCATCGTATGTTAGCTAACAAAAAATGAAAGAAAAAAAACAAAATAGATTAACAAATTACATTTGTCAAAAAAGTTTTTTGGATGTAAAAAAGTCAAACCCGACTTATGCAATCGGGTTTGAAAATTCAATATTATTGAGCCGGCATTGTTAAAATGGTAGAATCAATCGTAGGGTTGATTTCAATTTTATCGAAAGTCAAAGCGGCTCCTTGCATACTCAAGGACATAGGAAAAAATAATCCACCGAATTCTTGGTAATCACTCATACTGGTGAGAGCTAATTGTCCTTTCATAGGTCCGGCAGGAATCTCTATTTCGGACATAATAGGCATAAAATTATCTTTGTCAAAATAATAGAATTGGATGCTTGGCGTCTCAACGCCATCAATCATAATTGGATTTTGAGTCAATTTAACTTTGTAACAAGCAGTCCCTTCTTTAGTTTCTTCACCTACATATTCCACTTTGAATCCTTTACTATCATAATTTATAAAGGGCGATGGAAAACCTTGTTTGTCATTTTTTATAAAATTTTGTGTTTGCTCTGCTGTTGCTTCCTCGGGCGTTTGAGTCATGAAGTTGGTGCTCCACAATTTAGTCCCATCAAACACATTTTGCATAATGTCCTTGCCTTGAAGATTGATTTTAGTGTAGGTCAACCCATCTTTGGTTTGAACCGTTTCAAATGGAACTTCCATACCTACATTCGCTTTACCGGTGAATTTAACCCCGTTTAAATTTTCCCAATTTTCTTTTCCACCCGAATTTTCAAAATATTTGTTTAAAATTTCGTCTACAGTAATTTGGGCAAAAAAGGGTACACTAAAGGTAATAAATAAGATGGTGAGAATTCTTTTCATTTTTTGTAAATTTAAAAGTTAATATAAATTAGTAGGATTTATTTAAAAAACGTTACAATTTTACAAAAAAAAATGTTTGTTTTGACATTTAGATAACATTTTTTTATCTTTGAAAGCAGTATGTTTGTGTTATCTCTGCGCATCGCGTTCCGACACTTCGATATGCTCAGTGGATACACGGTGCAGGCAAGCGCAATGCATTGCTTGATGTTAAAACAAAATATCTTAAGTGATTCAGGGAGAATACACGCTTTTCTGACTTATTGAAAAGTAAACTGACCAATAAAATCGAAAATGAATATATAATTTTTTAACCTTAAAATTAAGCAATGGATATTGTATTATTAAGTATCGGGTTTGTTTTCATTCTCATTGGAATTGCAGGCTCAGTTTTGCCTGCTTTGCCCGGACCTCCGATAGGTTGGGTAGGGCTTCTCTTATTATACCTCACTAAAGCCGTTCCGATGGATTATTGGGCTTTAGGTATTACAGCAGTCTTATCTGTTGTCGTTTTGATATTAGATTACGTCATTCCGGCTGTTGGCACTAAAAAGTTTGGAGGCACTAAATATGGAATGTGGGGAACCACCATCGGTTTAGTCATCGGACTTTTTTTACCTATTCCTTTGGGATTTTTGATTGGATCAGTGGTAGGCGCATTTATAGGTGAACTCATCTACGATTCCAAAGACACCCAAAGAGCCGGAAAAGCAGCTTTAGGCTCTTTTATCGGGTTTATCAGTTCTACTTTTTTGAAATTAGTGCTGACCATCGGATTTTTAGTTTGGTTTATCAAAGTATTTTGGGAATACAGAAAAGCTTTTTTTTAAATTAGGTTTTCTTTAACACTTGGAGATTAAACTTTTAGTGGGATTTCAATTCTTAATACCGTTAAACAATTTAAACTTAATATAAAATGAAAAACACAATTTTAATCGCAGCCTTATTTGTAACAAGCCTATTAGCTGCACAAAACAATCAAACAAAACCTGAAAAAGGTCAAAAAACAAAACCAACTCCGGAACAACGCGCCGAAATGAGAACTAAAGAATTGACTTTGGCACTTGGACTAAACGACGAACAAGCTAAAGAAGTTAGAGCTTTGGAAGAAAACAGAGCAAAACAACACGATGCCAAAAAAGGGGAAATGGTAAAGATGAAAGAAAAAAATGTAAATCGTACCGAAGAAGAAAAAATTAAAATGAGAAGTGACATGCTTGAAAAGGACAACGCTTTTCAAAATGAAATGAAAAAAATCTTATCTGATGAACAATTTGGAAAATGGGAACAAATGCGTGAAGATAAAATGAAAGAACGCAAAAATGAGTTCAAAGATAAAAATCAACACAAAGGAAAAGGGAACAAAACACACAAAAAATAATTTCTTAATTCTATTAGAACGCAATCTTACAAAAGGTTGCGTTTTTTTTATTCCAAAATTAATAGCTGACCTATACTGATTGCATTGTTTTCAATGTGATTGAGTTCAACAATTCTTTCAAGGGGTACATTGTGTTTTTTGGAAATGGAATAAAGAGTATCTCCTTGTTCTACCTTGTGCTGTAAACCTTTAACCTCAACATTCGCTTTCTCATTTTTGGGTGCTTTTACCACTAATTGCTGGCCAATCGATAGTTCATTGTTAATAATCTGATTCCATAAAATAATATTTTCTATCGAAACTTCGTATTTTTTACTAATGGAATACAGCGTTTCTCCTTTCTGAACTTCGTGAAAATCCGGCAAAACCTTTTCATTATTATCGATAACGGAATCCATTTTTTGAGGTTCATTTTGAACAATTGTATTTTCACTTACAATGACAGGAACTGCTTTTTTTACAATTAATTTTTGCCCTACTTTAATAGCATCGTCTTTGAGATTATTCAAATCTTTCAATTCATTTACTGATAAATTGTGTTTTTTAGCAATAGAAAATAAACCTTCACTTTTTTGAACGGTATAATAAGCATCATCTAGCTTTGCAGTTAAAATTGCAGGTTTTCCAATAACTTTTTCATCATATTCATATAATTTATAGGTTTCAATCAATCCTATTAACTTTTGTGGATATTTTTTATCCGTAGCATAGCCTGCCGCTTTCAATCCATATGCCCAACCTACATAATCTCCGGGTTGCAGTTCAAATAAAGTTGCATAACGTCCGCGCGTTATCAAGAATTGGGAATGATCTTCAAATGATTTTTCGGCTTTGTCGTATTTTCTAAAACACTCACCTTTTGCATCATCATCCCAGTATACGCTTTCGCCTTCCCAACCTTTATGACATTTGATTCCAAAGTGATTATTCGACATTAAAGTCAATTTACTGTTGCCACTGCTCGATTCCAAAATGCCTTGCGCTAAGGTAATACTCGCCGGAATGTGGTGCTCTTCCATTTTGGTCATGGCGATAGCAGCAAAAGTTTCAATGTAATCCTTTGTATTTGTATTTACTCTTACCAATATAGGCTTCGATTCTTCTTCTGTATCGGCTGTATTTCTATCTAATAAAGTATCTTTTACAGAGGGTTTTGAGTTTTCAATATTTTTATTTTTATGCGAAATCGCTTTCTTTTTACTTCCACAAGATGTGAAAATGAAAGAAAAGAGTAAAAAAAAGAGTATAAGTAAATTTTTCATTCTAAAATTGAGTGTCCTCTGCTTTGCAATCTGAAATTCATGCCTTTAATTCCTTGTAATCCTCCTGTATGGATGGCTAAAATACGTTTATTTTTGTCAAAATATCCTTTTTTATGTAAATCTACAATCCCAAAAAACATTTTGCCGGTATAAATCGGGTCTAAAGTGATACTTGTTTGCATTTTAAAATCATTAATAAAATGTACCAAATCTTGATTCATTTTGGCAAAACCTCCAAAATGATAGGCTTTAATCAATTCCCAATTTTCAAAATTATGAATATAATTTTTAATCTCTTTTTCTAAAAAATCATCTTTTAAAGCCGGAAATCCCAACACTTTTTGATGAGAAAAGGCCGTGTTAATAATTCCTGAAATGGTGCCTCCTGTTCCCATCGCGCAACACACAATATCAAATTCACGATCATTCTCCGTGAGTATCTCTTCACATCCTTTTACAGCCAGCGCATTAGTTCCTCCTTGCGGCACTAAATAAAATTCTCCAAACTCGTTTTTTAATTTATCTATAAAATCTTCAGTGTCTTTTAGTCGGTAATCCGAACGAGACACAAATTTGAATTGCATTCCACATTCTTTTGCAAATTGCAAAGTAGGGTTTTCACGAATCATATCTTCTTTTTCTGACAACTCATCACCGCGAATAATGCCGATGGTTTTAAAACCTAATTCGTTTCCGGCAGCTGCCGTTGCTGCAATGTGATTAGAAAACGCTCCTCCGAAAGTCAATAACGTGTTATACCCGTTCTGAAAAGCAAATTCTACATTGTATTTTAACTTGCGGTACTTATTCCCGGAAATGTGTTCGTGCAACAAATCATCACGTTTAATCCACAGTTTTAATGGTTCAAAACCCTTTGGGTGATAAACTACTTCTTGATTGGGACTTTCTGTGAGATTTAATAACATTTTACCATTTTGACGGCAAAAATAAATGATTTTTTAGAGCCGAACACCACTAAAACCAAAAAATTCCGATTTTCATCGGGATTTACATGTGACCTGGCTGGGGCTCCCTTCGACTGCGCTCAGGGTAAACTTCTCGCCCAAGTATATATAAATAAAAAATCCCGATTTTCATCGGGATTTACATGTGACCTGGCTGGGGCTCGAACCCAGGACCCCAACATTAAAAGTGTTGTGCTCTACCTACTGAGCTACCAAGTCCTTTGCTTTTTGAGCGTGCAAATATATAATCTTATTTTTTAATATCAAACTTTCAAAACTTTTTTTTTCTTAAAATCCTTTCAAATAAGCCTCTCTTACTTTTTTATACAAATTAGAAGAATAAACGAAATCTACAATAGTCTCATTTTCAGTTAAAAATATTTCATCTTTTGTCCCTTCCCAAGCTTTTAAACCGTTTTTCAAAAAAACAATCTTATCTCCAATTTCCATCACCGAATTCATATCATGGCTGTTAATTACTGTAATCATTTCGTATTCTTGCGTGATTTCTTGAATTAAATTATCTATGACGATTGATGTTTTAGGGTCTAATCCGGAATTAGGTTCATCGCAAAACAAATAGGTAGGGTTCATGACTATAGCTCTGGCTATTGCAACGCGTTTTTTCATTCCACCGGAAAGTTCTGAAGGAAAAAGTTTATTTTTTTCGTTAAGATTTACTCTTTGCAATACTGCATTTACCCTGTCTAACATATCGGATTTGTTTTCATCTGTAAACATCCGCAACGGGAACATCACATTTTCCTCTACCGTCAGAGAATCGTATAAGGCGGAACCTTGAAAAACCATACCAATCTCCTTCCGTATTTCTCTTTTGTCATTTTCTTTCATATCCATAAAAATTCTTCCGTCATAAGAAATATTACCCTTGTCAGGATTAAAAAGGCCTAACATACTTTTCATCAATACAGTTTTACCCGAACCACTTTGTCCTATAATCATACTCGTCTTCCCTTTTTCAAAAAAAGTAGAAATGCCTTTCAAAACTTGAAATTCGCCAAACGATTTATATACATTGTTTACTTCAAGCATTATCCTAATAGCATTTGAGTTAAGAAATAATTTAATAAAATAATGACGACACTGGTCCAAACGACTGCTTTCGTGCTGGCTCTACCCACTTCTAAAGCACCACCCTCCACCTTATGCCCGTGATAAGCAGGAATGGTCACGATTACAAATGCAAAAACTGTCGTTTTAATAAAAGAATATTGGATTAAATAAGGATTGAAATCCAATTGAATTCCATAGAGATAGTCTTCGGTAAAAAACAAATCGGTTAATATTCCGGCGGCCCAACCTCCTAAAATACCCAAAAACATAGCCATAGCCAGTAAAATGGGATAAAACAATAAAGCAGCTATCACTTTAGGTAACACCAAGTAATTGATAGAATTTATTCCCATAATTTCTAAAGCGTCAATTTGCTCTGTTACTCGCATGGTTCCGATACTTGAAGTAATAAATGACCCTACTTTTCCTGCTAAAATAACAGAAATAAAAGTAGGTGCAAATTCCAAAATCACAGAACGCATCGTTGCAAATCCGATAAGGTAGCGTGGGATAAAAGGACTGTCAATATTCAAAGCGGTTTGGATAGAAACCACCCCTCCTACAAAAAAGGAAATAAATGCTACTATTCCAAGTGACTTCAAACCTAAATCGTCCACTTCACGTAAGAAAAGATCCCAAAAAACTTTCCATTTTTGGGGTTTTTTGAATACTTCTCTCAACATGAGAAAATAGGCTCCTATATGGTGAAGATAATTCATTATTCGGATGTAAAATTAAGAAAACTTTCTGACTATTCTAACTCACTTTGCATTTCTGTCCATAAATCCATTAATGCTACTACTTTATCTTTTTTATCCTGATATATTTTGAAAAAATCAGGGTTTTTTATTACCACCTCGCTGTTATCGGCTAATTCTTGGTCCATCTTAGAAATTTCTGTTTCTATAGCAGCTATTTGCATTTCAATTTTTGAAATTTGATTTTTAATTTTCTTTTGCGTTTTTAAATCTAATTTTTTCGGATTTTCACTATTTTTAGTGTTTTCCATCGTTAAGTTCACTTTTTCAACCTCTCTGAAATTGTCAAAATTGCGTTGTTCTAAGTAATAATCAATATCACCCAAATATTCTTTGATTTTAAAATCTCTGAATTCGTATACTTTGTTAACCAATCCTTGTAAAAAATCTCTATCGTGCGATACCACAATTAAACTACCGTCAAAATTGAGCAAAGCCTCTTTCAAAACACTTTTAGAAATCATATCCAAATGGTTGGTAGGTTCGTCCATAATCAGTACATTGAATGGATTTAGTAACAATTTAGCTAACGCTAATCTATTGCGTTCGCCTCCACTTAACACTTTTACTTTTTTTTCAACCGTGTCACCACTGAACAAAAAACTACCCAAAATGGATCTGATTTTAATCCTATTTGCATCATTAGCCACATTTTCCATTTCTTGCAAAAGGGTGTTTTCCCTATTTAAATTGTCAGAATGGTTTTGAGCAAAATATCCAATTTTCACATTGTGTCCCAGCTCCACTTTTCCTTGATAACGTATTTCATTTACTAATATCTTTGCCAAGGTAGTTTTTCCCATCCCATTTTGTCCCACAAAAGCCGTTTTGCATCCTCTTTCTATAAGCAAATTTATATTTTGAAGCACTTTTTTTTCTCCATAATCTTTTGAAATATTTTCCAACGTGAAAATCACTTTACCGGGTTGGTCTGATAGGGGAAACCTCAAATTCATTGCTGAATGGTCTTCTACATCCACTTCAATTCGCTCTACTTTATCTAATTTTTTAATCAACGATTGTGCAAAAGCCGCCTTAGAGGCCTTGTAACGAAATTTTTCGATGAGTTGCTCTGTATGCTTTATTTGTTTTTCTTGATTTTTTTGAGATTGCAATTGCTTTTCAATCAACTCTTTTCGTATTTCAATATACTGTGAATACGATTTTTTAAAATCATAGATACTTCCTAGTGATATCTCAATGGTGCGATTGGTAACATTATTTAGAAACATCTTGTCATGGGAAACCAATAATACAATTCCTTGATACGATTTTAAAAAGTTTTCAAACCAAATGATAGAATCAATATCTAAGTGATTGGTTGGTTCGTCTAACAACAATATATCATTTTGTTGTAATAATAATTTAGCTAATTCAATACGCATGCGCCAGCCTCCTGAGAATGTTTCGGTTGGTTTTGTGAAATCAGTTGGTTTGAAACCTAATCCTTGCAATATTTTTTCGGTTTCTCCTTTGTAAGCAACTCCACCCAATACTTGCCATCTGTGGTTCAGCTCTTCCATTTGATGTAAAAGCTGATGATAAGCTTCACTTTCGAAATCCTCTCTTTCTGTCAAACTGATGTGTATTTTTTCTAAATCACTTTCAATTTTTAAAATTTCTGTAAAAGCGAGATAGGCCTCTTCCAATAGATTGCGACCATTTATGAATTCAATATCCTGTTTTAAAAAACCAATTTTAGTTCCTTTATCAATAGCAAGGGTTCCGGAATATTCTTGTTCGCCTGCTATTACTTTGAGTAAAGTAGATTTTCCTGCCCCGTTTTTCCCGATTAAACCCACTCTGTTACCGGGTGTTAATTTGAATCCTATTTCGGAAAACAGTGGAGTTCCTGCAAAAGTTACGGTTAGATTATTAAGATCTATCATTTTTAATTTAGCAATGTATTGAATCGATTGATATTTAATTCATTATCTAATTCCGTTTCATTTTCAATAGCATCATAAAGTAATTCAGCTAAAGCGGGAGCATAGATGATACCACGCGTTCCCAACCCGTTGAGTACCCATAATTTATCGTGTTTGGGATGTTGACCCAATAAAGGTCGTCTGTCTAAAACAGTAGGGCGAATGCCGGCTTTGTAATCCAAAATAGTATAGGGGACTTTTAAAAAACTTTGCAATTTTTTTTCTAATTCTGATTTTCCGTTTAAAGTAAGTTCATACGATTTGTCTTCCCAATTATAAGTGGCACCCACTATATACTTTTGCTGACCTAAAGGCACCATAAAGCAACTTGATTTGATGGCTTTTGTAAAACTCAAGTCAGGTATTTCTATTACTAACATTTCTCCCTTGGCTTCTTTCATAGGTAAATAATTAAAATAGGGATTATGAACTATATTCGAGCCTTCACTAAACACGATATGTTTGTATTGCTGCCCGTGATATTCAACGGTATCATTACGCATAAAGATGTCATCGTAAGTAAAGTTTTCTTGATTAAATAATTCCTTTGTGCTTAATTCCTTTTTATAATCTGATAATATTTGCTCTCCATCTACTCTTCCCACTTTATCCAGCGCTCCAAAGCCAAAAGGGGCTTTAATACCTTTATAATTTTCCATTTTAATCGTTGGATTCATATAATCTCTCATAACGACCTTATCGGACGCAACAGACCAATTATTTTGCTCTTCTGAAGATTGTAGAATTCTATAGATTTGAAATGGATAAACATAGGTTGTATTAAATTTTTTTTCAAACCATTGGTATGTTTGAATAGATTTGTGCCACATCTCATCGGCTTTCCATGCCGGTGTAAATCTTTTTAGAATGATAGGATTATACATTCCTCCTACAACTCTGTGGGTATTAATATTATTATTATTGTCAATAATATCAAATGATTTACCATTTCTCTCTAAAATGGAGGTAAATGCTAATCCTGCTAATCCAAATCCAACAACTAAATAGTCTTTCATTGTAATGCTTATAATATTTGCAAAAATAAAAAAGACCTCCGATTTGAAGGTCTTTTTATATCAAGTTATTACATTAAATTAGTAATTCCAAATATCCAATTCTTTGTTTCGGATATCATCTTTGAGTTTTTCTGATTCTAACACTTGAAAAAGTGAATTTCCTTTAACATAATTCTTCACATCGCGATCGCCATAAATATTTTCATCTTTGTAGATTAACGAACTAAACCTATGGGCATTTAGCAGATGATCAAATGAAATGGGGAAGGCAGCATTGTCAGGATTAAATACTTTCATTTCGTTCATCACTTCACGTGCATTTGGGTAAAATACCCAAAATAAAGGGAGTTTTTCCTTAATGACAGATTCATCTATATCACTTCTTCCTACTAATTGAACATCAGGTGCAATGGGCGCAATTCCTAAAAGTCTAAACTTCATTTCTCCTTGTCGTGAATCAATATACCAAACCCCTTTTATTAAAAAACCTTCGATCATTTCAGAGTCAATAGTGTATTTATCTACATATTCAGATATATCCGCAGTAGGATCAGCATATAACAATTCTTTACCTTCAGGAATTGTATCAACACGAAATAATTTAGCACTAACCTCATCAAAGGTTAACTTGTTATTAAAGTAAGAATCGTCATAAATTTCTGTAATTTTACCTTGTTTGACCCCTCTGAGCAAAGTATCATACAGGGAACGTCTGTCCGTAGAAATACTCATTGTATCAGTAGGATAGTAGAAAGGCAAATTAATACGTTCATTCAAGTCAATATATTCCCATACCACTTTTGACCAAAAGATGTCTCGATCATCAATGTAGCCATACGCCAATGGTTTATCATTATCTGAAGCTAATTGCTCTTCAGTTTTAACGCCTATTTCCTGTGGGACTTGCGCATTTAATAAGTTAGTTTGTGCATTAGTAGAAAAATGGATTACTAAAGCTAAACTAAAAACTAAAAATTTACTTTGATTCATTATTTTAAAAATAAATAAACAATAAAATTTACTTTGTAACTAATTTGAAATTATTATTTAACATCAATCGTTACTGGAGATGCTGTTTGAACCGGTAATCCGGCTCCTTCACCCACTACTCTAGATTTAATATCGAAAATAGAGACAATTTCTCCTTTTTGTGCTTTGGCTATGGCTGATTGTGCAGCTGCATTCATTCTTGCTCCATTGACTACCACAGAAGGTTGACCAGGTACTTTAATGGTAAAACCGGTCACTTCAAATTGCAAGTCAAAAACAAAATCAGGTAATACTACCCCCACTGTGGCACTGGAAATACTTTCTTTAGGCATACCCACTTTACCGGTTTGACCTCTGATAGCTCCGGTAGGGGGTGGCACATTTTTGATACGGAATACTTTCTTGGTATTGATCACTTTTCCGCTTGATAATTTAGCAGAAACATTAATAACCAATTCATTTCCTGAAGTTGGAGTCACTACATACTGACCGTTACCCACTTTAGTCAATCCAGGGACCGAAACCGCATTATCGCCTACACCGGGAACTGAGATAGAAAGCGGATTTTTCAAACCACGATAAACTACGTTCATTTTCTCAGCAGAAATTACTGCTTGATTGGGTTCTGTGATTACCGTATATTCACTTTCAAAGGGTAATACAATTGGAGTTCCATCTTTTTGTTTGAATGAGAATGAACCCTTAAAAGGATGAGTTCCGGGGTTTCCGGCTGTACCACTAATGATTACTTGACCAGCTGCTTTAGTACCAGTTAAACCAGTCATAGTAAAATTATCTATGTTTAAACTGGAATCATATTTTCCTAAGACTATTTTTCCCGTAACTTTTTCACCTGCAAAAAAAGCAGTTTTGTCTAAAGCTACAATGGCTTTATAACTGGTCATTTTGGTGTCGTCAATCAAAGCTTTGCCAAGCATAGAATTGAACACTTCAGTTTCAGTAGTGCGAATATCAGCTTGAATTTGCTCAATATTAGTTAAAGAGGTAATCAAAGGAAAACCTTTGTAACGACTAACTAACCAAGGTTCTGTGGCTTTTCCATCTTTTACTTTTTCCTCCGGAGTTGAAAAACGTTTTATAATTTGGTCTTTAACATCAGAACTCAAAGAATCTCCTGCGATTTTTAAGATATCATCTTTATACTTATTTATCTTTTTAACAAACTCATCACCGGCTGGTGTAAATTTTTCATCTTTACCGAAGAAATAGGCATCTCCCGGTTCTTGACTATCCATTGTTTCATAATCTTTAGGATTCTCTACTTTTGCGGTTAGTTTAGTTTTCACACTTCCTAAATAAGAAAAGAATTCATTTGATAACGTATGAATTTGTTTTGCTTGTTGCAACTTTTGACCATATCGAGTTGGATTTTCTTCAGCTTTGCCTTCTAAAGTACTCATGATTCCGTCAATTGATTCCGCAGCTTTAGCATTGGATGTCGCTAATTTTTCTTTCATGAATCCAAAAGACGACAATACTTTTTTATCCATATTCAATGCTAACATTGCAATAAATACAAGATACATTAAGTTAATCATCTTCTGTCTGGGTGATAAATTACCTCCTGCCATTCTCTATAATTTTAATAGTTAATAAATATTGGTTATTTTGGTAATATATTATCCTCTGTTCATCGCGGTAAGCATACCACCATAAACTCCATTTAACGATTTTAAATTGGCTGCCATAGATTGCATTTGCTCTTGTAAAACTGTTGCATTTTTTGCAATCTCTAAATTAGCTTGAGCCTGACGACTGCTACTTTCTAATTGTACTTTATACAAACTGTTTAAAGATTCCATTTGTGAGGCTGCCAAAGACAATTGTTCACTGTATTTGTTAGTAGCGGCAATAGAACTTACTGCAGGTTGAATTTGTTCTGCAGCGCCTTTAAAATTTTGTATACTATCGCCTAAACTTTTCATAAGTCCTGCATCTAATCTAGCTTCTTTCAGCATATCATCTAATTTTTTAGACAGCAAACCTTGAACTTCTTCAGATTCTTTAGCTGCTGTTTTTCTTGCTTTAGCTTCTCCTCCGGCTAATTCCGGATAGACTTTTGACCAGTCTAAATCTTCTTGAATAGGTTCAAATGCGGATAAAAAGAAAATAAAAGCTTCTACGCCTAAACCTATCATCAATAAAACTCCTCCTGTTAACGGGCCTAAGCTCATGTGAAGAATTTTAAATAGTGCTCCAATAATAACGATTGAAGCGCCTATACTATAAGCCATGTGGAAAATTTTCTTTTGTGTTTTTGATTGTGATGACATGATAATTTTTTTATTTTAATTTTTGGTTAATGTACTTCTATTATTTTTTCTTTTTCAAATCAGTACCGAGGTAATCTTGTACTGTTCTAAACCCGATATAACTTCTCGCTGTATCAGCATATTCATAAGCTCTTGAACTTACCTCTATAAAATAAGCAATATCTTTCCAAGAACCTCCTCTTATTACTTTTCTGCTATTTTGCCTATCTTCAACATTAGGATTCATAGTAGAGCCAAAGTAATAAGATGCTTCATTGTAGGCAGTTGCTGTCCACTCATATACATTTCCGGCCATATTGTATAATCCATACCCGTTTTTGTTATATGATTTTGCTTCCATTGTATATAAAGCTCCATCTACGGCATAGTCACCGCGTTCAGGTTTAAAATTGGCGAGGAAACAGCCTCGATCACTTGTGGTGTAAGGTCCACCCCAAGGAAACTTCCCAAATTCTAATCCCCCTCTTGCGGCATATTCCCATTCTGCTTCAGAAGGTAACCTAAAATGTGGAACACGTATACTGTTTTTTCGCGATGATAAATAATCGTTTTTCCATTTAGTTCTCCAATTAGCAAAGGCTTTGGATTGATACCAATTTACCCCAACCACCGGATAATCATTATATGCCGGATGCCAAAAGTAATTTTGATGCATGGGATCATTATAGGAGTAGGAAAAATCTTTAACCCAAACTGTGGTATCCGGATAAACTTTTACTACCATTTTGATGACTTGTTCAGATCTACTTGAGCCTTTTCTTGCTGCAGCTTCCTGATCTAACCAGGAATATTGATATTTGAGGCTTGAAACATCTATCATTCTTCTGCCATCAAAACTTTCTTCAAACGGTAAATACATACTGTCCATTACTTCTGCATATTCCATAGAGGGAAAATCAGATGGTTCCCAAACTAAATCTTCCTCCCAATTTAGGAATCGACCTTGTGAAGGGGAATTAACATCTCCAAGACTACCATAATTTTCCATCATATATTTAATGTAAATATTTTTATTCTTGGTGGTATCTTGAAATGCATAATCAGCCAATGGACCATTAGCCGGATCATCTGAATATTCAGCCATAAGAGCTAATTTTGTCCTGACTATTGAATCACGAACCCAATACACAAATTGTTTATATTCAGAATTGGTAACTTCTGTTTCATCCATATAAAAGGGACTCACCGTAACCGTGCGCGCTGGGGTATTCAAAGCTCCAAGTGCGTCTTCATCTTGTTTACCCATGGTAAATGTTCCACCGGGAACTAATACCATTCCGAAAGGTGTTTCTGAATTCCATTTGGATTTTGTACCTACTCCTACCAATTCTCCTTTTTGATTTCCACCTGATCCACAACTATAAACTACTGCAGTCAGTAAAATAAAAAATATCGTTTTTCTCATGATAAAATGCCTGTTTCTAAAAGCGTGTAAACCTATAATTAATTTTCGAATTATGCAAAATGATGTTTAGTATATAATTACCTTTTCTTTTTTCTCGTTTTTTATTGTGATTACTCTATTTTTTTCCTGTTAACGTACCATCTTTCAGGAATTTCCATATTACTTGCAGTTACATAGTCATTATAGGTACACGGAATTAACGTTTCTCTGTTTATTTTATTATCATTAATTAAATTAATTTCCATCCACCATCGGTTAGTTATATCACTTTTGTAAAAATGATAGGTTTCATCATCTATCACTACCATGTATTTTTTAAAATCTTTTAAATCCAAATTTGGAAATTCAGGTTTGCGTAAATTAACTCCTTCAATATAGTACCATATCATTTGAGCTATTAACTGAGCTGTTTGATTGTTATGGTCTAATTTTGAATTGTACTCGAAAATGCCGAAAACATTCAATCTATCGCTTATTCCGGCATAACGACTAATTTGACAAATCTCATCAGAGCTTAAGCCACTTATTAAATTAGTATGATTCGCCGGAGCATCAGTTGACTTAATCGCTCCCAAGTCGATACTTAAAATATCCGCATCTCGCAATGCAGGCTCGCACAATTCTATATTACTTTTAATATTGCCTAATCGATACACATCAAATAAAAGTCCTTCCATTAGATGGATCTCTTCTTGCGAATTTAAAAACGTTTGAAAACCTAAATTAGTATAATTATTTAAATTATTCGGTTTATCCATCACTATTTTGGTAAGAAATGAACCTGAATTCAGGTCTTCTCCCAAAATGCCAAGATCAAATTTAGCATCTACCGTAGTGAGATTTACTCTTTTTTCTAATTGATCATAGGCTCTGTAGATCGCATAAGTTAAAGCTTGGCTTCCTCCCAAATATACAGGGAAAATATTATTTTTAAGCAAGTATACTGTTATTTCCTGCAATATAACCAATGTGTCATTGAACGTCTTTCCTACTTTTAAATCTCCAAAATCATAAATTTTTGTTTTCCAATTCCCGCAATACAATTTGTATAGCTCTTTTCTTACTTCTTTACAATCCAAACCCGTTCCTTCATTGTTTAAGGAAGTCCTATCTTCTGGGATTCCAATCAAAGCGATTGAATTTGGTTCAATCGTTACATCAGATACATCTTGTATAAAATTGATATTTTTACCAAAAGTTTCTATTGATTGATTTTCAGTAAATTGCTTTAATGATTCATCAACAGGAAGTAAAAAATCTAAAAATAAATTCATTCTTATATCTTAGGTACTTAGGGGCTGTAAATAAGTAAATAAATATTTTGCAAAAATAAATAAAAAATATCTAATTAGAATAATTTAAAGTTATTTTTTTATTTTCCCTTTAGATTTTCCGTTTTTGGCTTGTAATATTGCCAAAACATCACTCAATTCTAAATTTTCAACATTGGTTTCTTTAGATAATTCTATTTTTATTTTACCTTTGATCAATGTAAAGCGTCCCCAACGTGCTTTTTCTATGGTAATGCCTTCTTTATCGAATGATTTTACCACTTTTTCTTCTTCTTTTTTCAATTTAGCTTCGATGATTTCTTGAATCTGCATATCGGTCAAAGTCGCTAAATCATACTGACGACTGACATTGATGAACATATTGTTCCACTTGATGAAGGGTCCGAATCTGCCAACTCCTTTCTGAACGGGCAATCCGTTATAACTTCCTACCGGTGCATCGGCTTTTTGTTTTGTTTGTATTAATTCAATAGCTTGCTCCATGGTGGTTTCCAGCGGATTGGCATCTTTTGGTAAAGAGACAAACATAGTATCCCATTTCACAAAGGGTCCATACCTTCCATTAGCAACAATTACTTCTTTGTTTTCATAGTTTCCTAAGGTTTTTGGTAATCCAAATAAACCTAAGGCTTCTTCCAAAGTGATGTTATTGATGGTTTGATTGCCTTGTAAACTCGCAAACTTTGGTTTTTCCTGATCTGTACTTTCTCCAATTTGCACAATAGCCCCATAGCGTGCTAAGCGAGCATAAACGTTTTTGCCGGTTTCAGGGTCTTGTCCTAAAAGTCGTTCTCCTTTTTCACGTTCGGCATTTTCAGCTACATCCGTTACATTTTCGTGAAAATCTTTATAGAAATGGCTCACCACTTTGTCCCAGGCTTCTTTTCCTTCTGCAATGGCATCAAATTTATTTTCTATGGCAGCGGTAAACCCAAAATCCATTACGTGATCAAAATTCTTTACCAAAAAATCATTGACCACTATCCCTATATCCGTTGGCACTAACTTTCCTTTATCTGCTCCCACTTTCTCGGTCAGCTGTTTTGCTTCTATTTTAGCATTTTTCAAAATCAATTGCGTATATTTTCTTTCAGCGCCTTCTATTGTTGGTTTTTCAACATATCCTCTGTTTTGAATAGTGGATATGGTGGGTGCATAGGTAGAAGGTCTTCCTATGCCTAATTCCTCCAATTTTTTCACCAAGGCTGCTTCCGAATATCTGAATGGCGGTTTTGAATAACGTTCGGTTGCATTGATATAAGAGGGTGTAATTACATCTTTTACATTCATTTGGGGGAGCATACCTTCTTTTTCTGCCTCTTCATCGTCATCAAAGCTTTCTATGTACAATTTCAAGAAACCATCAAACTTAATTACTTCTCCTTGTGCTGTAAAAAGATGTTTGTTTTGATTGTTTTCTACAGAAACAGTGGTGCGTTCCAAATCGGCATCACTCATCTGAGATGCAAGGGTTCTTTTCCATATCAAGCTGTATAATCTTTCCGTATCATGTGTTAAATTGATACTTGACAAGGACATATTGGTGGGACGGATAGCTTCGTGGGCTTCTTGCGCTCCTTTTGATTTGGTGGTAAAGTTTCTAACTTGGCTATATTTATCGCCAAAACTGCCAACTATGGTAGTTTTTGCCATTGCCAACGCTTCTTTTGAAAGGTTCACACTGTCCGTTCTCATATAGGTGATGAATCCTTCTTCATACAATTGTTGCGCTACACGCATGGTTTTTGCTACCGGAAATCCTAATTTTCTGGATGCTTCTTGTTGCAAGGTTGAAGTGGTAAATGGTGGGGCAGGCGATTTTTTAGCGGGTTTTATTTGTTTGTCTGCTATGCTAAATTTGGCTCCTATGCAAGATTGTAAGAATTTCTCGGCTTGGTCTTTGGTGTCAAAACCTTCATTGAGTTTAGCTTTGAATTTCTTTTGGTCATTGGTTTCAAATTCGGCATCGACCTTGTAAGTAGCCACACTTTTGAAATTTTGAATTTCCATTTCTCTTTCTACAATCAAACGAACGGCTACCGACTGCACACGTCCGGCAGATAGTCCTTTTTTCACTTTGCGCCATAGAACAGGGGAGAGTTCATAGCCTACCAAGCGATCTAACACACGACGGGCTTGTTGTGCATTGACCAAATGATAATCTATCTCACGCGGATTCTCTACCGCTTTGAGAATTGCATTTTTGGTGATTTCGTGAAAAACGATGCGTTTGGTATGGTCTTTTTTCAATTTTAATTGCTCAAACAAATGCCAAGCAATGGCTTCTCCCTCACGGTCCTCATCACTCGCTAACCAAACGGTTTCCGCTTTTTTGGCTAAATCTTTCAATTTTTTTACTACATCTTTCTTGTCCGCTGAAATCTCATACTGTGGTTTGAATCCGTTTTGAATATCTACGCCAATGTCTTTAGAAGGGAGATCCGCGATGTGCCCAAAGCTGGAGGCAACTGTAAAATCCGAGCCTAAAAATTTTTCAATGGTTTTTGCTTTGGCGGGAGACTCAACGATTACGAGGTTTTTCGACATAGGATTTGGTTTATGGTCTGTGTGGTCTTTGGACGTTAGTCTTTGGTCTTTGAACCTTGGACTTTAGACATTAGTTTTTTTGTTATATACTTCTAGCTTAATGACAATATTACGAATTACGTTTTACGAATTACGTTTTACGAATTACAAGTTTCAACATGAAACTTCAAACCTGAAACATCAAACATGAAACTATTAAAAACGGTTGCAAAAATAGATTTTTTTTGAGATATGCAACTTTTTCTGGATAAAAAAGAGAAAGATATGGGTTGTGTATGGCACACTGATCCACGCCTCAAGCGTGGCAGGAACACAGATTGGGCAGATTTACACAAATTTTTTATTTCTCTAATGAGAAATTTTTTAAAACGAAAAAAACAAATTGACAAAGATTTCTTTTGCTTGTGATGCAGTGATTTTTTAGGGTACACAGATCCACGCTGTTTGTGCGTTTATCTGCTCTATCTTGTTTTATCCGTGTTCCATTCTTCACGTACATTCGTCCAATTTGCGTCACCTACCACGCAGTAGGCGTGGATTCGTGTTCTATAAAAATCCGCGTCCATCCGCTCTATCTGTGTAATCCGTGTTCTATTCTTCACGTACATTCGTCCAATTTGTGCCACCTACCACGCCGAAAGGCGGATTCGTGTTCTATAAAAATCCGCGTCAATCCACTCTATCTGTGTAATCCGTGTTCCATTCTTCACGTACATTCGTCCAATTTGTGCCACCTACCACGCCGAAAGGCGGATTCGTGTTCTATAAAAATCCGCGTCCATCCGCTCTATCTGTGTAATCCGTGTTCCATTCTTCACGTACATTCGTCCAATTTGTGCCACCTACCACGCCGAAAGGCGGATTCGTGTTCTATAAAAATCCGCGTCAATCCACTCTATCTGTGTAATCCGTGTTCCATTCTTCACGTACATTCGTCCAATTTGCGTCACCTACCACGCCGAAAGGCGGATTCGTGTTCTATAAAAATCCGCGTCAATCCACTCTATCTGTGTAATCCGTGTTCTATTCTTCACGTACATTCGTCCAATTTGCGTCACCTACCACGCCGAAAGGCGGATTCGTGTTCTATAAAAATCCGCGTCCATCCGCTCTATCTGTGTAATCCGTGTTCTATTCTTCACGTACATTCGTCCAATTTGCGTCACCTACCACGCAGTAGGCGTGGATTCGTGTTCTATAAAAATCCGCGTCCATCCGCTCTATCTGTGTAATCCGTGT
>DYMN01000020.1 GCA_020740485.1 Polaribacter sp. | reverse complement strand
GTGTGTTGGTTCCTAACGGATAACGAATAATTGGTTTGATAGTCGTTCTCAAAATAGCTTCTGACCCGTACATATTGGCTTGTGGTAAACTCATTGTATAAATATCTGCCATTTTATCGGAAGAAATATCAATCAAGTGTTGAAAACTCGGACGAATAGGACCTACATCCACAAAATTATCGTACAAACCTTCTTTATCCACCACAGTCAAATAATTAGAGTGTGGTGCAGTTGACATCCCTTGTGGGATCATTAAATAACTCGGTTTAAAAGTGAGTTTTAATTCTTGGTCTTTTTTACCGTTGTCATAATTGAATCTCACGATTTTTTGATCGTCGTGTGCAGAGGCATACGCTGTGTTTTTTCTTTGGTCAAAGGCAATGTCTATTACACCTTTACCCATTTCAATGGATAATTTTTTAACTGCATTATAATCTATTTTATCTCCTTTTGCTAAGGCATCTCTTACTTTGGAAAAGTCAAAAACAGTTGTATTATCGGCAACAGCAATAAAAGCAGCACCATCGGGGGTTACTTTTAGCATATTGGCTGCCGTTGGTAATTCAATAAACCCTATGGCTTTGTTTTTTACCGCATCGGCATAAGGCACAACATTGAAATCGTTGATTTTTTTAGTTGTAATTTTTTCTAATTTTTTATAATCTAATACATAGATATAGTTCTTAGCATCTTTTGTAGCCAATCCCACTACTAAACCATCACTTACTAATTTGCCGGCATCGAAATAATCCAATGCATAAGGTGGCATTTCAACGGTAAATGATTTTTCTTTAATCATACGGCTTTTGTGAATATCGGCGGCATCTTCCACAAATTTCCAGAAAGTAACTCCCGATTTGAATTTGGTTTCAAACTCGGTGGCTATATCTGCTTCTTTGCCATCCCAAGGTGTGGGGAATTGACTGGACTGAATGACGTACTCCGTATTTTGCGTAACGGCAGCTTCGGGATAAGTGCTTACAAAGAGCGGATTAGATAGAACTTGTTTGGTTTCAAAATCATCTAAACCCAACAAAGCAATACGAGAGTTTGCACCATCCGAGAAAAAGGCAAAATGCCCGTCGTATTTTCCTTCTTTTTCAGAAAAAGCGGGAAAACGCATATCTCCGTAAGTACTGATACGGTTGTCTAAGGTTGATTTTTTCAACATTAGCGAACTTTCATCGTCAAAACCATAGCCTTGCCAAGGTTCAGGAGAAAATACACCCACATATTTATAGATACGCATAGAAGGCAATCCATATACAATAGTTGTACCCGAGTTACCGGTGCCTACTATTGAAAAGTACTCATCACGTCCGCCGCGAGGCATAAACGTTTTAACGGCAGCCAGCACGTCGTTGTCATCAAGACCGCGTGCTTTTTTCACGTCTTGTAATGTTTGTAAAGGCACTTCCGAAGCGGCGAATGCCAAAACTAAACCCAACAAGATAAACTTGTAATAATTTTTAATTTTTTTCATTGTGTTTAAAAATAATTTTTAAAATATTTGACAAATGCAAAAATAGGAATATTAAAAGATATTTTGGTATGATATTTATCATTTTTGTAAATAAATTTAAAAAAAAATGACTACAACGTTATTGTTTTTACTTATGTTATTGGTTAATAAGTATTTATGAGGCATGTTCTCTGATGATACATTTATTACATTTTAAAAATAAAACATTATATTTTGAGTTACTTTTATAATAATTAAAGACTAATTTAACTTTTTATTAAAAATTATTCTCCAAATTCATTTTTTATTTTACCTTTGCATAAATTCATATTGATTGAAACAATTTTATTTCGGCATATTATTCACTTTTCTATACCTAATAGCTATGGTTCGACCGCTATTACCGGTTATAGATTATTATATGAATTATGATTACATAGCCGAAGAATTGTGTATCAACAAGAACAAACCCTACATGGAATGTAACGGCAGGTGCTATTTGAATGCTGCCATGGAACGCGTAAACGGACCTGCTGAAAAACAACAACAAAAATCAATTGTCATCAATTTGAATGACTATCCTATTTCAACATTGGATTTTCATAACTACCAATTGCCTTTATCTGACGATCTTTTATACTTGGAAACTCCAATATTTTCAAAAAAATTGGTAATCAAAGACTATACTTCTTTATTACTTCGTCCACCTATTCACCGTTAATCTTACCTTTTTTTTTAAGCAATTGAATAAGCGTATCTTGAAAAATAAGATAGGGGTATTCTGTGTTAAACATTTGTGTTCAGCTGTTCATTGTGTGCAATAAAATATTTGACAATTTTTTATCTAATGCTTCGAATAACAAACTTAACACGCTTAAAACATCATTCATTTAACTTATTACAGCTATTAAATACAATATACTGATATCTAATAAATACGCTGTTATGGTATTTAATAGCTTCTTTATAATCATTTTAAAATGCATAAAATTTTAATATACCTATTTATGCTTGTGGGTACGTTTGTCTATTCGCAACAAAAAGTAGAAGGAAAAGTTATTGACTTAATTTCTGACGAACCTATTGCTGATGCTACTGTAAAGGTGGTTGGAACAGCTATTTTCACAACAACAAACGAAGCGGGTGTTTTCAGCTTAACCGTAGATTCCAATGCGCAGTTGGAAATTTCGCACCTTAGCTATGAAACAAAAATAGTGGATGTAAAAAATGCGAATAGAATATCAATGAGTTCAAAACAAAATTCGTTAGGAGAAATACTCATTACAGCACATCCTCTTGAAGACATTACACATAGTATATCTGTAATAGATGAGGTCAAAAAAGGGAGTCAGCCTCGAAACGCTGCCGAACTATTTAACGATATCAGCGGGTTTAGTATTCAAAAGAGGAGTGCTATGGCATCTGAGCCATCACTTCGCTCATTCAAATATGACCAAATGAACATCAAATTTGATGGAGCCACTAAAATTTTTCCGGCTTGTCCAAACCGTATGGATCCGATAACTTCACATGTTATTCCGGAAGAAGTAGGAAAAATTGAAGTAGTGAAAGGTCCTTATACAGTACGTTTTGGACAAACCTTTGGCGGAATTGTAAACATGGTAACTTCATCCACACCGGAAATAGGGTTACATGGAAGCATTCAAGGTGGATATGAAATGAACGGAAACAATAAAGTTGGTAGAGCTGAATTTCAATATGCAAAAGAAAGATATGATATTACTTTAAATGGTGAATATCGAGATTTTGGGGATTATACTGATGGAAACGGAGTTTCGGTTCCTTCCGGATTTAATACTGTAAGTTATTCTATAAAAACAGGTCTAGTCCCTCTTAAAAATCATCGATTACAATTGGATTGGAGACAAAAATTTGGGAAAGATATTGACCATGTTGGTTTGCCGATGGATTCGCCTAAAGATGATAGTTATGCGATTGCATTGGATTACAATATTGAAAAACAATCAGATAAAATTGAAAATATTTCACTTAAAGGGTATTATTCATTCGTCGACCATTTAATGAACAATGCATTAAGACCAAATATTGTTTTGATGGATGCTCAAACTCCGGTTACTTCAAACTCAATGGGTGGTAAATTTGAATTAAAACTTAAACCCTATACTAAATTATTAATATACACAGGATTGGATGCTGAAATTGTTAAAAGGGATGGTGAAAGAACTAGAACTGTATTCAAATCAGTTGCTCTAAATGGAACGGTTACAACATTCAATCCTCCAAAAGTATTTATAGATAAGGTTTGGCAAAATGCTGAAACACAAGATTTCGGTGTTTTTTTAGAGCCTACTTACAAAATAAATCAAAATTGGTCAATGACTGCCGGTGTTCGTTCAGATTTTGTTTACGGTAAAATAAAAGAACCTGCACAAGATACACAAGCTTATGGAAAACCATTGGGAACAAAGGTACCCGGATTTGAAAATCTATACGGTGAAGGTTTCGATGCAACCGGTGAAAACACAATAGGTGGAAACTTCGGTATTAAATATTATAAAAATGGAACTTTGGTTCAATTAGCTTATGGTTTAGGAACGCGGTCAGCATCAATGATAGAAAGATATATTTATCATTTCTCAATTGGTATTGACAGTTATGAATATGTAGGTAATCCGTTTTTAAAACCTGAAAAAAACAATCAATTTGAAGTCGCTTTTAATCACAAAGCAGGAAAAATAAGCGTTGGAGCAGGCATCTTCTATTCAATTATGAATGATTATATTTCAGCTGTTTATAAAGAAAATGATCCCAATTTTATGATAATTTTCGCCAATGCTAAACCTTATGCTAAACAATTTGTAAATATTGATGCTAAACAAATAGGTTTTGATGCGTTTTTTGGTTATCGAATTTCAAATACTTTTTCATTTGATACAAATATTGCCTATACAGAAGCGCAAAATGAAACATATAATGAACCTTTGGCAAAGGTTGCTCCATTTACTGCTAATTTTGCTCTTAAATATGCCACTGATAAATTTTGGGCAGATGTCAGAACACAAATTACAGCACCTCAAAACAGATTATCAAAATCTTTTGGAGAAACTGATCCTACTCCGGGGAATACAACAGTTGATTTTAGAATAGGGGGCAAAGTTTACAATGGACTAAACATGGGTGCTTCTGTTTTAAATGTTTTTGACACTGCTTATTACAATCATTTAAACTTTAGTTATACGAATGCTTACGGACATGAAAATGGAGAGAAAGTTTATGAACCCGGAAGAAATATAAGCTTTTATGCAATTTATAAATTCTAAGAAATAAATCCTGCAATCAAAAGGCTTTAAACTTTGGTTGAAAATATTTGATTAGTTAAGCAAGCCCCCGCCTTCGGCGGGGGTTTGTATATTTATATTTTTTCCATTTTCACCGTAAAGTGTCGCATAATCTGTGCTTCATCGGCAATGCGGTAGCCGTGTTTGGCTTCGTGGCGCGTATCAAAAATATTTTTTAGAGTAACCGCAATATAATCCATGTGATTGTTAGTATAGGTTCGGCGAGGAATGGCTAAACGAACTAACTCCAAACTTGAAAAACGGTTTTTGCCGGTATCAGGATCACGGTCGGCTAAAACGGCTCCAATTTCAACACCACGAATGCCACCCACAATATAAAGTTCCATAGCCAAAGCCCAAGCTCTGAATTCTTCTTGCGGAATGGTGGGAACAAACTTGTTAGCATCCAAAAAAATGGCATGTCCCCCAAAGGGTTGTTGTACCGGAATACCAAAATCCACTAATCTCTGTCCCAAATAAGCAATTTGCTCTACCCTACTTTCCAAATAATCAAATTCAGTAGCTTCATCGAGTCCCACAGCCAGAGCACCCATATCGCGTCCATTCATACCGCCATAGGTGATAAAACCTTCATACATAATGTTGAAAACAGTTGCTTTTTTAAAGACTTCTTCATCGTTGAGTGCTATAAAACCACCCATATTTACCAAACCGTCTTTTTTGGCACTAATGGTCATTCCGTCTGCATTAGAAAAAAATTCTTTGGCAATTTCTTTGATGGTTTTATTTTCGTATCCCACTTCTCTTTTTTTTATAAAATAAGCATTTTCAGCAAACCGAGCAGAATCTAAGAACAGCGGAATTTCATATTTTTTACACAAAGTAGAAACTTCTTTGATATTCGCCATTGACACGGGTTGTCCGCCAGCAGAATTGCAAGTAATGGTAACTATGACAAAAGGAATTTGGGCTTTTGGATGTGCTTGAAATACCTTTTCCATTTTTTTTAAATCCACATTTCCTTTGAAGGGATGGTAAACACCCGTATCAAATGCTTCATCTATAGTACAATCAATGGCGTGTGCTTTTCTGAACTCAATATGACCTTTGGTCGTATCAAAATGGGAATTTCCGGGAACTACATCTCCTGCTTTTACAAGGGCTGAAAACAGCACGTTTTCTGCTGCCCGACCTTGATGGGTAGGTAAGAAATATTTATACCCCGTGATGCGTTCTACGGTTTCCTTTAGTTTCACAAAAGAACGTGAACCGGCATAACTTTCATCGCCTATCATCATTTCTGCCCATTGACGGTCGCTCATAGCACCTGTTCCTGAATCGGTAAGGCAATCAATAAAAACTTGTTCTGACTTGAGGTTAAAAAGATTGTAATGTGCCTCTTTCAACCATTGTTTGCGTTGTTCTTGTGTACTGCGGTACAATTGTTCAACGACTTTGATTTTATAGGGTTCTGCGTATGGTAAATCCATGATTAATTTGAAAATTTGTTAATGTGAAATTTTGGAGATGCGATGCACTGAGCTTGCCAGCACTAAACCTGTCGATTCCGATAGTTATCGGAAGTCGAAGTGTGCTAAAGCAATGCACTAACCGGCGAAGTAAACTAATCTTCTTATTGCTATTGTCTAAAAAAATCACATCAAAGGTCTGATGATGAGCAAGAAAAGAGATTTTTTAGAATTGAAATTTCTATTCATTTGTTTAGAAATTGAAATTCAAAGATAAGAAAAATGAATAAAATGATACCAGATTTGATTAAAAAAAATTAAATTTACAATTTTTAAAATAAAAGGTACGCTTCGGCTCCGCTCAACGACCTAAATATGAAACTTTAAACTTTAAAACCAAAATGTCATATCAAGAACCCATGCTTAGAGAAAATGCATTAAAAGACCAAGTAATCATCGTTACCGGCGGCGGTAGCGGATTAGGAAAATCTATGACCAAATATTTTTTGGAACTCGGCGCTAAAGTTGCCATCACTTCACGAGATTTAGATAAATTGCAAAACACTGCTCAAGAATTAATGCAAGCAACAGGTGGCGAAGTTCTCGCCGTGACGTGTGATGTTCGTTATTATGACCAAGTGGAAAGTATGTTGCAACAAGTTTTGGATAAATGGGGTAAAGTGGACGGTTTGCTCAACAATGCTGCGGGAAATTTTATTTCACCTACTGAAAGACTGTCTGCCAATGCCTTTGATGTGATAATTGATATAGTATTGAAAGGAACAAAAAACTGCACTTTAGCTTTGGGTAAACATTGGATTGGCATCAAACAACCCAAATCCACGGTCTTGAATATTGTTACGACCTATGCTTATACAGGCTCTGCCTACGTCGTACCTTCTGCTACAGCTAAAGCCGGTGTATTGGCTATGACCCGTTCATTAGCGGTAGAATGGGCTAAATATGGTATTCGTTTTAATGCTATCGCTCCGGGACCATTTCCCACCAAAGGGGCTTGGGACAGGTTGTTGCCCGGCGATTTAGCTAATAAGTTAGATCCTGCCAAAAGAGTACCCGTAGGGCGTGTAGGCGAACATCAAGAATTAGCAAATTTGGCTGCTTACTTAATGAGCAATTTTTCAGCTTATATCAACGGAGAAGTAATCACAATCGACGGTGGAGAATGGCTGAAAGGAGCAGGCGAAATGAATGATTTAGAACAAGTTCCTAGCGAAATGTGGGATAGGTTGGAAATGATGATTAAAGGGAAAAAGTAATAATTTGGAAATTTGATAATGTGCCAATTTGATAATTTGGAAATGTGATAATTTGATAATGCGATGCACTGAGCTCGCCTGCACTGCGCTTGTTTTTCAGATAGTTATCGGAAGTCGAAGTGTGATTATGAATTTATTTGTTAATGAAATTCAGGTAATTCAGTTAAAAAAACATACGATTTTTTTTCAAAATTCATTTGGCAATAAAAATGCTGTAATCCGTTGGTAATCATTAAGTACTTTGCATCTAAGGCTAGATTATAGCGTGCAATTTGGTCAAAAGTTTCTTGCGTAATTTTTACATTAGGGGCTTTACATTCCACTATGATATAAGGATGCAATTGATGATTAAACACCACTATATCAGCCCGTTTATGAATGTCATTGATAGTAAATTGCTTTTCAATTGCCATCCAATGAGGTGAATATTTTTTTTCATGAATTAAATACTGCACCACGTGTTGACGTACCCATTCTTCGGGGGTCAAAACCAAATATTTTTTTCTGATTTCGTCCCATATATACGTCAAATTTTCTTTTCTTTGAAATTTGAATTCGTAGTTCGGAAAATTTAAGGTTTCAGGTTTCATGAAAAATGTTTAAAATGTTGCAATATCTTACAAAATTACCAAAAAATACAACTGAAAAGCCAATTTTGCTTTTAATGTTGCACGGCTACGGCAGCAATGAAGCAGATTTGTTTTCGCTTTCGGAATATTTACCTGAAAATTTATTAATTATCAGTGTAAGAGCGCCACGAACAACGGATTATGGTGGTTTTTCTTGGTATGATATCCATTTTGAAATAGATGCCAGCAAATTTTCAGATATTCCACAAGCCATTGCTTCACGAGAGTTGATTGCAGATTTTATTGAAGCCTTATATCAAAAATACCATTTTGATCGCGAAAAAAGTATGTTGATGGGCTTCAGTCAAGGTGCGATTTTGAGTTATGCTGTGGCGCTTACTTATCCCGAAAAAATCAAAAATGTAGTGGCTTTGAGCGGATATGTCAATCAGGATTTGATATTACTTTCGGACCACAAAGATAGATTGGAACAATTAGATTTCTTCTGTACACATGGTTCAATAGATCCAGTCATTCCAATAGAATGGGCAAGAAACGGGATAGTATATCTCAAAGAAAAGTACGTCAAATTTCAATTTAAAGAATACGCAACAGGACATAATCTCAATCAGGAAAATTTGATGGATTTAGTAGAATGGATTGGAAATAAAATTTTTTAGATTTTAGCTTTTATTGTTTTAAAAATTGGTTTGATAAAAACAAAGTAAACCAATCTAATAAATAAAAGTGGAACAATTAAATTTGCTAATAAGGTTAAATCAAAATTTGCATCTTTTTGAAAAATACCTTTAAAAAAAAGAAGTAAATTCTGTGGAAAATAAAGAAGGGAATTAGGGTTTTTAAATAAAACATAATATATAAATAAACTCATAAAAGAATAAATTATTAACCCATAAATAAAAAGCAATTTTTCAACTAAATCCCATTGAATTGACTTTCTATTAAAAATAAAATTAAACACTTCAATTACCTTTTGCTTGGCATGATAAAATAAATTTGGTTTATTGGTCAAATCTGAAATAACCCAATATCCATCACTTCTTAAAAATGGATTTAAATTGAATAAAGTTTTAAAAGCAATGATTAAGGCTATAATAATCAACAAATCATCACCCAAAGCCAATCCTATAGAAATCACTAATATATTAAATATCAATTCAAAATAGATTCCTGATAAATTTACAGCAATTCTTTTCGTTTTTTCTAATTTCCAAATATCGGTTACATCAGCATAATAAACAGGCGAAAATAAATAGAACCCAATTCCAATTCCGCCGTGTTTTGCACCAAAAAATCTTGCTGCAGTTGCATGTCCTATTTCATGAAAGGTGACACTAACAAACATCAATATAATAAAAAGAGTAAAGCTTTCACGAATATTATAAGTTTGATATAAATTAATATAATATGATATGACAAGTATATACGTAATTATTAATGTAATTAGAGTTGCAATTGCATATTTTTTTTTAAATAGAAACAAAAAAAATGGAGTAATTTTATTCAAGATTTTTTCCGAAATCAACACAAAACTCAATTTTAAATAATCAGGTTTTTTATATGGTTTTACATCAGATTCGTAACCTTTTAGTATCCCGTAGGGTAATAATTTTTTATATAACAGAAAGTGAATTTCTGTATATTCTAATTCGGAATTGTAAATTTTATTAAACTTTATACTTAATTCAGACAAGTTCATTTTACCATCAACTAACTGAAGCAAATCGTATACTTTTTTATTTATTTTTAGATAGTGTTTATCATTAGAATTTGAGAGAATAAAAAAATTTTCTGATAAAGCATTAAAATGAATTTCATCAGTTAATTTAGGGGTCAATAATTCAATATTTTCACTCATCTTGTAGTGAATTTTTGCTTAATTCAATATAATCATTCACATATTTTTCTGTAAATTCTAAGTAAGAATTTAAGGTTTGTTTCATTGAATAATTCACATTTAACCATTCTGAATCAATATGTAATGCTTCTAAAATATTTATTGACTTTTGCACATAACCTACTGATTCTCGTAATATTTTTTGACCAACTCCAGATAAGTAGAACATTTTATAAATAATTTCAGGGTCTTTCTCAAAATCTTTTAAATTTTGTTCATTTTTAAAAAAATAAACAGCCCAATTAAACTGATTTTTTATCAAATCAGATTTAAAATCTTGAATATCATCATACATTTGGAAAGCAACTGAAAAATAATAATGTGATTCTAACAAATGTTGTTTCATTTTTTGATTTTCATTATTTGATAAAACACTCATTAAATCAATAGCTACTTTACCCATTGCAGATTTTTTATCTGCTAAAATCTCATACTCTACAATAGACACTTTTGGTTGTTGCATCAACTTTTTATCTATTTGATTTGCTTCAAAATACTCTTTTTTTCGTTCTTGCCAGAAATTCCAAAAGCTTGAATTAATGCCAATTATAGAAGTTAAAACTTTAATTGTATCTTCTTGTAATTGAATAATATTAGGGAAATATTCAACATTACCATCATCTATAACCTTATCAATTAATAATATTGAATGATAATACAAGTAACTGGCATCTGAAACTTTATTTACAATTTCATTGTCAATATTTGAAAAATAAGAATGAAATAATCTTGGATAATATTGATAATATTGGGGTGATCGATCTGTTTTGTCGTTTATTCCTGTCAATGATTTCAACTTTATACTTTTTTGGATCATAAAAAAGTTAAAAAAGCGGGTAAAAAAAACCCGCTTTTAAATTATATTGAGAAGATATTATGGATTCATATTATCATCTCCACTTCCGTCATCGCCACTATCATCATCATTTCCTCCACCACATCCACCTCCATCATGTCCGTCACCATCATGTCCACCTCCGTGATGTCCACCTCCGTGATGTCCACCACCATCGCAACCACAGCCACAACCACAAGAATACCAACCCATTTCAAATCTTTTTTCTAGTTCTTCTACTAGAAAATCATTCAGTAATTTCGAATTTTTGTTCATAATTTCTAAAATTTAGTTATTTAATTATACAATAAATATACACGCACTTAGTTATCTAAATGTAATTACAATAAAATAGGGCGGAACAAAAAAGGAAATAAAGTAAGAAGAATGCGATGAACAATTTGTTCTAATCGATGCAAAGTTAAAACAAAATTAGAATAAATCAAATAATTTTATGATAAAAATCTTTGGTTTTATAAATAAAACAAAAAAAAAAAAAAATTACAATACGCTATTTTTCAATATTTTAAAAAATATAAAGAACAAATATTTAACCTTTAAAATACAATAAGGCAATCAAAAAATAACAAAAAAACATTGTGTTTTTAAAAGTTGATATACAATCTACATTTTTTTCTTCATGATCAAATTGCCAATGGTATCATATTTTTTCCAAGTCCCTTTTGGATAATCATTTTTAAATTTTCCTTTGAGTTTCAGTGCTCCATTTTTGTAATATTCTTTATACAATCCATGTTTTTTTCCGTCTATAAGTTCCACTTCATAACGCAATTCTCCGGAATCATAATTAAATTTGAAATCTTTGGCATTAAAATCATCAGGATTTATTTCAGGAATATCAATAATCGTATCCATTGCCATCCCTTGCACCACTTGTTCGTCGTCATCAAATTCATCTTCTTCTTCGAATCTTAAACGAAATTCCGGTTGCTGATCCATGATTTCGGGATTGATAAATTTGACGGCAAAAATATTCTTAAACATCTCGTTTTTGGGAAATAACTGCAAGCCCACTTGCGTAAATCCGGTGAAATATTTACGATTCTTCATCAAATCAGCTTTAGTTTGTCCGATAAAATTGCTCGCAAAACTCTCATAATAGCGTGGTGTATTTATATATATAAACACATTGGACTGGTCTTCAAAATTCTTTTTAAAGTTTTTGTAATACTCCGAATTTTGTAACACATTGCCATCCATATAGTTATTTATAACATATTTCAGTGAATTAGGTGAATTGGTAAACACCACATAGTCATCAATTACTGTAAAATAAGGTGTATCCAAATTTTTAAAGAAACCTCCGAAAAAGAATTTAAAAAATCCTTTTACCGACATAAAATTAATTGTATATCCCTTATAATCCACTTCTTTAAATTTTACTGGTGTGCGTTTGCGCACTTGCTCTGCTATAAAATTTAAGTTTTCTTTGGCTTGTTCGGCACTTTTGGCTTTGATAACCAAAGCAAAATCATTTTTAGTCCCAAAAGTTTCGGTTTCAAATTTTAAATAAGCTATTTCATCATCTATCCAATCAATGAAGTTGGTTTTCATATCGATTTTCAAGAGTTTTTCTACTTGATTTTTATTGTCTACGATACTTTGATATTCTTCCGGATTTTTTTGAATCAGCTCCATATAATTATCATAGAAAAGAGTATAACTATCAAAGCCAAAACTAATATAAGCTCCGGTTCGTAAAGGAGCTATCTTTGCAATATCGTGGCTTCCGGTACCCGAATTTTGCATTGCCAACAAATAGGAAAAATTATCGCTATTGAGATTGGTAAATCCATTTGCAACAATTTCATCACCATTGAGTAAATCTGTATCAATTCCGGTAAAATAGGCTGTTTTACTCAAACTGTTGATCCAAGGTTGGTCCGCAAAGTCAAAAACAGCAGCAAATTTAGGTAATTGTGCATATTGCAAATACATTCTAATCATTTTATCACTACCTGTTTTTTGACTTACTTCGATAAAATTTTGATCACGTCCCAAAGTCGGTTCATCTTTTTGCTCTATTGATTTTTCAACCAACGCACCAGTGTAAGACATAACTAAATTATTATTAATGAATGACATATAGAGTGTTTCATTGGTTTTTTTGTCCAATAACTCTAAAATGTCAACCCCTTTATACGTTCTATCCGTCAACTCAAAACCTTGTGCTAGTACTTTTTTAAGTATTGTTTTAAACTCGGCTAACTTGGCGGTTTTTTCCAAATCTACTACAAAAAGATGGTCAAATTTATGGGATGAAATGACGTGGGCAGAAACCAAGAGTTGTTTAGCACCGAGAAAATTGAATAGCATTTCGTTGTCTTTCAACAAATCATCTAATGTATTAGCACTCGCCGTTAATTCTGCAAAATAGCGATTGGAACGCAGATGTTCCCAAATCGCACTTTTACGGATTTCTTTCCAATTGCCGATAGGATCATCCGTAGTGACAATATAAACGGCATCACTGGGAATCAAATAGATAGCTTTTAAATTTTGACTTTCTTCCCAATAGAACTTGTAACCGAAATATCCGCCTGCTCCAAGAACTATGGCTAAAAGTGCTAAAAGTGCTTTTTTCATTTTTTAGTATTATTTAGTTAAAGTAAAAGTTTTGATAAAATTCAGGATGAAAACCTTTAAAATTTTTCCAAAATTACAATTAAAAAATGAAACTTTAGAATTTTGTCATTGAAGTTGAAAAAAACAAAACCGAACATTTCTGCTCGGTTTCTTTGTTGTATTAGCAACCTATTTTATGAGAGTAAAATTATCCAAATACTCCTATCATAATACTCAATACTATTAATTCCTAAACACCAACTGCTCATCAAAAGCATCTAACAAAATATGACTCGTTGCAGTGATATTTCCGGCTAAAATCTCTTTAGACAATGCATTGAGTACTTCTTTTTGAATTACCCGTTTGATGGGTCTTGCGCCAAATTGCGGATTAAATCCTTTGCGTGACAAGCTCTCCACAGCTTCCGGAGTAAATTTGAATGAAATATTTTGTTCTTTGAGCATTTTTACCAAATGTTGCAACTGAATTTCCACAATTTGCGCTACTTCATTCTGATTTAATGGTGTAAACATAATAATTTCATCTATCCGATTCAAAAATTCGGGTCTAATGGTTTGATGCAACAAGTTCAACACTTCAATTTTAGCTTTTTCAGTTACAGCATCTCTGTCTTCCATTTTCATATTTTCAAAATGCGCTTGAATGAGATGCGAACCCATGTTGGAAGTCATAATAATAATGGTATTTCTGAAATCTGCTGTTCTGCCTTTGTTATCGGTCAATCGACCTTCATCCAAAACTTGCAATAAAATATTGAAAGTATCGGGATGCGCTTTTTCTATTTCGTCCAATAACACCACAGAATAGGGTTTACGGCGCACAGCTTCGGTGAGTTGTCCGCCTTCATCATAGCCAATGTATCCCGGAGGCGCGCCTACCAAACGGCTTACTGCGTGGCGTTCTTGGTATTCACTCATATCAATACGAGTCATTGCGTTTTCGTCATCAAAAAGATATTCCGCCAAGGCTTTAGCTAATTCGGTTTTTCCCACACCGGTTGTTCCCAGAAACAGAAACGAACCAATGGGACGTTTTGCATCCTGCAATCCGGCTCTACTCCTACGCACGGCATCGGCTACGGCTTGTATAGCTTCTTCTTGACCCACCACTCTATTGTGTAGTTCGGTTTCAAGATGTAAGAGTTTTTCGCGTTCTGATTGCAACATTTTTTGCACCGGAATACCGGTCCATTTAGCAACCACTTCAGCAATATCTTCACTGGTTACTTCTTCTTTGATGAGCGAATGTTGCTGATTGTTTGCCATTTTGGACTGCTTTTCGGCTAATTGCAATTCTGCTTCTTTGATTTTACCGTAACGCAATTCAGCCACTTTTTCGTAACTCCCATTGCGCTCGGCTTGTTCGGCTTCTAACTTATATTGTTCTATGTTATTTTTAATATTTTGCACTTCTTCCACCCCAGCTTTTTCGCTTTCCCAACGTTCGTTCAGCACATTGCGTTCGGCTTTAAGGTCGGCTAAATCTTTCTGCAATTGCGTTAATTTTTTTTCGTCTTTTTCTCGTTTGATAGCTTCTATTTCAATTTCCATTTGCATGACTTTTCGGTCTAAAACGTCCAATTCTTCGGGTTTTGAATTGATTTCCATACGAATTTTTGCAGCGGCTTCGTCCATCAAATCAATGGCTTTGTCCGGTAAAAAACGAGAAGTAATATAGCGTTGCGACAATTCTACGGCAGCTATGATGGCGTTGTCTTGAATCAAAACTTTGTGATGCGCTTCATATTTATCTTTGATTCCACGTAGTATGGAAATGGCACTTTCGGCATCAGGTTCATCGATCATCACTTTTTGAAAACGACGTTCCAAGGCTTTGTCCTTTTCAAAATGTTTTTGGTATTCATCTAATGTAGTTGCCCCTATACTACGCAATTCACCACGTGCTAAAGCGGGCTTTAAAATATTGGCAGCATCCATGGCTCCTTCGCTTTTTCCGGCACCCACTAAAGTATGTATTTCATCAATAAATAATACAATTTCGCCTTCGCTTTCGGTAACTTCTTTAACCACAGATTTCAAACGTTCTTCAAATTCCCCTTTATATTTGGCTCCGGCAATCAAAGCACCCATATCTAAAGAGTACAATTGAATATTTTTTAAATTTTCCGGCACATCACCGCGAATGATACGGTGTGCCAAGCCTTCGGCAATGGCAGTTTTTCCAACTCCGGGATCGCCAATCAAAACGGGATTATTTTTGGTGCGACGTGCCAATATTTGAAGGACTCGACGAATTTCTTCATCACGACCAATGACGGGATCTAATTTGCCTGTTCTTGCTAATTCATTGAGATTTTTGGCATATTTTGACAAGGAATTATAAGTGTCTTCCGCACTTTGCGATTGCACATTTCCTCCTTTTCTCATTTCTGTTATAGCAGATTTTAAAGCGTTTTCGGTCAAACCGGCATCCTTGAGAATTTGAGCTGTTTTGCCTTTGGAAGTAAGAATTCCCAATAAGAGATGCTCCAAAGTAACAAACTCATCTTTCATTTTCTTGGCAATAGCGATACTGTCCAAAAGCGTTTGATTGGCTTCACGGGAAAGCATTAATTCGCCTCCTTGTACTTTTGAAAATGAATTTAGCAAGTTATCTAATTGGGATTTGACTAAGGCAATATTGGCTCCTGTTTTTTGCAGTAAATGCGGCACAACACTCTCGTCTACTTCAAAAATTCCTTTGAGCAGATGCGCATTTTCTATTTGTTGATGTCCGTTTTCTTGTGCCAAAATTTGGGCTTGTTGTACGGATTCTTGGGCTTTTATGGTAAAATTATTTAAGTTCATTATTGATTATTGGTTATTTATTATTGGGATATTTTTTTATAAATTTTCAAATCTGCAAATTTTCAAATTATCTAATCTGCTAATTTCATTCCATTGTAAAATTAAAGCAAAAACAGGTCAATATGTCTTAATTTTGCGTTAAAATCTGACTTTATTGCATTAATTTAGAGCGTTTTACTAACATATTGTCATACAATTGATTCAATCTATAAGAAATTGGATTTACAGAAAAAAAATAACCTAAAAATTCGGTACTTAATTAAAAAATGTTGTAATTTGCAGATTAAATCAAATTTATGTTAGAAATGCCACTTAAAATGGAATATAATACAGAGCGAGTGTTGATGGGAATTCCGGAATATGGAAGACACGTTCACAAACTCATTGAACATTGTAAGACTATTGAAGATAGAGACGAACGCAATAGAATGGCGCTTGCTATTATAGATGTAATGGGAAATTTACAACCTCATTTGCGTGATGTAGCTGATTTTAAACACAAGTTGTGGGATCAGTTATTCTATATGGCAAATTTTGAATTAGATGTAGATTCGCCCTATCCTATACCCACTCAAGAAACTATCAAAGGGAAACCAAAAGGTCTTCCTTATCCAAAAGTAGCCTCAAAATACAAATATTATGGTCATAATATTCAAACTATGATTGACTCAGCTATCAATTGGGAAGATCCGGATTCTAAAGAAATACTGACCTACGCCATAGCCAATCACATGAAAAAATGTTATTTGTTATGGAACAAAGATACCGTTTCTGATGATATTATTAAAACGCACCTGGAGGAACTTTCTGACAACAAACTCAGCATTGATCCTGATAATAAACCACTTACAGACAATAATTCTTTAATCAAAGTTCAAGACAGCCTACAAAAATCGAAAACAAAAAAGAAAAAATAAATTAAGTTTCAGGTTATTTATTATTATGACTAATTGAATTAATCTTGTAACTTCAAACTCATACTTCAAACTTCAAACTTCATACTTTAGCATGGGTACATTTAAAATCGAAGGTGGTCATAAATTATCGGGAGAAATAGTCCCGCAAGGTGCTAAAAATGAAGCCCTACAAGTGATTAGTGCCGTATTACTCACCGACCAAAAGGTAACTATTCACAACATACCCGAAATTGTTGATGTTTTGAAATTGATAGATATTTTAAAAGATTTTGGGGTTAAAGTTAAAAAACTTAAATCAAATTCATATACCTTTCAAGCGGACAATGTTAACATAAACTATTTTAATTCAAATAAATATAAAAATGAAGGTGGACAATTGCGCGGTTCTATTATGATAGTTGGACCACTTTTGGCGCGATTTGGCAAAGGATATGTCCCTAAACCCGGTGGTGATAAAATTGGACGAAGAAGATTAGACACCCACTTTGATGGATTTATGAAATTAGGTGCCCACTTTCGCTATGATGAAAAAGAACACTTTTATGGCGTTGAAGCAGATAAATTGCGTGGGACTTATCTACTTTTAGATGAAGCGTCGGTAACAGGAACTGCTAACATATTGATGGCAGCCGTTTTAGCTGAAGGAATTACCACCATTTACAACGCTGCTTGCGAACCTTATATTCAGCAATTATCCAAAATGCTCAATACCATGGGAGCTAGAATCAGTGGCATTGGTTCCAATCAATTGATTATTGAAGGGGTCAGCAAACTCAATGGTTGTGAGCACACTATTTTACCCGATATGATAGAAATCGGCAGTTGGATTGGCATCGCAGCAATGACTCGCAGCGAATTGACGGTTAAAAACGTTAGCTGGAAAGATTTAGGAATGATTCCACGCGTTTTTGAAAAAATGGGTATCAAATTAGAGAAAAGAAATGATGATATTTTTATTCCGCAGCAAGATTCCTACGAAATTCAAAATTTTTTCGATGGTTCCATATTGAATATTGCTGATGCACCTTGGCCCGGATTTACTCCTGACTTATTGAGCATTATCTTGGTAGTGGCTACTCAAGCAAAAGGCAGCGTACTTATACATCAAAAAATGTTCGAAAGTCGTTTGTTTTTTGTAGATAAATTGATTGACATGGGGGCTCAGATTATCTTGTGCGATCCACATAGAGCCACCGTAATCGGCAATAATTTTACGAATCCACTAAGAGCTACCGTAATGACTTCGCCTGATATACGCGCAGGGGTTTCTTTATTGATGGCTGCACTCTCTGCAGAAGGCACAAGTACTATTCACAATATTGAACAAATAGATCGTGGATACGAAAAAATAGATGAAAGATTAAATGCCTTGGGTGCAAAAATTACGAGGATTAGTTAATTGATTATTAGATTATTGGCTATCGATTATTGATTATTAGTTATTAATTTTAAGTTATTGATTAATGATTTTTTATTATTCAAAAACTGAGCCTAATTTAGCCAATTTATCAAATTAACTAATTTAGCCATTTGACTTAATTAACCAAATAACCTAAGCAACTTTTCAGCCCAATCAACACATGAAATGACCATAAGATAAGCATCATACCAACCGAATTGTTTATTAAGGTCATTCCATTCCTGTCTCGCAAGGCGGGATGACCATTAAAAACAACTTCGAACCTGTCACGTCTTTAGCGTGAGCAATCAATGCCTGTCCCGCTACAGCGGGAAACTCCATTAAAAAATAAAACAAAGTGAACTAAATAATTATAAACAGATGAAAGAAACACAGAAAAGAGATTTTACCCAAGGGCCGATTTTGTCGTCGTTGGCAAAAATTTCAATTCCCATTATCTTTGCTAATTTATTGCAAACGGCTTATCAAATGACCGATACCTTTTGGGTGGGTCGTTTGGGGAATGATGCTGTGGCTGCGGTTTCTGTTAGTTTTCCGGTTTTATTTTTTATGATTTCTGTAGGAATTGGGATTACCATGGCCGGCAGCATTTTGATTGCGCAATACAAAGGCAGCAAAGACCTTCAAAATTTGTCGCATATCACAACACAAACCTATGTTTTGGTGACTGTTATATCAATTGGGCTTTCTTTTTTAGGATATTTTCTTACTGATCCTATTCTACGAGCCATGCAAGTAGAAGAAAAACTTTTTTCTGATGCTTCTATTTATTTGAAAATCAACTTTGTTGGAATTATTTTTACCTATACCTATATGATTTTTCAATCACTCATGCGAGGGATTGGAGAAGTTCGTATTCCTATGATGGTAGTATTGCTCACCGTAATTCTAAATTTAGTTTTAGACCCATTATTCATTTTTGGATATAAATCCATTCCTGGTTATGGTGTGATGGGAGCAGCAATTGCCACTTTATTGACACAAATTATTTCAAGTATTATAGGAACTATTATTCTGTTAAAAGGGAATTATGGGATTCAATTACAATTATCAAATTATAAACCTGATTATCATTTATTTAAAAGAATATTTAAATTAGGAGTTCCTACCTCAATAGAACAATCCATGCGTTCTTTGGGAATGTTAGCCATGACCACTTTGGTAACTTATTTTGGAAGTGTTACTTTGGCTGCCTATGGAATTGGTATGCGACTATTTAGTTTTGTGCTGGTTCCCACCGTGGGGTTATCCATTGCTACCACTACATTGGTAGGTCAGAATATGGGAGCAGGAAAAATTGAAAGAGTGGAGAAAACAGCCAAATTAGCCATGATTGCTGGATTTTTCAGTACAAGTATTATTGGTGTTTTATTTTATTTTTTTGCAACCGATTTAGCGCGATTTTTTATTCCAAACGAACCTGAAACCATTGCATTAAGTGCGCAATTTCTGAAAATATTATCATTTACCTTTGGATTATTAGCAGTGGCACAAGTGATGGCAGGCGTATTTAGAGGGGCAGGGGATACTATGATTACTATGGTTATTTCAATAATTTCCATTTGGATTTTACGTTTTCCGTTGGCATATTATCTATCAAGGCATACCGATTTACGTCAAAACGGAATTTGGTATTCATTTTTGATTGAAATGAGTATAGCAACTGCTTTGTATTTTTTGTGGTATTTCAGAGGAAGTTGGAAAAAAATAAAATTAACCGAAGAAAAAATTCTTTCCGAAAAAACCCACGAAGCATCCATAGTAGAGGAAGGATTGGAAAGCTAATTTTCAAAATTTCTTTTCTTTTAGTTTTTCCACGATTTCAAAAACAGCGGGACAAATTTCGGCGTTCCTTACCGTTAAATCGGCAATTTGGATAAATTTTCTTCGGTTGGTATGTGGATAATCTGCACAAGCTTTCGGTCGGTATTCGTATATCAAACAATAATTTTCCGCATCCAAAAATGGGCAAGGCGTTTGCTTAAATGCCATAAAATCATCTGTATCGCGAAAGAGATATTTTTCAATAAACTGAACTTCTTTCATACGCAAATGCTTGGCAATGCGCTCAATATCTTTTTCAGTGATGATGGGACTTGCGGTTTTACAACAATTAGCACAAGCCAAGCAATCTGTGTGGACAAACACTTCATCATGCAAATCATGCATGATTATATCTAAATTCTTCGGTGTGTGTTTTTTTAGTTTTTGAAAGAATTTTTGGTTTTCGGACGTATTTTTTTTTAACTCTTTTTTATCATTAAATACCTCATTAAATTCCTTCAAAGTAATGTCATTATTAAAGTTAAAACCACTGCAATTTTGTACAACGGTTCAAATTATTCGTCAAAATCCGGTTCTTCACCTATTTCAGGGTCTTCTCTAAATATTAAATCATCTTCTTCAAAATTTTCTTCTATATCAAAATCACTATCGATATCGTGTTCTTCCATTGATGTTTGCAATTTTTTACTGACTTTGACTAAATAAATAGTCTCATCTGATTCTACTTGAACGGCTTCAATTAAGTTTTTATGCATATCGCGGAAACTAATAATATCCATTGCATTATAACCGTCCGGATATTTAGCTACTAATAAATCTAAAATTTCTTTGGTTAATTTACTATAGTCTACAATTACTCTTCTCATAAGAGATAAAAAAAATTAAGGTTTTATTAATGATATTTATTTTTAAAAATTTGCGCAATAATATTACATATCTAACAAATATGCAAATATAAGGGGAGCAACTATGGTGGCATCGCTTTCAATAATAAATTTTGGGGTATTAATGTCTAATTTACCCCAAGTAATTTTTTCATTGGGAACGGCTCCGCTATAGGATCCATAACTAGTAGTTGAGTCTGATATCTGGCAGAAATAACTCCAAAAAGGAGTATCTGTTCGTTCCATATCTTGATAAAGCATAGGAACTACACATATTGGAAAATCTCCGGCTATTCCGCCTCCAATTTGAAAAAATCCGATCCCATTTTTTGAATTTTGGGTGTACCAATCTGCTAAAAATGCCATATATTCAATACCGGATTTCATAGTTGATGCTTTTAATTCGCCCTTAAGTACATAGGACGCAAAGATGTTACCCATCGTGCTGTCTTCCCATCCGGGAACTATTATCGGTAAATTCTTTTGAGCTGCGGCAAACATCCACGAATTTTTTATATCTATCTCATAATAAGGCTCTAAAACACCTGATAATAATAATTTGTACATAAATTCGTGGGGGAAGAATCGTTCACCATTATCTTCTGCATCTTTCCATATTTTGTAAATATGTTTTTGCAAACGGCGAAAGGCTTCTTCTTCAGGAATACAAGTATCTGTAACTCTGTTCAATCCTTGTTCCAATAAATCCCATTCTTCTTGTGGGGTCAAATCACGGTAATTTGGCACGCGTTTGTAATGGTTATGTGCTACCAAATTCATTATATCTTCTTCTAAGTTAGCTCCTGTACTGGAAATAATTTGTACTTTATCTTTACGAATCATTTCGGCAAATATTTTACCTAATTCAGCAGTACTCATTGCTCCCGCTAAGGATACTAACATTTTTGATCCCTTGTTAAGTTGGTCTTCATATCCTTTGGCTGCATCAACAAGTGCAGCAGCATTGAAATGTAAATAGTATTTTTGAATAAAATCTGATATTGGTCCTTTCATTATGTTTGTTTATTGCCCCGATAGTAACTCGAGATAGATTAGTGAATAAAATTTATTATGGATTAAAATTAGTAATTACTTTTAAAATTAATCGTTGTCTTTAAATTTATGTATTTTATTTTCTTGGTTTTCATCCTCTGTGTGATCTTCTTCATCTTCTTTAGCACAGAATTTATAGCTTAACATTTTGTAATATAATTTTGCAGCTAAAAACTCTGAAACTTTTGTTCCTTCTATGGGGCAAAGTTCAACCAAATCAAATCCCACCACATTGCGTTGCTTCATCACTTTTTGAATAAATTCTAAAGTTTCGTACCACATCATTCCTCCGGGTTCTGGAGTTCCGGTGGCAGGAAAAATAGATGGATCCAATGCATCTAAATCAAACGTAATATACACATTATCCGTCATTAAATCTATAGCATCTTCCATCCAATCTTCATTGAGCAACATTTCATGGGCAAAGAACACTTTATCATAATCCATTACTGTTTTTTCTGATTTGTCCATACTGCGAATTCCCACCTGTATCAAATTATCAGCATTCTGACTTGCATCATATACAGCGCAAGCGTGATTATAGGGTGTTCCCATATATTCTTTTCTCAAATCAGCGTGAGCATCAATTTGTAAGATGGTCAAGTTGTCATAATGTTCATAATGCGCCTTGATAGCACCAATTGAAATAGAATGCTCCCCCCCAAATAAAGTTACGAATTTATTTTTAGCGATGTATTCTTTAGTTTTTGAATAAACTGCTCGATATACTGCCTCCGCACTATTATCTTCGGTTATGGGGTCAGCTAAAAAAATACCTTGTTTATATACTTCACTATCCGTTTCTATGTCATACAATTCAAGGTTTTCGGCTGCTTCCAAAAAAGCTTCAGGACCTTTGTCCGCCCCTTTTTGATAGGTACTCGTCCCATCAAAAGTGACGGGAAGTAAAACAATTTTTGCTTTGGCTAACTGTGCAAATTCTTCAGGGATTCCACCAAAAGTTCTCTTATTTGTCATATCCTAAAATATTTAAAAATTCAGTTTGATTTTGTTTCTCTCTATACACGGTTGTAATTACATTACCCTCTTTATCTTTGTCAATTAATATATGTTTGGGTTGGGGAATCAAGCAGTGTTGTAAACCACCATACCCACCAATAGATTCTTGATAAGCGCCAGTATTAAAAAATCCGAGATATAAAGGCTTTTGCGGATTGTAAACCGGTAAGTATATCCCGTTAATATGCTGTTCTGAATTGTAATAATCATCACTATCACAGGTCAATCCGCCTAAAAGTACTCTTTCGTACCTATCATTCCAACGATTAATCGGCAATAGCACAAAACGTTTGCTTATAGCCCATGAATCAGGCAAAGTGGTAATAAATGACGAATCAATCATATTCCAATTTTCTCGGTCATTTTGTTTTTTTTGATACAATACTTCGTAAAGCATTCCGCCACTCTCCCCTACAGTAAACGATCCGAATTCTGTAAAAATATGTGGCACTTGTACAAAGGCAGCATCACAGGTTGTTTTTATTTGAGTGATAATTTCCTCTACCATATATTGATAATCAAATTCAAATGCCAATGAATTTTTTATGGGGAAACCCCCTCCTATATTTAAACTATCTAAAGTCGGACATATTTTCTTTAAATCAATATAAACCTTAAGGCATTTGCTTAACTCATTCCAATAATAAGCAGTGTCTTTTATTCCGGTGTTAATAAAGAAGTGCAACATTTTGAGTTCCACTTTCTTATTCTCATAAATTTCACGTTTGTAAAAACTTACAATATCTTTATAGCCTATTCCTAACCTTGAAGTATAAAACTCAAATTTAGGCTCTTCTTCTGAGGCAATTCTGATTCCAACTTTAAATTTTTTCTTGATTTTTTCATATAATAATGGCAATTCTTCGTAATTATCCAATACCGGAATACAATTTTTATGACCGTCATTGATAAGGCCGGCTATACCGTCAATATATTCATCCCGTTTGAAGCCATTGCAGATTACGTAATTTTTATCTGTTAATTTCCCTTCTTTTTTTAAACTTTTAACAATGTCAATATCAAACGCGGACGATGTTTCGATGTGTATATTATTTTTTAATGCTTCATCAAAAACAAATTTAAAATGAGAACTTTTCGTGCAATAACAATAATTATAGTCAGCTTTGTAGTCTAATTTTTTAAATGCATCGCCAAACCATTTTTTTGCTTTTTTAATATTTTCGGTAATCTTGGGAAGGTAATTAAATTTTAATGGGGTTCCGTGTTCTTCAATAATGCTCATTAAATCAATATTGTGAAACTGAAGTTCTCCATCTTCTGTTCTAAACTCTTCGGTTGGAAAATAAAAGGTTTGTTCTATTAAATCTATGTAGCGGGTTTTCATTTAATCTATTAAGTATTAGGATAGTTTATTTTATAATATTCATATAATAAATAAACTATACTCTTAATTTACAATAAAGAATAATTGAATTTGCAATTTTATTTTTAAGTATAAAAACAATAGTTAGAGTATGAAAATGAGAATGCACCGGGTAAAAATTAATTAAACCTATTGAGAGTCATTTTATTCAAAAAAATACTTTTTAGTAAGCGACAAACATACATATTTTTTAAACACAATAGCTACATTTCAAAAAATAATTATTTTTTTTAATCAAAAACAATTCTAAATTCTATCCTTCTGTTGGCGTCATTACCATTTTTCTGTTGTGCTTCAAAATTATAAATTAAAGGTTCTGAACTGCCATATCCCATATAAACTAATCTTGTTTGATTAATACCATTACGGATTAGGTAATCATAAATTTTTTTTGCGCGTTTTTCAGATAATTGCTTATTATACTCATCCGTAGCACCTGATGATGTATGCGCAGCAATTTCAATTTTGAGTGCTTTATTATCATTTAATAAGTTGACTACTTCGTCCAAAGTTGGAATAAATTCTTTTTTTAAAGAACACTCGTCTTCGTCAAAGTATATGTTTAGTATATCTAATACATATTTAGAATTGATGATATAATGCGGAATTACACTTAAATCTAACTTTTCTTCTAAATTAAAGATGCCAATTCCCACACCCGGATCTAAATATAAATTAATATAATCAGGAAATTTCAAATTAGCTTTTTCTAATTTTTTATATCTGATGTTATAATCTTCGTGAAAATATTCTAAAGTGTATTTTTCATTTTCATCAATGAAAACTTCAAAACTTCCTTCATCATCAGTCATTAAAGTAGAAACAACTTCTTTTTTCGAATCATAAACAATCACAACAGCTTCGGGAATTGGGATTAAGCTTACTCCATTTAAAACTTTTCCTGATAAGGTGTGATTATTTTCATTTTTTTTGCTTATCAAGTCCGTTTTAATTATGGAATCATTATTTAATCTCAAAACTAAAGGACTTTCTGAACATTTAATGTCATTAAAATTTGAATAAATGCTTGTTTGGAATATTGTAATTAAGATTACAAACAATAAATATTTCATATTATAATTTTGGGTATTTAAATTAATTCTATAAAATTTATAAACGGATACAAAGATAATTTATTTTTTTAATAATAAATTACTTAAACTAATTTGATTTACACAAACTGTGCCATTTGTCCTTTACCGCATTAATTTATATAATTTCATTAAAGTTCAAAAAATGATTTTAATTTATCTAAAACTATTTTATCATACAAAATTTTTCTATGTCCTAAACCATCGGTAATGAATAACTCTCCATTATTTGAATTATCATAAATATGAGTTGCAGCGCTGAATGGAACATCTTCATCATTGGAGTCGTGAATTACTAAAACCGGAATATTCACGTCACGGACAGCCACATAAGTTGATAGTTTTTCAGCATCATCACCTAATTTTTTGTCTAATTTTTTTTTCAATAAATCCCCAATTTTAGGTTTCATCCCTAATCTATTTACAAACTGATGACAAATATCGTTGATAGAATTACCACACCCGGCGGTTGCTATTTTTTTGAGTTTAAATCCGTTTTTAGCCGCGTTAACTAACGCCATTCCTCCCAAGGAATGTCCAATTGCATATTCAAAAGGTCCGTGTTTTTTATCAATCTCGTGAATGGATAGTATAAATTGTGTCATGTCAGTATCTTTCCCTTGTGACAATCCGTGAGCAGGGGCATCAAAGCTAATGGACTGAAAACCGTGCGCCGCAAATAATTCGGCAATAGCAAATAACTGCGTACCCCGTCCTGCCCAACCGTGAATCAATAAAACTTTTTTATCACCGGACCCACAGTGATACAATTGAATTTCTCTATTAATTTCAGGGATGAAAACACGTGATTTCAAAGCCTTATCAAACATCTTTTGCTCTCTCTTCGGCCTTGGAAATTGATAGGGAGTTTTAAATAATTTTACAGCAAATTCAGTGGCTAACCGTGGAGATACGAAAGCTAAGGTTTGACCAGTATAAACAATAGATTTGGGAATAGAAAAAACTTTTTGATTGACGCTTGCTTTTGGCATTTTTTATATGATTAAATAAGTGTAAAATTACATTTAAATTTGACATTTTTTATTTACATAAATTAAAAAAAACTTAATTTGGTATTTTTTTTGTACGTTTGCTTTTTAATTTAAAATTATACCCAAATGAAAAAAATTATTTATTTCAGCATTGTAGTTGTTTTGACAATTATTGCTTGTAAGACAGTCCCCATCACAGGGAGAAAACAATTTAATTTAGTTCCCGATTCACAAGTACTTCCTATGGCATTTGCACAATATGAAGGCTTTTTAAAAGAAAATAAGATATCTACCAACGCCAGTCAAACCAAACAGATAAAAGATATAGGCAGTAGAATTTCCAAAGCTGTTGATAAATATATGCGTGCCAACGGCATGACGGCTGAAGCTGACAATTACCGATGGGAATTCAATTTAGTAGATGACCCCACCTTGAATGCTTGGTGTATGCCCGGTGGAAAAGTAGTCTTTTATACCGGAATTTTACCTATTGCAAAAAATGACGATGGTATTGCCGCCATTATGGGACACGAAATATCACACGCCTTTGCAAAACACGGCCAAGAACGTATGACCCAAGGTATAGCCGCCCAATTAGGTGGAATTGCTGTAGCACTCGGTACTGCCGGAAAACCGGAACAGACCCAACAAATCTGGCAAACAGTTTACGGTATTGGAGCACAAGTTGGTATGCTAAAATACAGTAGAGTTCACGAAACTGAAGCCGATAGATTAGGTATGGTTTTTATGATTATGGCGGGCTATAATCCGCAAGAAGCGGTGAATGTCTGGATTAGAATGAGTGAATTAGGAGGACAACAACCTCCTGAGTTTCTAAGTACACATCCTTCGCACGAAACGCGTATTAAAGACCTTACCAATTATATTCCTGAAGCAACTATGATTGCTAAAAAAGTCAATGCAGACTTATTAAATCAGTAAATTAATCAATTAACAAGATGTAAAGCCAAGATTTTATCTTGGTTTTTTTTTATTATGACCAAAAAAAATAAAGCAAAAATAATAATGGAAACACTGGATCAGCTCTATCCGGTCACTCCCATCCCTTTAAAGCATAAAGACCCATTTACTTTATTGATTGCTGTCTTACTTTCCGCCAGAAGCACCGATGCCAGAGTCAACACCATTACGCCTATCCTATTTGCCAAAGCAGATAATCCACATGATATGATAAAACTTACTTATGAAGAAGTTAGAGAAATCATCAAACCCATTGGTCTTTCTCCTATGAAAGCAAAAGGAATATTAGGATTATCGCATATTTTAATTGAAAAACACAATGGCAAAGTGCCAATTGATTTTCAAGCCTTAGAAGAATTGCCCTCTGTGGGTCATAAAACAGCGAGTGTAGTAATGAGTCAAGCATTTGGAATTCCTGCTTTTCCGGTAGATACGCATATCCACAGATTGATGCAACGTTGGGGATTAACAAATGGTAAAAGTGTGGAACAAACAGAAAAAGATGCAAAAAAATTATTTCCGAAAGAACACTGGAACAAATTGCATCTCCAAATTATTTACTACGGAAGAGAATTTTCTCCTGCTCGGGGTTGGGATATAAATAAGGATCTTATCTATCTAAAATTGCAATAAAAAAACCGCTTTGGTGAGAAGCGGTTTTAAAACAATTAATTCAAATGCAGTTCAATGGTATAGTTGGTTTTGGTCTTTACCAATTTGAGCGATTTTGAATAATCTAACAAAAAACGAAGCGTTTCAGGTTTGGGTGTCAATGGGGTAGAAATGTTTGTTTTGATGTAGTTTTTGGTCATAAAGGAAATGATTAATATTTACTTTATAACGTAGCTTCAATTATAATATTGTTACATTTCTAAAACTATTTTGTGTTTTTCAACTAACTTGCGCATATTGAGCAGTGCATAACGCATTCTTCCCAGAGCCGTATTGATACTTACACCGGTTTCATCTGATATTTCTTTGAAACTCATATCTTTATACATTCTCATTAACAATACCTCTTTTTGATCTTCAGGAAGTTCATCTACTAATTTTCTTACATCATTTAAAATTTGTTCTTTCACAATCTGGTGTTCTGCGCTCAATGAATCGTCAGCAATAAAATCAAACACATCATATTCATCAGAAGTTGATAAAATTTTTGCTTTTTTGTTTTTTCTGAAATAGTCTATCATCAAATTATGAGCTATACGCAACACCCAAGGCAAAAACTTGCCTTCTTCTCTGTATTGACCTTTTTTCAAAGTTAAAATCACTTTTATAAAAGTGTCTTGAAATAGGTCTTCGGTTACATCTCTATCTAATACTTTATTGTAAATAAAGCTGTATACTCTGTTTTTATTGGTATTGATTAATAATTCCAATGCTGACTCATTTCCATTGATATAAGCATGGATTAATTCTGATTCAGAAAGATTTTGTTGATGCATAAATACTCAATTACAACCAGTTAGATTTGGTTAGTTAATATAATTTTAAATAAAATTGAGTAAAATTATGTTATGCTTTTTGGGTTTTATCGATTACAACGCTACAAAAATGAATAAATATTTTTAATTTACCAAATTATTCACAAAAAAAACACTCAATTTTACAATTGAGTGCTAAAATTATTGTAGTATTTGCATTTTATTTAGTCAGCGGATCTAAATAATCAGGAATATTATTACTGTTTGCATCTTCGGCATCTGATGGATTATGGTCTCCATTAGGATCAGGATGTTCATTTTTTGTCAAAACCCCATCGCCGTCATCGTCCGCATCAAGATAATCTTGATAGCTATCGCCATCTGTATTATCATCTGTAAAAACTCCATTATGATTAAGATCTTCGTAGAAAGAATCAATTCCATCTGAATCCCAATCGGTTCGGTTTACCATATTAAGGTTTATATAAAACACTAAAGGTGAATTGGCAGGAATTTTTGTAGTAGAATCATTCGCGTAAGCTAAACCGGAAGGCATAATTAATATTCCTTTACCTTGATTTTCAAAACTAAAAGTTTGATCGGCATTCACAATCAAATTTCCGGGTTTGAAATGCACCCAGCCATTAGATATCCCTTTAATAAAAGCAAATTGAGTCATCCATAATCCATAGGGATTTTCATCAAAAACAGTTCCACTTAACAAGGTTCCTTTGTACGAAATAAAGGTAGAATCTGCCACAGTGGGTCTTACTCCTATTCCTTCATCCAAAACTATATAATATAATTTGTAATCTATCTCTACATCATGCGCATCATCCGTGTAATCCCATTTGTATTTAATAATGGTGTCTTTTAATACGTCACTTCCCCAAATCGGCGTTTGAGCGGCATCAATTTTTTTAATTGCACCATTAGCATCTAAATAATTGGTTTTAAAAAACTTAACCAACGAATCATTGTCTTTTTGGGCTTGAGTTACATGGTCAAAATAAACAATCGGAACTACTTCTTCTTCTGTACATTTTGATGCAAAAATGACTGTTAATGCTAATAATAATAAGATTTTATGTTTCATTTGATAAAAATTTAAACTTTCTTTGAAAAAGCGTTGCAAGATACAATTTTTCTTATTTTTGTAAGTACTTTCATCCAATATTAACAAACTTTTATGCGAATTGACAAATTACTTTGGATTTTACGTTATTACAAAACCAGAAGTGTAGCTACGGAAAGCATTAACAAAGGACATGTCAGTATCGGGAATCAAAAAGTTAAACCTTCACGTGAAGTGTTTGTCGGCGATTCCATTACCTTAAGAAAAGATCAAATTAATTATACTTTTGAACTTATAAACATTCCTGAAAACAGAGTTGGCGCCAAATTATTGGATTTATATCGGAAAGATACTACAGATAAGGAACAGTTTGAAAAAATAGATTTATTAAAGTTATCAAAAGAATATTACAGACAAAAAGGCAGCGGTCGTCCTACCAAAAAAGACCGTAGAGAACTCAATGATTTTTTTGACTGATGGATATTACCTCCAAAGAATACTGGCAAGCTCAATATCAATACAACCAAATCGGATGGGATGTGGGCTATATTTCTACACCTATCAAAGAATACATAGACCAATTATCTGATAAAAATCTAAGTATTTTAATCCCCGGAGCCGGCAACGCATACGAAGCAGAATATCTATACAAAAAAGGCTATCATAACACTACGGTCCTTGACATAGCAAAAACTCCTTTAGAAAATATAAAAAACCGCTTTCCTCTATTTCCCGATGCTCAACTGATAGAAGGTGATTTTTTTATGCACGACGGAAAATATGATTTGATTATCGAACATACTTTCTTCAGTGCTTTTCCTTTGACTTACAGGGAAAAATACGTTAATAAAATGCACGAATTACTGAATCCTAATGGGAAATTGGTTGGTTTGCTATTTGATAAAGATTTTGGAAATCCTTTTCCTCCGTTTGGGGGTGATTATCAAACCTATTTCGATTTGTTTTCTAAAAAATTCAATATCAATTGTTTAGAAAAAGCATATAATTCCATTAAACCCAGATTGCATTACGAATTTTTTATTAATTTTGAAAGAAGATAAACCCTACTCAGGGCTTGCTAAATGTTGTTTTGCAGTAGCATCTGTTTTTTATTACACTGTTTTTTAACACGCAAGTATAAACGTAAAAATCTCAATATCTGAATGTTAATTTAAAAAAACACTCCTTAATCAGGTATCACATAAAATTAACTACTCATTTGCAAATCTACTCATTTGAGTAGTATACGCTTCTAAAAGCGCGTCCCAAACCACTTTCTGGTCAAAGCGGTTGGCGATAAGTGGGCGAGCATTTGCCGACATCAAACTTCTTTTTTCATTATTCAGCATAAGTTCTTGCATAGCTTCATAGAGAGGGACTACTTGTTTGGGCGGAATGATAATACCGTTTTCACTTAGTCGAATGATTTCATTACTGCCATTGATATCCGTAACGATTTGGGGCAAGCCCATAGCACCGGCTTGCAATACCACATTGGGCATTCCCTCACGGTAACTGGGAAATACAAACACATCAGTAATGGCTAAATAAAGGCGTACATCTTCTTGCCAACCTGCTTGAATGATGTGGGGGTTTTCCTTTAATTGACGTTGCGTTTCAGGAGATAGTGGGTCGAGTTCGGGTTCTGGGGTGCCTACTAATAAAAGCCTCACCCCTGTCCCCTCCGACACTTCGACTTCGCTCAGTGTTCTAAACTTAGTCAATTGGGTGAAGGCTTCCACTAATTCGTTAATGCCTTTATCACCTACCAAACGACCGATGAAGGTAAATACAAAATCTTTATCATCTATATTTAAAGTTGCTTTAAGTCTTTCTTTTGCGGCTGGTTTATAGCAGTTAGGGTCAAAATGGGCAATGTCTATGCCATTAGAGCTACCGTTGGCTATGACTTTAGCTTTACTTTTACTGACTAATTTATGCTGTAACATATAGTTTTGCAAAGCAAAGGAATTAGGATAAGTATGGGTAGCACAAAAAGAGGTTATTCTTTCTGTCATTTCTAATACGCTTTTCTTCAAACCTGTGGCTTCCATCAAGGGTAACCCGGCTACGGTGTGCATTCGGATAGGGACACGTGCCAGCCAGGCAGCCATCATACCGATCAAACCTGCTTTGGGCGTATGCGTATGTACTATATCAGGTTTAAGCTCTTTAATCAATCGGTAGGTTGCCCACAAAGCGCTGAGGTCATTGAGCAGGCTGATATTGCGCTTTAAGGGTAAGATATGTACTTTTATTCCGGTTTCTTTTTCTATGACTTCTATTTCTTTACCCTCGCTACTTGCCAAGAACACTTCAAAGTCATTTTGCTGCATAAAAGCAAACTGTCCTTTGAGGAGTTTGTGTAAAGAAATGGGAACAGTGGTGATACGTAGGAGTTTAGGCATGTTATTTTTTTATCAAGAAAAACACTTAAAATCAAAAGTGTAATTAGAATTAAAGACGGAAATAAATACAAATAAAACTAAAGTTTATTTATAAAAGCACTTAATTCAACAGTATAAAAAGTGTAGTAAAATTTATTAAAATTTTTACAATTATCCCTAAGTTGACTCATTCTATCATTGTCAATTTTCAACGCATCAATCAAAGAATTCAACATATTAGTCTGATTGCTATCATCAATTAGAACTCCTAAGCCATCTTCTATTAAATATTTATCAATATTACTTGTTGAATTGGCTATAACTGGAGTGCCACAGCTTATTGATTCTACAAACTTAGTAGGAAAACCAGCAGTATTAACCAAATTTTTATTTCTTATTAAAAGTGAAAAATCAGATTTTTTTATGTATTCTAAAGCTTCTAAGTGTGGCATCATTCCAAAAAAATAAATTTGATCTACCACATTTTCAGGAATAGCATCGGTTCCGAAAATTTGTAGAAACTGTTCTTTTGAAATTCCAATGATGGTTAGTTCAAATTTTCTTATAGAATTCTTAGCTAATGATAATAATTTTATAATATAATCAATTCTGTCTTTTTGTCCGTTACCGGGAGAACCAACAAAAATCAGTTTTATACTTTCATCCGTTTCCGTTTTTGACTTATTTATTTCTATTGCTCTCCATTTAGGCGCTTTCTTGTCAATTAACGGCGGTAATTCAAGAACGTTTGGGTGCTTTTTGTAGTATTCCGTTAGAAATCTACTTATAGTAATTAAGCCATCTAGTTTTTTGTGATAAATCTTCATTCTCAAAAAGGTATCGAATTCTTTGATGATTCGAAAAAAAATATTTCCTTGTGCTACATACCATTCCGTAATGTCTGCAACCATTTTAATATTTTTATTTTTGGAAAATGCGATTAATTTTTTTAAAGCAATTGCAGGGTAATTATAGGCTATTATAATAGCAACATCATTGTTTAAATCCTCTTCAATAAAGCGTTTTAAAAATGAAATATCAGTTATAAAACCAAACCATTCAAAAATAGTGGTCGGATACTTTTGAGATTTTTTATAAAAAGTAAAATCATCAACTTTAAACTCAACCAATTCATTATTAATTGCTGAATTTGATTTTTCAACTCCTACGAAAGTAACTTTATATCCGAGACTATGGAATAATTTTGCATTGGCAACAACCCGATGTGCAGCCGCATTTTTATCAGGTAATTCAAAACCTCCGATATAAACTACACTTTTACTCATTCCAAACTACTCTTTTTATATAATCTGTATAAGACAAAATAATGCGCACTACTTTATTGCTTACATTGGGCATACTATAATCTGCTACAGGTCTAAAGTTGCGATTTTCATCTATTTGTTGGTATTGCAACTGCACCAATCCTTGCATCACGCGTTCCGGATGTAAGCCTACCATCATCACACTTGCTTCTTCCATTGCCTCCGGTCTTTCGTGTGCTTCTCTGATGTTCAGGGCTCTGAAATTTAAAATTGAGGATTCTTCGCTGATAGTACCACTGTCCGATAATACAGCGAAAGAGTTCATTTGCAATTGATTGTAATCACTAAGCGCCATCGGTTTCATCAATTGTATTTTGGGATGAAACACAATAGCTTTTTGCTCAATCATCTTGCGCGTGCGTGGGTGTGTAGATACAATTACAGGAAAATTATATTTTTCTGCGATTGTATTTAATATTTCAACTAAATTATTGAAATTGGTTTCTGAATTGATATTTTCTTCTCTGTGCGAAGAAATCACAAAATATTTACCTTTTTCTAAATTTAATTGTTCTAAAATTTTAGAACTTTTGATTTTAGGTAAATATTCCATCAATACTTCATACATAGGGCTTCCCGTCTTGATAATTCTGTCGGGTTTCAAGCCTTCTGCCAATAGATATTCTCTTGCAATATCACTGTAGGTCAAATTAATATCAGCTACATGATCTACAATCTTTCTATTCGTTTCTTCAGGAACTCTTTGATCAAAACAACGGTTCCCCGCTTCCATGTGGAAAATGGGTATATGTCTTTTTTTGGCTGCAATGGCTGCTAAACAAGAGTTGGTATCTCCTAAAACCAAGAAGGCTTCGGGTTTTACCTGTTCCAACACGGGGTCAATATTGATAAGTATTTGACCTGCTGTATCTGTTGCATTTTTACCGGCGGCATTGAGAAAGAAATCAGGTTTGCGCAAGCCCAGATCTTCGAAGAACACTTCATTTAATTCATAATCATAATTTTGTCCGGTGTGAACCAATACATGATCTATTGCCTCACTTTGGTCTAATTTTTTGAGCACACAAGCCAAGCGAATGATCTCAGGTCTGGTACCCACTACGGTTACAACTTTAAGTTTTTTTGTATTCATTATATTAAAATCGGTTTCTTAAACTTCTAAAAAATAGGTATCCGGACGGTCTTTATCGAATATTTCGTTTACCCACATCACGGTTACCATATCCCTATCCCCTACATTTTCAATGTTGTGCGTATAGCCCACCGGAATATCGACCACTTCTAATTTTTCTCCCGAAACAAAATACTCAATTATCTCTTCTGAATCTACTTTCCTGAACCGAATTACTCCTTTTCCGCTTACTACGAGAAATTTTTCATTCTTAGTATGATGCCAATGTTGTCCTTTGATAATTCCGGGTTTTGAAATATTAACAGATACCTGACCTCTTTCGGCTGTTTTTATAAACTCAGTGAAAGAACCTCTTTGATCCACATTCATCTTTAACAAATAACTGAACTTATCATCAGGCAAGAAGCTCAAGTAAGTGGAATATAGTTTTTTGGTAAAACCATCTGCTAAATTAGGAATTTGTAAATTGATTCGACTCTCTTTAAACGAATAGATCAGATCGGCAATAGCTCCTAATTTAATCTGATGCACCGGCATTACATCATAATATTGTTTTTCTTCTTTGCTTTCATTTACCCCATTTTTTAATAGGTTGATAAACGATGCTACCACATCATCAATATATACCAACTGCATATCAACATTGGGGTCATTGACCTGTATAGGCAAATCGTGGGCAATATTATAACAAAATGTAGCTACGGCGCTATTGTAATTAGGGCGGCTCCATTTGCCGAATACATTGGGTAATCTATACACGTATACCTCAACGTTATTTTTCGCCCCATATTCAAACAACAAGTCTTCACCTGCTTTTTTGCTTTTCCCGTAAGGATTATCAAGGATGGCTTGAATGGATGAGGTAATGACAATAGGTGCTTTGTTTTGTTTGGATGCTAATAAATCAAGCAGTTCGGAAGTGAAACCAAAATTTCCTTTCATAAAATCTTCTTGATTTTCCGGTCTATTCACCCCTGCCAAATGGAAAACAAAATCACATTGCGTGGTATATTCCTCTAACAAATATTGAGGGGTGTCTTGATCAAACGCAAAGATATTGTGGTAACCTTGATTTTTTAACTCGGCTATCAAATTTTTACCTACAAAGCCTTTTGCCCCTGTAATTAATATTTTCATTTGTCTTTGTTTTTATTTAAGAGCCAAGGAAAAAGTTAAAAGAAACAAGTCTTTTATGCCCTCTACTTTTGCCTATATACTTGGCTTTTGCTATAATTTAGTATTATTAACAATGGCTGCCAAAATATTTTTCATTTCTTGACTTTCTTTTAAAATCTATTTAATACGTCTGATTTAACATCTCCTAATTTAGAGATTACTCTTTACCAATAATTTGATTCAAGAGCTTCACGCAATGCAATTCTTACTTTATTTTTAAAATCTGCTTTGGAAGATCCAGTTTGGGATTCTTAATAATTGACACCTGTTGAAGTAGAACTCTTTGTTAGTTGATATCGAATAACAGTATATTCCTGAAAATTTGGTAATTGTCTCATAAACTTAATACAATTAACACCAAAGTTAAAAGTTCTTTCCAACAAATCATTATCTTACATACATTTGTCTTTTTACTTGGCTCTTTCTAAATCCTCTCTAACCATTACCAATTTCATCAGAAGTCTCTTCATTCCCTCTATATCCAATTGCTCGGTATTATGTGAATGATAATCTTCTATGGTGGCTATTTCTTGTTCTCCCTCTATAAAAAACTTATCATAATTCAAATCTCGGTTGTCTGCCGGAATACGATAATACGCGCCCATATCTATGGCTTTTGCCATTTCTTCTCGCGTTACTAAGGTTTCATATAACTTTTCACCATGTCTCGTACCAATAGTTTTAACCTCAGCGTCGGAGTGATAGAGCTCTTTTAATGCTTCCGCTAAAACACTCAGCGTGGCAGCAGGTGCTTTTTGCACAAAAAGGTCTCCGTTTTGTGCATTTTCAAAAGCAAACAAAACCAAATCAACCGCATCTTCGAGGGTCATCATATAGCGGGTCATATTTGCATCGGTTATGGTGATATCTTTTACTGCTTTAATTTGATCTATCCATAGCGGAATAACCGACCCACGACTTGCCATCACATTGCCATAACGCGTACAACTGATTATCGGTTTATTATCTCCCAAATTGCGCGCTTTAGCCATAGCCACTTTCTCCATCATAGCTTTGCTGATGCCCATGGCATTGATGGGGTAGGCTGCTTTGTCGGTGCTCAGTACCACTAGTCTTTTGACTCCAAACTGCTCGGCGGCATCTAATACATTTTGGGTGCCTAACACATTCGTATTCACTGCTTCTATTGGGAAAAATTCACAAGAAGGCACTTGCTTTAATGCAGCGGCGTGAAACACATAATCCACGCCACGCATGGCATTATCCACACTGCTTTTATTACGGACATCTCCGAGATAAAACTTTACTTTTGGGTTTTGCAACCGGTGACGCATGTCATCCTGTTTTTTCTCGTCTCTTGAGAATATGCGGATTTCCTTGATATCGGTATCTAAAAATCTATTCAAAACAGCATTGCCAAACGAGCCGGTACCTCCGGTGATCAATAAAATCTTTTCTTTAAAACTATACATGTTCAAAATTGTTTTTTTCTTTAAAATATTTTCTCAACGCCTTATCTTTTTCTTCTCCCTTTAGATGCCCCAAATGTAAAGATTTATTTTTAATTCCCTCTAAATACGCATCTGTTGATTTTATATATTTTGCAGGTATTCCACCCACCACTGAATGGTCGGGCACATCTTTAGTTACAATAGAACCTGCAGCAATAATACAATTATTTCCTATTTTCACCCCTGGCAAAATAATACTTCTAACTCCTATATACACATAATCGCCTATTGTAATTGGAGCTGTAATTTCAAGATCCGGAATTAAATGTCTGTATAGCAAGGTTCCACCATCATGAGTGACAAACAATACTTCTCTTGTTATATGTACATGATTTCCCAAGGTTATGATCCACGGTTCGGTACCGAACATACCTATCGGATTACCGTAAATGTGAACATCAGTTCCCATATTTACTCCTATTTTTTTAGCATACTTAATATGATCTCTGTATGCTAAAACCAATAAATTTATTTTTTTTATAATTTTGATTATTGATTTCATTATTTTTTAATTTTATTTCTAATTAACGTCATTAATTTGAGATGGATGGCCACAATAAATTCTTGCTTGCTTAAGAGCATTAAGAAATAATAAGATAAAAAAGAAATAATGCTCATTAAACCAAAGAGAAGTATACTATCATTACTTCGTTTGAGCAGCACCATTGTATATTGCAAAAAAAGAAATATTGCAATTGGAAAAACAATTTTTTTACTAAATGCTATAATTGAATGTAAGTCAAAATCCAAAATTTTATTTTTGAAGAGCACTATGAGTAAGATAAACATACTTATCATAGTAGCAATCATATTTGCCAGCGATAATCCGGCTGCATCAAAATATTGAACCAAAAAGAGACTCAGTAGAATATTGAATAATACAGAAATAGCACTTGCAATGAGTGGATTCTTTGTGTCACTATAAACATAAAAAAGCCTTAACAAAAATTCTCTTATAGAAATAAAAATCACATTAAACGCATAAAACGTGAAAATTGCGGAGGTAACTTCAACGTCATTTTCAGAAAAATCACCTCTGTAGTATACCAATTTTATTACCGTTTCACTGTTAAAAGCTAAAAAAAGAGCAAGGGGAACAATCACAATAAAAATACTGCTTAAACTTTTATAACTTATACTTTTAAATCTCTCTTTATCTTTAGTTGCAGTCAATTCCGATAAAAGGGGATAAACTACCGTTATAATTGCAGTTGAAATAACACCTGTGATGGTTAGTTGTAAACGTTGTGCGTAGTTGATTGCTGAAAGACTTCCTTCCATTAAATTAGAACTAATGATACTATTAACCAATAAATTAATCTGATCTACAGAATAACCAAAAAAAACAGGCAAAGCCAAAAGTGTCATTTTTTTTATATTATCATTAAAAATAAAAGTTTTAAACTGATAATTAAAATGCCTTTTCGAAATGTAAAATTGTATAATCATTTGAAATACAAATGCTAATAAAGAAGAAAAAACTAAAGAATAAATTCCTATTTTTCTTTCAAATAAGACAACCCCAAAAATTACAAAAAGAGAAGAAAAAACCGGAATAATATGGGGTGCTATATATTTCTTGTTGGCATTGGATATCGTTGAAAGAATCAAAGTTACAGAAGAAAAAGTAAACGATAATACCAGTATTTTACCTAAGTGCACTGCCAATTCATAAGTAGCTTGATCAAATCCGGGAGCCACCAATTGAATCAGTTCCCGCATAAACAAAAAACCAATTAAAGATAACAAACTGGAAAAAACCAGAAAGAAATTAATTAAGCTCGAACCAAATTGATCTGCTTTTGATTGACCCAAATTAATTTGAATGGATTTGTAAGTAGGTATGAGTAAAATTAAATAACTTGATATCAAGGCAGTAAATAAGATACTCGGCACATTATTGGCAGCAAAATAGGCATCAGTCGTTTCTGATGCACCAAAATAATAAGAAATAACAATATCTCTTACAAAAGAAAGACCTTTACCAAATACAATAAGTAAAGTAACTATTATTGTGTTTTTTACAATTTTATCTGTCATTTTGCTTGCAATACTCTATTGTATCTATTGTGGAAACGGAAATAAATAAAAAAGACAAAAAAAGTTATCATAAAATAATCATAGCCGTGCATGATTTGATTATTGGCAGGTACAAAAACAAATAAAACGGTAAGAATCGAAAACAGAAGAAGTGAAATTGGGTTTTTTCGTTCTAATATTTCTCTCCATGATTTTCCGTAGTAATAACTAATAAATAGAAATATAAAGAGTGTGCCACCAAAGGTAAAATCTGAAGCTAACCAGGGAAATATTGTATGCCAGTGACTCTTACCCGGAATGTTATAAACTTGTTCAATTCTATTTAGATAAGTTTTAGCATATATATTATTGCCGGAATATTTTTGAACAATACTCGAAATAGCAACAGAATTCCCTATTCCGTATGTCCATTCAAAGGGTAACTCCATACTTTTTGATAACCCATAATATCCTCCGGACAAATACCCCGAAATAAAATATGAGAGTCCAAAACCTACATTATTACCAAAAACTTTGTAAAATAGGTGATCTTGGTCAAATGTTTTATAATCTGAAACCCTGTTATTTATTAAAGAAAGATCAATATCTCTCTTCATTAACCGATCGTACTGTGAATAGGAGAATAATGCAAGAACAAAAATAAACACGAAAATGATTTTTGAAAAAGTTCTAAATTTTTCTTTTTTATTCATTTCATTTAAACCTATTATTAAACTTATTAACATAAAAATAAAAATATCTCCAATAGATTTTTGATTTCCTAATGAAAATGTTTGGGTTGTAATTATAAAAATTATTAAAAGTATAAAAAGAATTTTCAATTTTCGATTCATCAATTTAAAATAATAAAAGCCTAAAGTGAGCGCTAAGAATTTGAAAATGGAAGCAGCAACTATAAAAAACAATTCAAAGGTAAAGGCAGAATTACTTTTCTTTTCATAATAATAATCATAATAATCTATATAGGATTGACCCATATTTAGAAGATTGAAATTTAACATCCCGATGGTATATAAATAATACATATAAATTATATACAAAAAAATAGAAATGTAAATACTTACTTTAAAAACAGAAACTATATTTATTGTTTTTTTTTTTTCAAAAAAAAGTTTGCTCCTTGTTCCTAAAGCAAAACCGGTTGTAACTATTATTAAATATGCTAGTATATATAAAGAAACATTCAATGTATTATAATCACTATATTTCACTGGTCCAAAAACACTAAACAAAAATGTAAATAAAATATAGAAAACGTGAAATTTAATAGGCAAATATCTCATAAAAAAATATTTAATTCTTTATATAGCAACAGCTTTAGTCTAGTACAAGTTCTGTTAAATTAGAGCATAATAAGGTACAAATCTATTTCCTGTTGTTTCATCAATAAGTTAAAAATGCAAATTTACTTTTTTTTCTTTGAATCAAACAATGAAAATCTAATTCGTTACAAGAGGTAAGACAAATAACATTACATCTCTTTTCCCACCATCCCTCAAACTATTTTCTTTACTCCAGTATATCTGACGGAGTCAGCGGACTATAAGGTCCTTGTTTCACCTCAAAGATCACGCTGCCTTCCTCTACTACCTCTAAGGTGTGCCATTGTCCGGCGGGAATTTGAAGTCCGTACTGACCTTCGCGCGGGTCAAGGGTGAAAGTGTCAGTGATTGCTTTGTGCTCGTTGTAAAAAAACACGCGGAGTCGCCCGGAAAGTAAAATATAAACCTCATCCGTAGCCGGATGCCGGTGAATGGGTATTTGCGTTCCCGGTACTAACGCATGCAGCAGGCGCTGAACCGGATCGGTTAAGGTGGGGTGTAAATTGTAATTCTTACGCAAGCGCTCGTTACTTTTAGCCTCTTGACTCAGTTGTTCTAATAGGCTTGCATTAATCAATATCGGGGAAGTTGACATATTTTTTGGTTGTTAAAAAAAGCTGATAAGCACCGAAATACCTAAGGGGATAAAGAGTTTATCAGTGTTTTACTTTACTCATACGCAGCACACTGCCAAAAGTCATCAAGATGATTTTTACATCAAAAATCAGGCTTCTGTGCTCCAAATAATACTTTTCATAAGCCACTTTTTTCTCTAAAGTCATATCATCGCGTCCGTTGACTTGTGCCCAACCTGTAAGTCCCGGTATTAACTTATCTACGCCGGCTGCCACCCGCATTTGCATCAAGTCATCTTGATTGTACAGAGCAGGACGCGGACCCACAAATAGCATTTCGCCTTTGAAAATATTGAAGAGGTTAGGGAGTTCATCCAAACTCAGTTTGCGGAGGATGCTACCGGTTTTTAACAGGTATTGTTCCGGATGCTCTAAGAGATGCGTAGCCACATTAGGTGTGTTTTTCTTCATCGTACGAAACTTATACATTTGAAAAAAAGTGTAGTTGACCCCTACTCTTTTTTGGGTAAAAAATACGGGTCTGCCGTCTTCAATTCCTATCGTTAAGGCGAGGATTAAAAACAAAGGACTGAGGGTAAGTATAAGAATAAAGGCCACTAATTTACTAAACATATTCTTTAAAATTTTTCGTCAACATTCTGTATTACACTATCAAATCCTCTAAAGCGCTTTTGGGATGCCAATTCAAATATTTTACCGCCTTTGCACTCGAAAAAGTAAGGCTGTTATTTAATTTGTTAATTTTTGGGGAATTTATCGGCAACAATACGAAATAATCACCAAACTTCCCAAGTATTTCAATTATTTTTTTCGGTATTTTCAAAATTCGTTTGTTTAATTTTAGGGCTATTACGTTTTCTATCTCTCTTAAAGTGGGATGACGCAAGTCTGTTAAGTTGTATATCCCTTCCGCTTGCCCATTGTCCCGAATACAGCGCGCTACATCCTGAGCACTCACCACACTCTTTCGGGCTAAACCCTCATTAAATCGGAAGTAATACCCCTTTCGGATGCCTTTGATCATAGCGCCCAGATTGCCGGGCGGGTTTTCACCAACGACCAAGGGCAGCCTTACTATCAATATTTTAACCCCGTTTTTTTTACCCCAATCTAACAACAACTCTTCGGATTTTATTTTACTTAACGCATAAGGCGTATGACCCAAAAGCGGATAATTTTCATCAATGTCCGACCCGCTTTCTACTCCATACACTGCCACAGTACTTATAAAAACAAAGGATTGCGGCAAAAATCTACTTTTTTCAAGACCTGCAATCAGGTTTTGGGTTATTTTTAAGTTAACGTTGTAAAATTTTTCTTGGGCTTTTTTGCCTTTGGGCACAAAGTGAGCCAATCCGGCTGCGTGTATCACTGTCCTGAGCGGAGCTTCTATTACGGGAATGTCTGTAGCCAAATCGCAAATAACATCCCCTTCTGTTCTGCCCAAAGTCAGCAAGGCGTCAGCATTTATAACAGAGCGAATATGCCTTCCCAAAAATCCGTTCGCACCGGTGAGGAGAATTTTCATATAAAATAAAATTAGATAAGTTTTGACAAATTAGACAAGTAATTTGTTGATAATTCATCGCGATCAAAAAGGTCTGCTGCAACCTTCTTTGCATTAAACGATTTGTCTTTTAAATCAAAATCTAATAGATGTCTATAAATTTTCTTATACGCTTCAACATTTTGATATGCTACATTATACCCGCAATTATAGTCATTAATTAAATCTTTAATCCAACCTTCTGTATTTTGAATTATGGGCACACCTGCAGCAAATGAATCAAACATTTTATTGGGTGAGGAAGTTGATAGAATAGGAAGATTTTTAAAACCCACCAAACTTACACTTGCAATAGAGTACCATTTAACCACTTCCGTTTTTGGAATTAACCCATAAAAATAAATATTCGGGTTATTTACTTGTTTTGCAAGATGTTCCAATTCCATTCTCTCGCTACCATCACCTAAAAAAACCAAAGATAAGTTTTCTTTTTCAAAACCCTCCATTGCCAATATTGCGGTTTTACATTCATCCATTAAACCCAAACTGCCGGCATACAAAATCACTTTATGATTTGATATTTTGGACGGGTAGTTAATTGGGTAAGATTTATTGATACTAAATAATTGAATATCTGATGCATTAGGTATAACAATGATTTTTTTAGTTTTAATTTTATTATTGATATTATTTTTCATTCCTACACTTGCTGCTACAATTAAATCAGCTTTTTGATAACATATTTTCTCAAACTTTAATAAGTACCTAATTAATATTTTACTTTTAATCTTACCTAATTCAATTGCCCCATCCGGCCAAATATCTCTGACTTCAAACACCGTTTTCTTTTTCAAAAAAACCTTTGCAATTATCATTGGCAATCCTACTGTGATAGGTCCGGAACTTGAAATTATAATATCATATTTCAATCTAAAAACATAGAATATTGATATCATTGAGAAAATAAATGATTTGAAAGACCTGTAAAAAAAATTTAACCGGTTATTATCCCCACTATTTATAATAATCAAATTTACACCGTCCACTTGTTGTTTTGATACTAAACCTCTTGCTTTAATATCAGATTTTCCATAGGGTGCAGTGATAACCGTAATTTCGTGACCCTCGGAAACCCATCTTCTGGTTAATTCATATACACGAGTACTCCAACTACCTTTAGGAGTCCCAAAATATTGATATATAAATACTATTTTCAAATTATTATTGTTTATTCGATATGCTTGAAATAAAACTTTTTAGTTTACCTTTTCTGTCTTTAAAGAGGTTTTGCTTATCCACAACCACATAATCAATGTCTTTAATAAAGTATTTCTCTATTTCTTTATTCAACAATTCTTTTTGATCTTCAGTTAATGTTTCGGCTATATGGAAAACAAGTTTCCCTTTTTCTTCTTGTAGAATTTG
>DYMN01000019.1 GCA_020740485.1 Polaribacter sp. | reverse complement strand
TTGTTTGGGCTATTAGAGGGTAAAGACATAAAACAAACTTTTGTGATTAACCAAAGTTTTGTACTTTTACAAAACGTAAGTGTTCCGTAAGACCTGTCACGCTAAGCATGATTTCGGGATCACCGCTAACAGCCTTGTCGCATACACTAATCGTTACCTGCAAGCTTACCGAACAAACCGCAAATGAAAGAACCCTTAAAATATTACGGAACCTACACAGACGACTTTGGAACGACTGCAATAGTTATTGAAAATGACTTTGAAAATCTATATATCGAAATTGATGGTGTAAAATTTAAAGGTTCTGAATTTTCAGATTTAGCAATTGTAGACAAATTACAATACCCAAAGCAACAACTTGAAAGATTTACATTTTGGTCAATTTCAATTTATAACACAGATAAAATAGAAGAGTGTTTATGTAATTGTTCGTTTAAGTTTCCTATTACTGTAACTCTTATTGACAAAATAAACAACGCAGAAAGAGGAAATACATTGACAATTGAATATGAATTAGGAAAAGAACGCCCAAAACCAATGGGTGGACTTGATTTTGAAAAAGTAAAATTAAGTTTGTCCATACATCAGTTTGAATTTGTGGGAACAGGTGATTTTTTTGAAATAGCCTTTGACGAAATTCAGAAGCAATTCGACAACAAGTATTGTTTTAAAAACTGCTATGGATGTATGTTTGGAGATTATAGCGTTTATGGACAAAGTAGTTTTGGAACAATGTTGTGCTTTGTTAGACAAAAAGAAAAATACAAACAAGTTAATAGCAAACAAGAGTATATGGAATTGACAGATGACTATAAACGAGTGCAAGAAATTTTCTGTTGTGATAAGTATGAAATAAGAAAAACAGGAGCAGGCTATCGTGGCTGACAAAAAAGCCAGCAGGCAACATTATGTAAGCGAATAGGACGGGTAAAAACATCTAAACAAACTTCTGTGCTTAACCAAAGTTTTGTACTTTTACCAAACGTCAGTGAGAACTTCACCGCCACATCGCCTATACTAAGCGTTAGCGACTATTTTAAAAACGAACCGTAAAATGACAACAAAATATATGAAAATATTTATTACAATTTTGACAATCTCGTTTTTGACAAGTTGCAGACAAGGCTACAAAGTTGAAAACGATAAAGTTTACTATGAATATTGGAACGAAGGTAGTGGACAAGGAAAACGCCTAATTGAACGAGCAGATGCTACGACTTTTCAAACTGTAGAATTTGATTGTGATTGTAGTTTTGATTTTGGTAAAGACAAAAATCATTTATTCATAGACGGAGAACCAATAAACGACATTGACCCAAAGACCTTTAAATACATAGGTAATTACATATTTGCCGACAAAGACAATGCGTATTTTTTAGGTTTTTATAACAATTTGAACGATTGTGCAATAAAAGGAATTAAGCCAAACCTAATTCAATTGATTAAATATCCTTGGGCGAAAGCAGGCAACATTTTAATTCACGGACACGACACAGTGTGTCTTGACGACATCAAAGATTTTGTTCCAATTGATGATGATTGGGGAAAGACAAAAAAACACATAATTAATAACAATCAAATTTTATACGGAGCAGACGTAGAAACTTTTAAAGTCACAAGTACTTTTCAAGGTGAAGACAAGAAATTCAATTACAAGTTCGGTATTATCAATGAAGATGATTTTAAAAAAATAGATTTTAAAACCTTTGATTTTGCCAATAAAGATTTCTGTCAAACAGAACCGATTGTGTTTGTTGATGTTTACGACAGTTTAGTTTCATATATAGAAGACAAAAATAAACCGATTAAAATTGTTGAAAAGCTTAAACAAATGGGGTTCACATTAAATGATACGATGTATTTAGATTGGGGTGGAGAATCAAAAATTATCAGAGCTTCTATGGCAAGTAGTAAATGTAATTGTATTGTTGAAAAACTTTATCGTTATGATTATGGAAAACCTTCTGAAACAAAAAACATATTTAAAGTGACAGAAAGAATATACTGTGAAGCGAAATAAAATAGAAATGCAGGACAAAAAAAACGGCAGCTAACATCTAAGGCTTCGTTGGGTGCGTAGCACCAACAATGAAGCCAGTGTAAACTTTACCTTCGGTAGGGTTTTTATTATGTAGGCAATAGGACGGGTAAAGGCATCAAAACAAAGTTAAGTGATTAACCGAAGTTTTGTACTTTTACCAAACGTATGTGAGAACTTCACCGCCACATCGCTTACACAAACCCTTAGCTGTGATTTTGACCAAGACACCAAACAAATTAATAAATAGACAAAAAATGGGATTTAATTTATCAGGTTTAGCAATAAACAAAAATTATGAAAAAGACTTCGGACAACTTCAAAAAGAATTAGGATGGAATTTAGAAAAACATTCTGACATAGATTTTGAAACAGCCTCTTCAAATTGGACAGATGATGGAATTTGTGATGTTTATTTCTCTGAAAAAGGGACATTAATTTTTATGAGTATGGATATGTGTACAGAATCTTTTCCTTTGAAAAATGACAACACTTTGACATTTGCATTATCTGAAACTTCAATGGCTTTTAACATTAACTATTGCGAAAATGGAATTGAAAAACGTTCGATTTTGGAAGTGGAAGATAATAGAATGCAAGACGAAGGAGAAAAACTTATAGTAGAAGATAGCTCGGAAGACACTTCGGAAATAATTTGGAATCAGATAGAAGTAGTAATTGGAAAAAGATTTTGGGATATTGAACCAGATGAAAAAGCAGTTAGATACATGTTTGTAAACACAAATGCTATTCAATCAGAAACAAAAATCATTGAGAAAGAAACACAAGAAACGCAAATTAATAAGAATCAAGAAACATTTGTAGCAACAAATGAGTCGAAAAAATGGTGGGAGTTTTGGAAATAAAAACTACCGCTAACATCTAAGGCTTCGTTGGGTGCGTAGCACCTACAATTAAGCCAGTGTTGAACACTTCGACGGGCTCAGTGCATCGCACTTCGGCACTTAGGCAAGCTCAGTGCAGGCAGGCTCAGTATAAACTTCACCTTCGGTAGCGATTTAAAAAGCACTATGGAATTATCGACCTTTGGAGTTATCCTTTTCAAATGACTATCCTCTTCAAAACAACGAAGAAATTCTCTTTCACAAACAAATTGACCTTATTTTGCCGTAAAAACCAACACGATAAGGCATAAGTTTCCCCACCCAAAGCATTAGTTGTTTGGTCTATTAGAGGGTCAAGGCATAAAACCAAACTTTTGTGATTAACCAAAGTTTTGTACTTTTACCAAGCGTCAGTGAGAACTCCACCGCCACATCGCCTACAATAATCGTTAGGCGTCATTTTACAGAACCGAACGACAATGAAAAAAAGAATTTTACAAATATTGAAAATTATTATAGGACTTTACATTTTATTGTGCGGACTTTTATATTTTTTTCAAGAGAAACTAATTTTCTTCCCTCAAAAATTAGACAAAAATTATCAATTTCAATTTGGACAAAAATTTGAAGAAATAAATATAAAAGCGAGTGACGGAAAATTATTAAATGGACTTTTATTTAAAGCGGAAAGTTCAAAAGGGCTTATTTTTTATTTACACGGAAATGCAGGTGATTTAAGTTCTTGGGGAGACGTCGCAAAAGCTTATACAGATTTAAATTATGACGTTTTTATAATTGACTACAGAAGTTATGGAAAAAGTGAAGGACAAACAAATGGACAAAACCAAATGTTTGAAGACAACCAAACAGCTTATGACGAATTGAAGAAAAAATATAGTGAAGATAAAATAATAGTTTTAGGTTATTCTATTGGAACAGGACTTGCTTCAAAACTTGCTTCAACAAACAATCCTAAACTTTTAATTTTACAAGCACCTTATTATAACTTGACAGATATGATGAAGCAAAAATTTTCAATTATTCCAACTTTTATCTTGAAATATAAGTTTGCAACGAATGAATATCTGAAAACTTGTAAAATGCCAGTTGTGATATTTCACGGAAATCAAGACGAAGTAATTTATTATGGCTCTTCATTAAAACTTAAAGAAGAATTTAAAAAACAAGACACTTTGATAATGCTTAATGGACAAGGACATAACGGAATGACAGACAACGAAGAATATAGAACTGAATTGAAGAAAATATTAACGAAATAAAAAAACGAACGGCCAACATTATGCAGGTAATATAGCGGGTAAAGGCATAAAAACAAACTATTGTGCTAAACGAAAGTTTTGTGCTTTTACCAAAGGTCAGTGTTCCGAAAGACCTGTAAAGCAATCTGATAGACCTGCCACGCAATCCGATAGCTATCAGATTGAAAATCAAGACTTAGCGTGAGCGTGGTATCGGAATCACAGCCACCAATCTTGTCGGATAGGCAGGCATTTCCTACGCCAAGCGTTAGCTATTCTCATTGCAGATCAGAATTTCATCCTTAAAAACTAAACTTACCCATTTTGTACGAAATCCGCTATCCAATCACCTACTTCACCTGTAGAATAAGATTTTGCATCCCCTGAAATATCGACAGTAACAATATTATGCTCCAAAGAAGCATCTACAGCCTTTCTTATGATATCAGCCTCATCTTTTAAGTTAAAAGCGTATTCAAATAACATCGCTGCAGACAAAATAGTTCCTACAGGGTTGGCTATGTTTTTACCTGCTGCTTGCGGATAACTTCCGTGAATGGGTTCAAATACAGAAGTATGCAAACCAATAGAGGCAGAAGGCATCATTCCCATAGACCCTGAAATAACACTGGCTTCATCGGTGAGAATGTCGCCAAACATATTTTCCGTAACCATCACATCAAAACTTTCGGGCCATTGAATGATTCTCATAGCAGCCGCATCAACAAACAAGTATTCTGTTTCTACTTCAGGAAATAAAGGCGCTATTCTTTGACTTACTTCACGCCACAATCTGGATGTTTCCAATATGTTAGCTTTGTCCACGATTGTCAATTTTTTGCGTCTTTGCATTGCGTATTCGTAGGCTAATTTCACGATACGCTCTATTTCCGCTGCGGTATATTCAACCACATCCCATGCTTTGTCCCTCGTTTCATTGCGTCCTCTATCACCAAAATACACGCCTCCGGTTAATTCTCTAATCACTACAAAATCAGCATTTTCTATTAAATCTCTTCGCAATGGCGATTTATGCAAAAGCGAAGGAAAAACCAAAGTAGGACGAATATTGGCATACAAACCCAATTTTTTGCGCATGGCTAACAATCCTTGCTCGGGTCTGACTGTTGCTTTAGGATCATGGTCGTATTTTGGATCTCCAATTGCTCCAAACAAAACGGCGTCAGCAGCCATGCAAATTTCGTGGGTTTCATCCGGATAGGGATTACCGGTTGCTTCTATTGCAATGGCTCCCACAAGTGCTTCCTTCCAATGCAGTTGATGATGGTATTTTTGAGCTACGGCGTTACAAACTTTCACCGCTTGGGCTACTACTTCCGGTCCAATGCCGTCTCCGGATAAAAGAGCTATATTTAATTGCATAATATTAGAATATTTTTAAAAGATGATGTTGAGCATTCGTTCAGTAGCAATAATGGCGGAAACCGTTTGATCGCTGTCCAAACCTTTGGTTTTAAATGTTTTATTTTTTAATTGCCATGTTATTATCGTTTCACATAGTGCATCTGTATTGCCACCGGGGGGAATGCGCACTGAATAATCCGTTAAATCCGGCAATGGAATTTTAACTTCTTTTAAAATGCTTTTCATCGCTTTGAAAAAAGCATCGTATTGACCATCTCCTCCTGAGTGGGCTTCGTAGGTTGTATTGTCAATATTTATTTTTAATGATGCGGTCGGTGTTAAACCCTGTGCGTGATTCAAAGAAAAATTAAGAATTTTGATGCGTTGATTTTTTAACTCAATTTCCAAAATATCGGAGATTAAGTAAGGCAAATCTTCTTGAGTAATCAGTTCTTTTTTATCGCCCAATTGAATCACTTTTTCGGTAAGTAATTTTATTTGTTCGTCATTGAGAACTATTCCTAACTCTTGCAAATTCTTAGCGATGTTGGCTTTTCCTGATGTTTTTCCTAAGGCATATTTACGGGTTCTGCCAAATCTTTCAGGTAATAAATCATTGAAATACAAATTTTTCTTTTGATCTCCATCGGCGTGGATTCCGGCGGTTTGGGTAAATACATTTTCCCCGACAATCGGTTTGTTATGCGGTATTCTAATCCCTGAAAAACTCTCTATAATCTTGCTAATAGAGAACATTGCATTTTCTTGAACTTTGACTTTTACGTTGGGTAAAAAATCGTGAATAGCCGCTAATGAGCTCGCTAATGGCGCATTGCCGGCTCGTTCTCCCATTCCGTTAATGGTGGTGTGAACCCCGTGAATTCCTGCTTTAATGGCTTCCAACACATTGGCTACACTCAAATCATAGTCGTTGTGCGCGTGAAAATCAAAATGTAAGTTGGGGTATTTTGTAACAATTGGACTAATCATTTTGTAAACATCCGATGGACATAAAACGCCCAGCGTATCGGGGAGCATAACCCGTTTTATAGGTTGCGTTTGCAAGAAGTCTAAAAATGAAAACACATAATCCGGTGAGTTTTTCATGCCGTTACTCCAGTCTTCCAAATAAATGTTGGTTTCAATTCCTTTAGCAATTGCCTTTTTAAGATTATTTTCAATATCCTGAAAGTGTTCTTTGGGTGTTTTCTTGAGTTGATAGGTCAAGTGATTTAAACTTCCTTTGGTCAGTAGATTTTGCACTTTGGCTCCGGCTTCTATTATCCAATCTATAGAAATGCCCCCATCTACAAAAGTTAGAACTTCGACTTTATCGATACTTTGATTTTCTTTAGCCCATTGGGTTATCTTTCTAACTGCCTCAAATTCGCCTTCTGATACTCTTGCTGAAGCCACTTCTATTCTATCTACTTTTACTTCTTGCAAAAGCAAAACAGCTATATTTAGCTTCTCATCAGCAGTATAAGAAACGCCTCCGGTCTGTTCTCCATCCCGAAGAGTGGTGTCCATTATTTCGATAACACGGTTCATAAAAAAACGATTTATTTAGAAAATGCTATGATTTCTTCCTTCATATTCAATAAATAATCTACATCATCAAATCCGTTGAGTAGATTTTCTTTTTTATAGGAATTGATTTGAAAAGCTTCACTTTTTCCGGTTTCTAATAGTGTAATAGTTTGGTTGGGCAGGTTTATTTCCAATTTTGTAGTCGGATTTTTTTTGATAGCTTCAAAGATTTCCAGCGAAAAAGATTCGGAAACTGTAACCGGTAAAACCCCAATATTTAAACAATTATTTTTGAAAATATCGGCAAAAAAACTGCTGACTACCACTCTAAAACCATAATCATACACCGCCCAAACGGCGTGTTCGCGACTACTTCCCGAACCGAAATTTTTACCACCTACTAATATTTTTCCATTGTATTTGGGATCATTCAATGGGAAATTTTCAATTAACTTATTTTCTGAATCGTACCGCCAGTCTCTGAAGAGATTATCTCCAAAGCCTTTTCGCTCAGTGGCTTTGAGAAATCGGGCGGGAATAATTTGATCCGTATCTACATTTTCTACCGGCATTGGAACTGCCGAGTCAATAATGATATTAAATTTATCGTATGCCATTGTCTTTTATTTTTCTAAGGTTCTTGGGTCTGTAATATAACCGTTTATTGCTGCACTTATAGCAGTGATAGGGCTTGCCAACATCGTCTTGGCTCCCGGACCTTGACGTCCTTCAAAATTGCGGTTTGAAGTAGAAACGGACAATTTTCCGTTGGGAATTTTATCGTCGTTCATCGCCAAACAAGCGGAACATCCTGGCTGTCGCAACTCAAATCCGGCTTGTTCTAAAATAGCGACTAAACCTTCTTCGTGAGCCATTTTTTCAACTTCTTTAGAACCGGGTACAATCCAAGTCGTTACCTTATCATTTTTTTTCTTGCCTTTGACAAATTCAGCTACTGCTCTCAAATCTTCTATACGACCATTCGTACAACTTCCAATGAAGACAAAATCCACAGGTATTCCTTCAATAGGCGCACCAGATACTACTCCCATATATTTTAAAGACTTGATGAAAGAAGGATTATCTTCGGTGGGAATAACCTCATTTATTTTGATACCCATCCCGGGATTGGTTCCAAAGGTTATCATCGGTTCAATGTCTGTTGCATCAAAAACGTATTCCTTATCAAAAACAGCATTTTCATCAGATGGCAAGTTTTTCCATTCCATCAAAGCTTGATGCCAGTTTTCACCTTTGGGAGTTCTTTCTTTGTCTTTTAAGTAGGAGAAGGTGGTTTCATCAGGTGCTATTAAACCTCCTCTGGCACCCATTTCTATACTCATATTGCACACGGTCATACGTCCTTCCATACTCAATTCCTTAACCGCTTGTCCGGAAAATTCTACAAAATAACCCGTCCCGCCGCTGGTAGAAACTTTGGAAATGATGTACAAAATAAGGTCTTTTGCAGTAACATACGGTTTTAAAGAACCATTGACCGTAATACGCATCGTTTTGGGTTTGGTTTGCATAATACATTGCGTACTCAACACCATTTCAACTTCAGACGTGCCTATACCAAAAGCAACAGCCCCAAAAGCCCCGTGCGTTGAAGTATGGCTATCTCCACAAACAATAGTTTTTCCGGGTTGGGTGATTCCCAATTCAGGACCAATCACGTGTACAATGCCGTGATGCGCCGACCCTAAATCGTGTAACTCGATATTGTGGATTTTACAATTTTCTCTCAACTTTTCTACTTGCATCCTCGATTCAACATCTTGGATGGGTTGGTCTTGATGGATAGTAGGCACGTTGTGGTCGGGCGTGGCAATGGTTCTATCGGGAAAAAGTACCTTATTGCCTCTTTGCTTCATATTGAGAAACGCCACCGGACTGGTTACTTCGTGTATTAAATGTTGATCAATAAACAGTACATCAGGACCGACTTGTATTTTTCGGACTATGTGAGCGTCCCATATTTTATCAAAAATTGTATTCATTATGATTAAATTGCTTTGTTAAGTGCTTCGATATAAGCGTTGATGGATGCCTTTACCACATCAGTTGAAGAAGAAAAACCTCTAAATTTTAAATGTTCATCATTTATTTCAATAAAAGCTTTGCTCAAATCATCACTGCCGTCGGTAATCCCGTGAAGATTAAAACTGTGTATGGTATATTTATTCCCCACAATCTTCTGAATGGCTCTGATGCCTGCATCTATCGGACCGTTGCCAACTGCGGTAGCTTCGTAAAGTTCTCCTTTGATTCTCAAATGCACAATAGCATTGGGATGGGCTTCGCTGGAAGAAGTTACTTGTAAAAATTCAAGGGTTATTGTTTTATCTTCCTCGTTTTTATCTCCTACGATAATCATTAAGTCTTCGTCGGTAATTTCTTCTTTTTTCTTATCGGCGTACAGAAGAAACTTTTCATAGACTTCATCTAACTTTTCTTTAGAAAAATCATAACCCAATAGCTGCAATTTGTGGTTCAGAGCTGCCCTACCACTACGAGCGGTCAGAATGATAGCATTTAATTCTATTCCCACCTCTTCGGGATTGATGATTTCATACGTTTCTTTATTTTTCAAGACCCCGTCTTGATGAATTCCGGATGAGTGAGCGAAAGCATTTTTACCCACTATCGCTTTGTTAGGTTGTACCGGCATATTCATCAGATTGGAAACCAATCTGCTGGTATGATAAATCTTTTTAGGGTCAATATTGGTTGTGAAATCCAACTCTTGGTGTTGCTTGATTGCCATCACCACTTCTTCTAACGAAGTATTTCCGGCACGCTCACCTATTCCATTGATGGTTACCTCTACTTGTCTTGCACCGTTGATTACACCCGATAAAGTATTGGCAGTGGCTAAACCCAAATCATTATGACAGTGCGTCGATAAAATAGCTTTGTCAATATTGGGAACGTTATTTACCAAATAAGCTATTTTCTCGCCATATTGATGTGGCAACGTATAACCGGTGGTATCGGGAATATTGAGCACAGTAGCTCCTGCTTTGATGACAGCCTCTAAAACTCTTGCTAAATAAGCATTATCCGTTCTGCCGGCATCTTCCGCGAAAAACTCTACCTCATCCACAAATCTGCGAGCGTATTTTACCGCTTTAACCGCTCTTTCAATGATTTCCTCACGGTTGGAATTGAACTTGTATTTGATATGGTAGTCCGATGTACCTATTCCGGTGTGAATACGCTTGCGTTGAGCGTATTTTAAGGCTTGAGCCGCTACTTCAATGTCCTTTTCAACTGCTCGGGTTAAACCGCAAATAGTAGTATTCTTGATTACTTTTGCAATTTCGGACACCGATTGAAAATCGCCCGGACTTGAAATCGGAAAACCGGCTTCAATAATATCAACCCCCAAAGCTTCCAATGCCAATGCCACTTCTATTTTTTCTTCCATATTTAATTGGCATCCAGGGACTTGTTCCCCATCACGCAATGTAGTGTCGAATATATATAATTTACTCATTATACCTATTTTAGATTTACGATTTTAGACTTAATAAAGGTGGTTGAGCAATCCCGATACCACGCCTTGCGTGGCGGGTCTATCGGGAGAAACCACGATTTTAGACTTTTTTTATTAAAGTCATTTCAACTTTTTGTAAATATTTTATCAAAAAATTTAAAAAAAATTAAAATCGGTTTCCTTTATTATTTGCTTATTTAAATATTATTCTATTTACCGGGTCTTAATTTACGAACTTCAGCGCCGGTTAACCACAATTCAGATTCGCGAATTTCTTTCAATTCTTCTTCTAATTTTTCACGGTAATCCGGTTGACTTCCCATTTGGATCACGCGAGCGGCTTCTCTACCTGATGACACTTCGTCATACAATTTTTCAAAAACCGGCAAGGCAGCTTCCTTAAATTTGCCTTTCCAATCTAAAGCACCGCGTTGGGCAGTAACCGAAGTATTGGCATACATCCAATCCATTCCGTTTTCGGCTACGAGTGGCATCAAACTTTGAGTTAATTCCTCAACGGTTTCATTAAAGGCTTCAGAGGGTGAATGTCCGTGTGAGCGTAACACTTGATATTGTGCTTCAAACATTCCGGCAAGGGCACCCATTAAAATACCGCGTTCTCCGGTTAAATCAGAATAAACTTCCTTTTTAAAATCAGTTTCAAATAAGTAGCCCGAACCTACACCTATACCAAGTGATAGCACTTTTTCACGAGCTTTTCCGGTGTAATCTTGGAAAACAGCATAACTTGAATTCAATCCTTGACCAGCAAGAAACAACCTACGCAAAGAGGTTCCCGAACCTTTGGGTGCTACCAAAACAACATCGACGTCTTTTGGAGGAACAATACCCGTTTGCTCGTTAAAAGTAATGCCAAAACCGTGTGAAAAATACAAGGTTTTGCCTGTGGTTAAATGTTTTTTAACCGTTTCCCAAGAGGAAATCTGGCCTGCATCTGATAATAAATATTGGATAATAGTCGCTTTTTGACAAGCGGTTTCTATATCAAAAAGGTCTTTGCCATCTACCCATCCTTCATCTAAAGCTTTCTGCCAGCTTTTGCCACCTTTGCGTTGTCCCACGATGACGTTAAAGCCATTGTCTTTCAAGTTTAAAGACTGTCCCGGACCTTGTACGCCATAGCCTATGATGGCGATGGTGTCATTTTTAAGGGTTTCTAATGCTTTTGATAAAGGAAATTCTTCACGGGTAACTACGTTTTCGTTTACCCCACCGAAATTAATTGTTGCCATTTCTTTAAGTTATTGATTATTAAGTTAATTAATTATTAGGTTAATTGATTATTAGGTTAATTAGGTTGATTGATTATTAGGCTGAACGAAGTGAAGTCCCGTAAAGCGGGATTAATTGATTATTAGGTTAATTTGATGTTTTTTATACACTTATTATAAAATTTTCACATTTTCACATTTTCAAATTGGCAAATTTTCAAATTATTAAAGATCAAATATCAGATTTTTCTTATCTAAATATTCATTGACAATCGGGTCGGGGATAGGATGATTTTTTTCCATATCCATTACCTTTTTGTGGATGCCTTCACTATTTTTGATGATAGCTATTCTTGAACTTTTCACGAATTCTATCAAGCCGTATTTATCTAATTCTTTTAATAATTTGTTTATATCAGAATCTTGACCCACTGTTTCAAAAATGGTGTAATCATCTCGAATTACCACTGTATTTGCTCCAAATTCGCGAAGTAAACGCTCCACTTTAGCATTTTTGATGATATTTTGAGTGGGCACTTTGAATAAAGCCATTTTTTGCCAAATAATTTCTTCGTTCGTATTGGAATACACAATAAACACATCTACTAATTTCTCTAATTGACGCACCAAATTTTTCATTACCGCTTCTGATTCTATTACCACCAATGTAAATCTAAAGATTTTTTCTATCTCGCTGGGTGAAATGTTCAAACATTCTAAATTAATTTTTCTACGAGAGAACAAACCGGCTATTTTGGAAGCCAATCCGATTTGATTTTCGGTATAAATGGTTAAAGTATGTTCTATTTTTTGCATAATTGTAGTTGTTTAGATATTTTAAATGTCTTCAGCTCTTAATACGATTTCTGATACGCCTTTCCCTTGTGGTACCATAGGGAAAACATTGTCATCTTTGCGCACTTTGATCTCGAGCAAATAGGTTTCAGGATGTGCTAACATTGCTTCAATCGCAGGCTTCAAATCGGCTCTATCAAACACGCGTTGCCCTTTAATGTTATAGGCTTCAGCTACTTTTGCAAAGTCAGGGCTTTTGATGTCCGTAAAAGAATAGCGTGAATCATTGAACAATTGTTGCCACTGGCGCACCATACCCAGATAATTGTTGTTTAAAACAATGATTTTTACTTTGGCACCATATTGCAAAATAGTACCTAACTCTTGAATATTCATCTGAGCGCCCCCATCTCCCATAAAAGCAAACACGGTGCGATGCGGCGCGGCATAATGTGCTCCTATGGCAGCCGGTAAACCAAACCCCATCGTGCCAAGCCCTCCGCTGGTGACATTGCTGCGGGTGTGATTCTGCTCCGCATAACGACAAACCACCATTTGATGTTGTCCCACGTCAGATACATAAACAGCTTCACCTTGCGTAAGTTCATTGATCACTGCCATTACTTCTCCCATTGTGATTTCACCTTCTGTGGGATGCATTTCGGGCTTAATGATTACATCATATTCTTTTTGATTTAATTCTTTGAATTGTTTTAGCCACTCAGAATGTGTTTTCTTTTCAACCAATTGGGTTAACAAGGGCAACGTTTCCTTAACATCTCCCCAAACAGACACTTCTGTTTTTACATTTTTATCAATTTCGGAAGGGTCAATATCCAAATGAATTATTTTGGCTTGTTTGGCATATTTGTCTAATCTCCCTGTTATGCGATCATCAAAACGCATACCCACTGCAATAAGTACATCACATTCATTGGTCAATACGTTAGGAGCATAATTGCCGTGCATTCCCAGCATACCTACATTAAGTGGATGCTTTGTCGGTAAAACCCCTTTTCCGAGTAAAGTCCAAGCGGAAGGAATACCTGATTTATTGACGAATTCTTGAAATTCTTTTTCGGCATTTCCCAAAATTATCCCTTGACCGTACAGCACAAAAGGTCTTTTTGCACCATTGATCAATTGAGCTGCTTGTTCTATATATTCGGGTCGGACAATAGGTTTGGGTCTGTAACTTCTGATGTAATTGACGGGTTGATATCCGGTGTAATCAAATTCGTCGATTTGTGCATTTTTGGTTATATCGATTAAAACCGGACCTGGACGCCCGCTACCGGCAATATAAAAAGCTTTAGCAACAACATCGGGAATTTCAGACGGGTCTGTCACTTGATAATTCCATTTTGTAATTGGCGAAGTGATGTTGAGAATATCGGTTTCTTGAAAGGCATCCGTACCTAAAAGTTGCGCATACACTTGTCCGACAATACAAACGATAGGGATAGAATCTATCATCGCATTTGCTATACCGGTTACCAAATTGGTGGCAGCCGGACCACTGGTTGCAAACACGACGCCTGTTTTACCGCTGACGCGTGCATAGCCGTCGGCGGCGTGAATGGCACCTTGTTCGTGACGGACTAAAATGTGATTCAGCTTTTGGGTGTGGTCATAAAGAGCATCATAAATGGGCATAATAGCCCCTCCGGGATAGCCGAAAATGGTATCTACATTTTCTTTGACCAGCGCATCTAATAGAGCAAGACTGCCCGAAGCTCTAACAGAGGTTTTTGTGTTTGCCATTTTTATTTAATTTTTAGTTGATAGTAAACTCGTCGGTTACACAGCCTTCAGAAGCATCTTGTACCAAAGCGGCGTATTTGTATAAAACGCCTTTTTGTACACTTAAAGCCGGTTTTACAAATTTTGATTTTCTTTCTTGCAATATTGCGTCGTCAATTAAAAGGTTAATGCTATTGGTTTTGGCATCTATTTCAATAATGTCGCCGTCTTTAACCAAGGCTATGTTGCCTCCTTCTATCGCTTCAGGGCAAATGTGCCCCACTACAAATCCGTGGGTACCACCGCTAAAACGCCCGTCTGTGATCAGGGCAACACTTTTGCCTAAACCTGCTCCGATGATGGCTGAAGTGGGTTTGAGCATTTCGGGCATTCCAGGACCGCCTTTAGGTCCTACATAACGAATGACGATTACATCGCCTGCAACGATTCTTTTTTCTGAAATTCCTTTAATCAATTCTTTTTCTCCGTCGAAAACTTTGGCGGGACCTTTGAAATAGTCACCTTCTTTTCCGGTTAGCTTAGCAACTGCCCCTTTTTCAGCTAGATTTCCGTAGAGGATTTGTATATGTCCGGTTATTTTTATAGGTTTATCAATTGGGAAAATAATTTTTTGAGATTCAAAATCAATTTCGGGCACAGATTCAAGGTTTTCGGCAATGGTTTTTCCGGTAACAGTAAGACAATCACCGTGTAATTTACCTATTTTCAACAAGTACTTCAACACCATAGGAATACCACCTTTTTCATATAAACTTTGCATCAAATAGGTGCCTCCTGGTTTAAAATCGGCAATCAAAGGTGTTTCATTGCTGATGCGTTGAAAATCGTCTAAGGTTATTTTAATCCCTACCGTTTTTGCCATAGCAATAAGATGTATGACTGCATTGGTACTTCCTCCCAATGCTGTAATGGCTGTGATGGCATTTTCAAATGCCTTGTAGGTCATAATGTCTTTAGGAACAATATTTTTCTCTATCAAGATCTTGATGGCGACGGCTGCGTCGGCTAATTCATCAAGTTTCTCTTTACTTATTGCCGGATTGGAACTGGAATAAGGCAGACTCATTCCCATGGCTTCAATGGCAACCGCCATCGTGTTAGCTGTGTACATGCCACCACATGCTCCTGCACCCGGGCAAGCATTTTTGATAATGTTTTTAAAGGTAATATCCGAAATTTTTCCGGCTAATTTTTCACCCAAAGCTTCAAAAGCCGATACGATGTTGAGCTCTTTCCCTTCGTAATAACCGGGAGCTATGGTACCACCGTACACCATGATAGAAGGGCGATTCAGACGCGCCATTGCCATCACACTTCCGGGCATATTTTTATCGCAACCCGGTAAGGCTATCAAGGCGTCGTAAAAATGAGCATCGACCATACTTTCTATACTATCTGCAATGAGTTCGCGACTTACTAAAGAATAACGCATCCCGTCGGTTCCATTGGTAATCCCGTCACTTATCCCGATGGTATTGAAAACCAATCCGGTTAATTGTTGCTTGTTAACTTCGTCTTTGAGTGCGTAAGCTAAGCCGTTGAGGTGCATATTGCACGTATTGCCATCATACCCCATTGAAGCGATGCCCACAAAAGGTTGTTTCATTTTTTTTTCGGTTAAACCAATGCCAAACAGCATGGCTTGTGCGGCGGGTTGGGTTTCGTCTTGAGTTACGGTTTTACTGTATTTATTGAGTTCCATATTAAAGAGAAATTTGGTTTAAAACTAACTTTTTGTATTCGGTTTGCAATTTTTTCCCAAGAGAATTATCAAAGGACAGGGGAAGTTCAATATCATTGTAATACTTTATTCCTATTACTTCTGCTGCTGTACCACAAAAGAAAGCGGCATCCGCTTCTTGTAAAAATTCAGGTTTAAAGCGGTCTTGAATGACTTCAATTCCTAATTTATTGCATAATTCTATTACAACAGAACGGGTGATACCGGGAAGAATGTTGCCCAACGCCGGGGTATGGATTTTTCCTGATTTTTCTATAAAAAGATTAGCACCGGGTGCTTCTGCCAAAAAACCATCTACATCATTTAACAATGCTTCGTCATATCCTTTTGATTTAGCTTCGGAAGTGGCTAATATGGAGTTCACGTAATGTCCGTTGGCTTTGGCTTCAATATGTGTAGATTTGGGATGCGGACGCAAATACGATGATGCAAAAACATTTAAAAGTTTATCACCCAAATAACTTCCCCACTCCCAAACCATTATCAGCAAGGATGAATTATCAGGGGCTGTTAAACTCATATTGGGATTGAGCACCACTATTGGTCTTATGTATGCATCAGAAAGATGGTTTAATTCCAATAATTCATAAGTTTTTTCAATGAGATAATCAACCTCCCAATTAAAAGGAATAGATAGTAATTCGCAAGATCTTTTTAATCTATTATAATGTTCTTTTGCTTTGAAAATTTGAGCTCCTTGGGCTGTTTCATAAGAACGGATGCCTTCAAAAACGCCATAGCCGTAGTGCAGTGTTTGACTGTAAGCGTCGATTTTAGTTTGTTCCGGATGAACAAATGCGCCATCTTTAAAAATAATAGTTTTTTCGTTATAATACATAAATTTTAAATAAAAAAAAACATCTCGAGTCGGAGATGTTTAAAGTTTTACAATACTATTTCTCCCTTATAGTTTAAGGTAATAAAATAATAATATTAATGACAAGAGTTATATTCATTTGATATAAATTCAATGCAAAGATATGTAAGTTTATTAAAAATGCAAATATTTAAACAAAATATTGATATTATTTTAATGTTAATTTAATTTTAAGAATTTAAACATTTAATTTTCAATTCTTTAATAGGTAAAATTGATTTTGGATATAAAATTCATTTTACAAGACATTTACAATCACGAATTATTATCCGATTAAAACTGGGCTGAGAATGTGTATGAATAGAGTAGTGCCTTAAAACCACAGGCTCTTTCAAACGAAAACACCTTCGGATTTAAGAATTAGTTAAAGACCCTGTAAGCGAGGAACTTCAATCTCCTTTAAATCATTCTCCGATCTCGTCAATTGCTTTTGAATCTCATTTTTAGAATTTTCAAAAAAATGTATCGTAGAAAATAAGTTTCTATAATAATTTATTCCCTCTAATAAATTGTTTTTGAATACATTCCATTTCTTTATTTGTGCCGTAGAAATGTCAATGGTATAATCAGAAATTTCGTTTTTTAGGTAATTTATATACAAATTCAATTCTTTTACAAACATATTGGGTCTTTGTATATCTTCCATGATATTGGTTGTTCCGTAAATATGTTTTACCATATCTGACAAGGAAACCTCCTTGTCAAAATATGCCAGATTTGGACCCGGACATACGACTACTCCTTGTTGTTGCCCTTTTATTTCAATATCATTTTCTAAATAGGACGCATTGGCTAAGCCTACACAAAGACAAGATTTCTCTGTGATTTTATTTTTAGCAATTTCATATTCAACTTTTGTAAGGTTACTTTCATTGCCTCTCAATTCTTCCAATTTTATATCTTGATATTTTTTGGAAGCCGTACAAATTCCTTTATCGTCAAACTCTTTGCTCAAAGCTAAAAACTTTTTCGGGCAAGAACTTCCTGCATTGTTTTCTATAATTCTAAATTGTTTCAAAGCTTCATTGGTAGTGCCTTTTACCGTATTAAAAGGCACACCTAGTGGCGATATATTACTCAAATAATAATCCTCTTCCTTTGATTTTGAAAGCAAAGCTCTCGTTTCCATATCAACAGAAGTAGCCTCGGGAACCAATAAAAAAGGGGAACCCCATCCTACACCATCTATTAGATAGTGGTCAAGAAGAAAACGGTGTTCTTCTGCTGTACCAACTCCCCCTTGTGCGGTAATTTTTATATTCATTGGAATTTCAGGAACTGGCAATTCTTTTTGTCCCAATGCTTTGATCAATAAATCATGTGCTGATTGAATTAATTGGTCTTTCTTTTGCTTAAATTCCGCCAAAATAGGACCCAATAAAAACCCGTCAGTTGCAAAAGCATGACCTCCACAATTCAATCCCGATTCAATCCGATATTCCGAAACCCACAAACCTTTTTTTGCTAAATAATTTCCTTGTATCATTGCTGAACGAAAATCACTCACTTTTAGAATAATTTTCTTTTTTAAATTGGAATTAAAGTCAGGAAAAAAATCTTTAAAACTTTCAAAATAGGTAAATAATCTTGGATTCATTCCGGCAGACAGGACAACCGATGAACTTAAATTACTATTGGCAAAACCGCGCAAAGCAGCATGTGCATCATTGAATTCTATGGGTTGTTGCCCATTTTTATCAAAATTATCTTTATCTAATTTGGTCATGATATTAACATCTATTTCTCCCAAAGAAAAATTCTCGTCAAAATAATTTTTTAACTTTTCTTTGTAGTTCATACTTTCCTTGATGATGCCTTGTAGGTTTTTTCTTAATCCGGAAGTAGAAGGAAGCATGGCTATATAATTCTCTAAAGAAGCTTTACTCTCGGCTAATTCCTTTTTAAAATTTTCAAACTTGTCTTTTACTATACTATCAACTAAATTTAGATAATTGGTGATACGTTCTGCTCTATAATCATGAAATTGTTTTGTAATTTTTTGGTAGGGAAGGCTAAACTTTTCACTGTAAAACGCTCGCATTTTTTCAATGAGTTCATCATCGGTGATGGAAATGACAGATGAAATACCATATTGTGCCACTCTGATAGGACTATCTATAGTGTACGCTAAACCCATAACGGGAATATGAAAAGTATGTATTGGATTGAAATTCATTTGTAGATTATAAAAGTTATATTTAAAATTAGTGGTAAAACAATAAAAGTATAGTTCTTTGAGTTAATTGGATTGAATATAATGAACACACGTACAGTTTGATAAATTTATTTTTTCAAAATCGTCATTCAATTTTCGTGTTGCGGTTCCGATGAATAGCAGAATTGAAAATATACAACATTTGATCATTTTATCATTAAATTTCTGCAGAGCGAGATTTTTCAAATTCTGAAAATTAAATTATTCACTCACTCAATAATTTATCTAACAACTTTCTCGTTTTCTTTGAATTCCAATCTGCTCTCCCGGCTTCGATAATTATTTTTCCCGATTTATCAATTAAAAATGTTTTAGGAATGGTTTCAGTATTGAGTTCAGACGGATTTTGCGTTGTGGGAATATATATTGGAGCTGTAAATCCTTTTTTCTTTAAAAATGGAATCACTACATCCGGATTTTCATTGGTTATCAAAAGAAAGGCAACTTTATCACCGTAATCTTTATATAAACTTTCTAAACTCGGCATTTCAGCCAAGCAAGGCGCACACCAAGTTGCCCAAAAATTAACAATAACCACTTTTCCTTTTAATGAAATAAAATCTACATCATTTGTATTGATTCCTTTCAATTGCCAATTGTATGAACTTATAGTAATTTGATTTTCCGTTTTTTCAATAGATGGAGATAGCGATAAAAATCGTAAAATGTAAACCCTTGTAGGTTTAATTATCATTAGAGCAATCAAAATATAAAAAAGGATGTCGAATATTTTTTTTCTGGTAATTGTCATAATTCACTAAGTTTGTATGCAAAAATATTAAAACAATCGATATAAATTTAATTATTTTTAATCATTCTAATTTGAGTTAATTTTTTGAGAATTGGAAATAGATTTCCATATTTGTATATATTTGTTGCCTAAAATGTCTTGCTTTATTTTTTAAATAGTTAAGAATCAATAATTTAATTTTTTATGAATTTTAATAAACGATCTTTGATAGGAATGTTAACATTAGTGATGTTATTATTTCCTATGAGTACTTTTGCATTTACTTCACTCGCCGTTCCTCATATTGCAGGCATACGTTTTGAGTTTATCATTTTTGCTTTGACATTGGTTGGAGTTGCTGTTTTTCACCATAAAACGATGCAAGTTGCTTTAATAGGACTTCTAAGCGTTGTGCTTTTCAAATTATTTTTTGATACGGATTATTCGTTTATGCATCATTTATTTGGAGAGAACTCATTTATAAGTCAAATAGTGGATAAGCACACCCGTCAAGGAGAATGGACTATATTATTGAATTTATTTGCCTTATTGTTGGGTTTTGCAGTTTTAGCCAAATATTTTGAAGATTCCGGTGTTCCGGAATGGTTGCCTAAAATACTCCCTGACGATTGGAAAGGCGGATTGATTTTGTTGATTATCGTTTTTGTAATGTCTGCATTTTTAGACAATATAGCTGCAGCTATGATTGGGGGTGCAATTGCTTTAGCTGTATACAATGGCAAGGTTCACATCGGTTATTTAGCGGCAATTATTGCAGCGAGTAATGCAGGGGGTTCCGGTTCTGTGGTAGGCGATACTACTACTACCTTGATGTGGATTGACGGGGTAAGTGCATTGGATGTTACGCACGCTTGGATAGGATCAATAGGTGCCTTTCTGATTTTTGGTATTGTTGGGGCAAAATTACAAGACCGTTACCAAAAAATTCAGAAAAACGAGCGTTTTTTAAACAAGATAGACTATTCAAAATTGATGATTGTTGTTCTTATTTTAATAGGGGCTGTTGCCACTAATATTCTTTTTGATTTTCCGGCATTGGGGGTATGGGGTGCTATCCTTATAGGAAATTTTATAAAAAAAGCACCATTTGGAGAGGTGAAACATTCGATGAATGGCGCTATTTTTCTTACGGCTTTAGTTACCACAGCTTCTATGATGCCTGTAGATGAATTACCTAATGCCTCTTGGCAAACCGCCTTTACCTTAGGTTTTGTTTCTTCAGTATTTGATAATATTCCGTTAACAAAATTGGCTTTGGCACAAGGAGGGTATGATTGGGGTGTATTAGCTTATGCTGTTGGTTTTGGCGGTTCAATGCTTTGGTTTGGTTCTTCTGCCGGAGTAGCACTTTCTAATTCTTATCCAAAATTGCGTTCTGTGGCAGATTATGTGAAGAATGCTTGGTTTGTAATCATTGCCTATATAGTTGGATTCTTTATTATGTTAGCTATTGCAGGATGGAATCCACATGCTCCACACAAGGATTCACATCAAGCTAAGGAACATGTTTCAAATCTGCATCCTATAAGCGATGTAATCAAATAAATTATCAAAACCGATTAAAATATTTAATCGGTTTTTTTTTTGCATATCGTTTTAATGTATATTTGCATTCTATTTTGTTTTAGCTTATGAAATTTTTTAACAAAATTGTAAATAGTGATATTTATATCTCTCGGTGGTTGGTATTAATTATTGACCTTATAATTGTAGCCAACACTTTTATTCTTGCCTATTTAATACGTTACAACTTTACTTTAAACTTTGACACCAAAAATTTATATTATCAGCTTCCTACGGTTCTTATAGTATCACTTTTCAGTTTTTTGATAATAGGTTCTTATAAAGGAATTGTAAGACATACCGGTGTAAAGGATGCTTATAATGTGTTTTTTGCTGCTGTACTTATCTCATTTACTTTTTCAGTCTTGTTTTATGCAAATAAAAATTTCAATATTTTTAGGATAACTATTCCGCGAACGATCATAGCGATTCACTTTTTACTCAATGTGTTCGTATTGATTGGAAGTAGGTTTGTCTTTAAACAAGTTTATCATAATTTATTGCAAAACAGAGAAAAAGGAAAAAAAGTGCTTATTTACGGAGCAGGTTCTTCCGGATTGATCACCTATATGGCGCTTTCTGAAGATGTCAATAAACAATATAAAGTCATAGGTTTTATTGACGATAACAAGGATTTGGCCAACAAAAAATTAAAAGGCTTGCCTATTTATCTCAGAAAAAAAATTGATGATGATTTTCTTGAAAAGAGTGAAGTTGATGAAATTATCATTTCTATACAAAATATTGAAAACAAAAGACTGTTATCAATAGTAGATGGATTATTAGTGTATTCCGTAAAAGTTAAAACAGTACCGCCGGTTCAAAATTGGATTAACGGGAAATTGAAAACACAACAAATCAGTGAAATAAAAGTTGAAGATTTATTACAACGTAAGCCAATTAAAATTTTCAACGAAACTCTTGAGCAATCTTTTCATGACAAAATTATTTTAGTTACAGGTGCAGCAGGTTCCATTGGAAGAGAAATAGCTAAGCAATTAACTGAATTTTCATATAATAAACTATTGTTGTTAGATCAAGCAGAATCACCATTGTATGAATTGCAAATGGAATTTTTGGAACAACATAAAAACAATGTCGAATATTGTATTGCGGATGTCAGTGACAAAGAGAGGCTGAAAAAAATATTTGATTTATATAAAATAGATTATATTTTTCACGCAGCGGCTTACAAACACGTCCCTTTGATGGAAGAAAACCCTTATGAAGCGATAAAAGTAAATATTTTTGGAACTAAAAACTTAATGGACTTGGCAGTAGAATATCAAGTCGAGAAATTTGTGATGGTTTCCACAGATAAAGCGGTGAATCCTACTAACGTGATGGGTGCTACTAAAAGAGTGGCAGAGCTCTATGCACAACATCAAAATACTTTAGGTAAGACTAAGTTTGTCACCACTCGTTTCGGCAATGTATTGGGTTCAAATGGTTCTGTAATCCCTTTGTTTAAAAAACAAATTGACAAAGGAGGTCCGTTAACAGTAACTCATCCTGAAATCATCCGTTATTTTATGACCATTCCGGAAGCCTGTAATTTAGTGTTAGAAGCCGGCGTGATGGGCAATGGGGGTGAGATTTACGTTTTTGATATGGGAGAATCGGTTAAAATATTTGATCTTGCCAAGAATATGATTCGATTGGCAGGCTATAAATATCCTGAAGAAATTAACATTGTCTTTACCGGATTGAGACCGGGTGAAAAGTTATACGAAGAGTTATTAGGCGACAAAGAAAAAACAATGCCAACCTACCACGAAAAAATAATGATTGCAATATTAAGTGAGAATAACCATGCGCTAACTATTGACAAAATTAGCGAATTGCAATCCTTCAAATCCAAAACGAACTTGGAAATGGTAAAGATTATCAAACAAATGGTGCCTGAATACATTTCTGAAAATTCAGTATTTAAAGAATTAGATTAACTTCTTTGAAGTCCCAATTCTTTTCCTTTTTCTATCATTAATTGATAGGAAGCTTCAAATTCATTGGGAATAATTCCATCTAAAATGGCTTCTTTTATCGCTTCTTTTATGATTCCAATTTCTTTTGAAGGACTGATGTTAAAAGTTTCCATAATGAGTTCACCTGAAATGGGCGGTTGAAAATTGCGAACTTTATCACGTTCTTCTACTTCCACAATTTTTTTGCGCACTATTTGAAAATTCTGTCTGTAGTGAAGGTATTTTGTATTGTTCTTGGTGGTAATATCAGCATCACACAAGGTCATCAAATCATCGATATCTTCATTGGCATCAAATACCAAACGTCGCACAGCAGAATCGGTTACTTCGCCTACAATTGCTATAGGGCGCGCATGCATCATTACCATTTTTTGAACGTATTTTACAGTTTCATTTAACGGCATTTTCAATCTTTTAAAGATTTTAAATACCATTTTACTACCCACAAATTCGTGGTTGTGAAAAGTCCAACCAATTTTTGTGTCAAATCTTTTGGTTGGAGTTTTTCCAATATCGTGCAAAAGTGCTGCCCAACGTAGCCAAAGGCAGTCTGTGTTTTGAGCAATGTTATCCACGACTTCCAATGTGTGATAAAAATTATCTTTGTGTGTTTCGCCGTCAATATCATCCACTCCTTTGAGTGCTGTCAATTCAGGCAATATTAATTTTAATAATCCGGTTTCTTCCAATAAGTGTAACCCGATAGAAGGTTGATCCGATAGCATTATCTTGTTTAGTTCTGTAACGATGCGCTCTGCTGTAATGATGGCAATGCGTTCGGCATTTCGGGTGATAGCAAGTAAAGTTTCGGGTTCAATCGTAAAGTGCAATTGTGAAGCAAACCGAATGGCGCGCAACATCCGCAAGGGATCGTCCGAGAAAGTAACATCCGGATTTAAAGGGGTTTTGATGATTTGATCTACTAAATCTTTTTGCCCGTTGAAAGGGTCGAGCAGTGCGCCGTAATCCGTTGTATTCAAACTAAAAGCCATAGCATTTATGGTAAAATCTCTGCGATGCAAATCATCCTGCAAAGTTCCGGTGCTCACACTTGGATTACGTGAATTTTCTCGATAAGATTCCTTACGAGCTCCCACAAATTCTATTTGTAAATCTTTGTATTTGAGCATAGCAGTGCCATAGGTTTTGAAAACCTGAATTTTGGGTTTCCCCTTTAAAAGGTTGGCTACTTCTTGAGCTAATTCAATGCCACTGCCCACCACGGTAATATCAATGTCGGATGGCGTGCCTCGTTGTAAATAAAAATCTCTTACAAAACCGCCTACTACATAAGCAGCAACATTTAAGTTTTGGGCAGCTTGATTGATGATTTTAAAAATATTGTGCTCTAAAGCTTTCATTAAAAGTTGTTTTGTAAGTCTTTTTGGATAAAATAAGAATGCACGGTCTTTGATGCTTTGAGTTGTAGTAATAAAGTATCTAAATGAGCATTAGTTTTTGTTCTGACTAAATTTTTATAAGTTTTGTCTTTCCAAAGGTAAAAATTCACTTGATTATCTACAATTTTTATGGCTCCAATAGAATCCACTGCTAAATTAAAATTATTTACCGCATAATTGTACTTGTTATCAAACAGGCTGTTACCGGTTTTGTAATATTTTGTTTTTGAAAGTGCAATTTGATACAGTGTAGGAAAAATATCTTTATGAGAACCAAATTTTGATGTATTGTATTGAAGTGCAGCTTTGTATTTTTCCGGAATATAAAATAGGATGGGAACACTTCTTTCCAAAAAACTCTCTTCTTCATTGTAATTATAACCGTAATGTATGTTATGATCACCGGTGATGGCTATGATTGTATTGTCTTTCAATTTTGAATTCAATATTTTTTTTAGGAAAACACCCAAAGCATTTGCTGCATATTGATAACTTTTAAAACTGGCATCCGTTTCTGCATTTGGTTTTTTTATCCGACTATAGAATTCGGCAGGAATTTTTATAGTTTGGGGAGAGAAGTCTTTGGGTAAATCATAAGGAGTGTGATTGCTTATAGTAAGTCCGAATATGAATTGGGGTTTTTTTGCATTTTTCAATTGTTCAAAAATTGCATCGTATAGATATTCATCGTGAATTCCCCAAGCAAAACCCTCGGCATTAGGATATTTTTTTTCGAGATTGACTCTCGAAATTATATTTTTAAATCCTTGATTTTTCATAAAAGTACCCACATTTCTCCATTCGTATTCACCACCATAGACAAATGAAGTTTCATATTTGTTTTCTATAAATGGAATTGCAATACTGTTTTTATAATTGAAATTCAGGTATTTGGATTGAGAAATGTTTTGAAACGGGCTTGAGATTAGAATTTTTTCTAAAGAAAAAACGGTAAGATTATCGCCGGAAAGCGTGTTTTTAAATACGTAACATTGATCCAAAACATTTTCTAGTTCGCCTAAAGTATTCAAATTTTTGGAATGCATCTCCATGATGTGTTTGCTCAACGATTCCATTAATATAAAAATCACATTAGGTTTGTTTTGTTCTAAAAAAGCGTTTTGAATGGTTGAAGTATAAGGAGTTAAGGTGTCGTTTATTTTAGAATTGAGATATAAACTCAGTGCTTCATCAATAGACTTAAACCCATTTTCTTGGATTATTTTTTCCGGATTTAAATCAAAATTATAATTATGAGATTCATCTGTTAAAGTTTCTTTTAATGCATAAAACGGATTAATTGCAATCTCATTTAACAACGTGTTTTCTGTAATCGTTGCATTAGATTTATTTAATGGAAACAAACTTAAAGATCCACGCATTCCTGAAAAGTAGAAACCAAATACTAACAGGAAAAAAAGAATTTTTGCAATTGGATTTTGAAGGTGAAATTTAGGCTTAGATTTTAAAATTTTCTTAATTAAATAAAAAGATAAGATTGAAATTAGCCCAATGATTAAAAGGACTTTTATAACAGGAAATTCTTTCCAAATTGAGATAAGTAGCGCGGAAGTATCATCGTCTTTTAATCCGAATATCATGGAGTTAAAATGAGAAGAATAGGTCTTAAAGAAATAATAATCAATCAGGTAAACTGTGGATAAAATAGTTAATATAATCCAACTGTAATATTTAAAAAATACTAAATATATTTTTTTTAAAAATGGTTTTTTAGGTTTGGTGAATACAAAAATAACAGCGAGTAAAAACAAAGGTATCAACACGTAAGTAGCAATCATACAGTCGAATTTGAATGCAGCAAAAAAATATTTCACGATGGTTGACATATCTTCTTGAAGCAATTGTCCCTGTGTAAAAAACAACAAAAACCCAACTCTAAAGATGAAGAAAATCGTTATAATAGTAAAGAAAAGATAGCTTAACTTGACTAATTTTCGTAAAGAAATATTTTTATTGAAATTATGCACGAATGATTATGATTTGGTTGTTTGTATCTATTTTTAAGATAGTAGAAGGCTTTCGGGGTTGCACATCCGCTCTTCTGTGTTGAACAATGTAGTCCATTTGGCTTTTTATCTCATCGGAAATTTCATTGTAAAAAGCGGGTGTTTGTTCACCACTTCTATTGGCTGAAGTTGATACAATGGGTTTTCCAAATTTATGAATAAAATTTTTGCAAAAAACATCGTTGACTATTCTAATGGCTAAACTGTTGTTTTCTGCGATTACATTGGGAGCTACACCTTTCGGATTACTGTATATGACTGTTGTAGGCTGATTAGTTTCTTGGATTAGTTGCAACACATTTGACGGAATAGCATTGACAATGGAAATTAACATTTCAACAGAATCTACCAAAACTACAAATCGCTTCTTCTCCTCTCTTTGTTTGATTGAGAAAATTCGTTGAACTGCATTAAAATCAGTAGCATCGCAACCTATTCCCCAAACAGTGTCGGTAGGGTAGAGTATGATTTTCCCTCGGTTGAGATAATCAACTATGATATCAGTTTCATCCATTTTTTATTTAGCTTTCAGTAAAATGTCATAAACCATCGAAACCCCTTTTGCTTGAATTTTAGCAAAAATAAACCCCTGTTTTCCGTCTAAAAAACCAAATCGTATGATATAATGTTTGATGAATCTGTAAAATGTTTTGACATATTTTTTGATGTTTAAAACGATTCTATTTCGGGTTTTTATTTTGGTAGCTTTGAGATGTGCATATTGATTTTGGGTATCAATAAAACTGTCTAAATTTTGTAAATTTTGATGTAGAATAGGATTTTGCATTTGTTTTATTTTTCCTTCCACAACTAACGCTTCATGAACTATTCCTTTGTAGTGGGCAAAATTCTTATGAAAAAGCCGAATTACTTTTTTGGATTGAAATCCACCAAATTGCATTATTTTTCCCAAGAAAACATAATTCATTTTAAATTGAAATGCTTTTTCTTTCGGGTTTGAGTTTAAAGTATGGATGATTTCATTTCTGACCTTGTTGGTAATGACTTCATCCGCATCCAAATATAGAATCCAATCATTTTTTGCCAAAGTGATGCCATAGTTTTTTTGTGATGAAAAATCATCGAATTTTCTATAATGTATTTTTACGGGGTATTTAGTTGCAAATTCTACAGTTTTGTCAGTACTATAAGAATCTAAAATAATAATTTCATCGCAAAATAGCACTGATTTTATGGCGTTTTCGATATTGATTTCTTCGTTGAACGTAGGAATAATGGCGCTTATTTTTGGCGTTAGTTCTGTTATTTTATTATTAGAAAGACCCAAAACTTCTTTATAAACCTGAGCATATTGGTCAACCGCTTTTTCCCAAGAATATTGATTGGCCCATGCTGTAATTTTAGGTTTTCGATTGTGGATTTGGTAATCTATCAAACCTTCATTCAATACTTTGCGCATAGAGTCGCCCTCGAAGTTGTCGAAGTAGTAGGCTAAATTTCCACCCACTTCAGGAAGGCTGGTAAGAGTGGAGAGAAACACCGGTTTGCCTAATTTCATCGCTTCTATGGGTGGTAAGCCAAATCCTTCTGAAAGCGAGGGAAATACAAATGCCAAGCAGTTCTTGTTGTACCAATATTTTTCTTCTTCCGTAATAGGGCCTAATAATTTTACTCTATTTTCAACACCTAATTTTTTTATTTCAGCATTGAGAAAATTTAGATATTCCTCATTGTTTTGAATTCCGGCAATTAATAATTCATAATCGTTGTCAATCAATAACTGGGGCAAAACATGGAAATTCTTTTTAAATAAAACTGTACCTAACGTAAATAGAAAAGGAACCTTTGGTCTGTATTTAGGGCTATCAAATTCAGGAAATTCTTTGAAATCTACGCCATTGTGAATCACTCTGATTTCTTTCCCTTTGGTTTTTATGTTTTTTTCAATATCGGCTTTCACAAATGCTGAAATGGCAGTAACAGCATCAGCGCGGTCGAATTTTTTTTGAACTTTTTCAAGTAGTTTTTTCTTTTTGTAATCAGGTTTGTCTGTATAAAGAAAATTCAAATCATGAATAGTATAAACTATTTTGGTGTTATTGACCGGAACATATTTAGTGTCCTGCCACGTAATATGCCAAAGTTGATATTGCGAAGGAATATAAAAAAATAATTTATCAATTTGTTTTCTGAAAATTCGTTTCAGATGGGAAGGAAATTCAATTTTTTTATGGGAATAAAAATACAAATCAAATTGATCTTGATAATATTGATCCATATGCAACGCTAAATCTTTACAATAATAATAAAGCCCCGTAAACGGATATTTCATTCTTTCGGTATCAATAATAATCTTTGGCTTTTCCATTACTTTTTTGATAGTAGAGATTTATAGAGTGAATTCCAGTTCTTGGCAATAATTTCATCATTGAATTGTTGCACATATTTATAGCCATTTTCTATCATTTCTTTTCTTAATGGGGAGTTGTTTTTTATTTCATTGATAGCTAATGCGATAGAGTTAATGTCGTCAGGGTGTATATAGTTAGAATACGGACCTCCGGCTTCAGAAAAACAGCTGCCTGTGCCGGTAATTACCGGAGTTCTGCTAAATAACGCTTCAATAATGGGGATGCCAAAGCCTTCAAAAGAACTTGGATAAATAAAAATTTCAGATTTTTTGTACAAAACAGCGATTTCTTCCAAGGTTAAATCTTTCAGAAAATGAATTTTGTCATTTAATTGATGCTCATTTACATAAGCTTCTACTTTTTGTCGATAGTCGCGTCCGTCTCCAACAATTACCAAATGATCTCCGGTTTTTTCTACCGCTTTCACAGCTGAGAGTGCATTTTTTCGTTTGATCAAGCTACCGACATACAATAGGAAGTGATTCGGAAGTTGGTATTTTTTGATGGTTTGATCTATAAAATCGGATGTTTGTTCCTTTTTAAATACTTCATTGCACCCTTGATAGATTACTTTGATTTTTGATTCATCAATTTTTAAGAACTCTACTAAATCCCGTTTAGTTTGCTCGCTGATAGCTACCACAATATCAGCATCATGGCATGCTTGGGTATGTTTTTTTACATAAATATTTCGGTCGAGCCATTTGTATAATTCCGGGTATCGCACAAATATCAAATCGTGAACGGTAACGATGCTTTTTATTCCCGTTTTTTTTATTCCAAATGGTAATTCACCACTTAAACCGTGAAAAACATCTAATTTTTGATTTTTTATGTCTTTTTTGATGCCAAAACTTCGCCACCAAAATGGAAATAATTTTGAAAAAAAACCGGTTGGTAAGATTTCAAAAGTAGTAGCAAGAAGTTGGAATCTGTTCTTTTTGTCTTTTTTAGGATTGAATAGAAAATACTGATTATCAGGATAATAATTATTCATAATGCGCACAAGGTCACGGCTATAATTGCCTAAACCTGTGTGGTTGTGAAATAATCTTTTTGCGTCAAATCCGATTCTCATATTGGCAAAAATACGAAAATAAATTTTTAAGTATTAAAAAAGTTGCCTATAGCAAATGTTTTCAATTTAGTTTTTTCAAGATATATTTATGGCTAAATTTGCAGGAAGATTTAAATTTAATAAGATGTTAAAAAAAATTATAGAATATATAAAATACAAATTTGAGAGAAAAATAAATAGAATTAAATATAATCAACATGTCAAAAAATTAAATAAGATAAAAGAGGAAGTGCTCAATAGACCAACTTCTCAAGTTCATGAACAATTACAAAACACAACCAATATACCGGTTATTATCATCAATTTTAATCAGTTATTTTATTTAAGAAAATTAGTAGATTTTTTAATTAAAGTTGAAACCAAAAATATTGTCATTATAGATAATAATTCAACTTATTTACCTCTATTAGCATACTATGAAGAAATTGCAAAAACGCCCAATATTACTTTACATCGATTGACTAATAATGTAGGTCACATGGTTTTTTGGCAAGAAAGAGCCATATTTAAAAAATATTCTGATGGTTTTTTTGTTGTTACAGATGCTGACATTGTCCCAAATTTTAAATTAGAAAAGGGTTATTTAAAACCCATGTTGGATATATTAATGAAACATAAAGAGAAAACGAAAGTTGGTTTTGCACTGGATTTAGAATCAATACCAAATTCCTATATATTAAAGGATAAAGTGATTGCTTGGGAAAACAAGTTCTGGCAAAATGAGATTGAAAAAGATATTTTTGATACCGAAATTGATACGACTTTTGCATTATATTGGCCCCAAACGGATGTTTTATTAGACAATAGAACAAATTTCTTTTTCAATGCTTTACGTTTGGGAGGAAATTATATTGCACAACATGGAGGATGGTATCTCGATGATAAAAATTTAACTGATGAACAGCGATATTATATAAAGACTGCCAATACATCAACATCTTGGAAATTAGATGAAAAGGGAAATTTAGTGGGTGAATATGCTGAAAAATATTAATGAAGTCATTTCTCCTAAAAAATGATTTCTTTTAAACATAAATTAAAAACAGCTCATACACATTTTTTGGAATAGTATCTTTTCAACAATTTGATAAGTATTATCTGTTGATCCATCATCTACAACAATAATTTCATAATTTACAAAAGTCTGCGCAAATACAGACTCCAATGTTTCAATTATTGTTTTTTCAACACTGTAAGTTGGAATAATGATGCTAATTTTTATCATAAACGTAGTTTAAATAGAATGCTATTGACTGATATTTCTAAACCAATTACTAAAACTATAATTCTTAATTAACTCATTATCTATCTTAACTTTATCTTTTGCTAGAAAATTTTCAACCTCGTTTAAGTTATCAGAATTTAATACAAATATATTGTTTTCATTATAAAAATCGTAGGTCACTACTGTTGGGTTAGTTGTTATTAATTTCTTTTCAAAATACAAACTTTCAAATACCCTAAAGGACAATCCTTCATGTTCTTCTATCAGAATATCAACAACGTTTGAAGCATTTTTTAACTTTTCTAAATAGACTTCATAATCAATAAAATCATAAATCGGAGTGATGTCGTTATGCAATTCAATAAATTGAACATCTTTTGGGTCAAAATAGATTTCAAATAAATACTTGAAATTTTTCAATTGAAAATAGTGAGTTAATCTGTTGATAATGTCTATTCTACTTGGATGAAAACCACCTAAAAAATAAAAATCATATCCAATTTTATCCGATTTCGGATTGATATAATCAAAATAGAAATTAGAACTCTTTACCAATGGGAGAGTAGGATAATTAGTGATATCAGAAAGGTTAAAAACATATATTTTATCAAATAAAATGTGATTTTCGAAATTTGATTTTATCCTGCTTAGACCATCATATTGATACACCACAAATTTATCTGTTCTCTTTTTACAATATTCTAAAATTTCTTTTGTGAAAAAATCAAATCTCAGCACCAATGTAATATCAAATTTTTGATTGGAAATGATTTCTTTTTGAATATGTAAATTGAACTCATTTTTTAATTTATTTTTATAAGTTTTTTCATTCAAAATAATTTTATAAAAAACATTTTTTAATCTTTGAAATACGTTTTTGTATTTAAAATTATAATTGTGATGAATTACCTCAACTTGAAAATGCAGATTTTCAAGATTTTTTTTAATAAGTCTATAAAGACTATAATCGTTTGGGGCTAACAAAAGAACTTTTTTCATTTTTATGCTCTTTTTTTAATACCGTGAAACCTCCACACCTGATGCGCAGCCATTGACCTGGGACAATCTATTATTTCTGATGAAAAAAACATGGCTTCGTCCCATTTTGGTAGTATACTGTTGGGGTCTTGGAAAAGATGATAACTGAAAAACACATCTTCATTGTGATAATCTATACACAAAGGTTCGGTGTTATTTCCAAATTCTTCGAGTATTTCTATCATTTTTTTAGGATTTCTCAGTGAAAATCCACCATTGCCACCCACCCGTTGTGTGCCAAAATGTTTGAACCACCAAAACCAAGGTGAACCAATGTAATCAAAGGCTAAATAAGACTCAATGCCTCCTTTTTTAATATATGAATCCGTTTGAAAAATCAAAACTCTCTGATGATGTTCCAAATAGTTCCAGAAGGTTTTGTCTTTCATTAACAGATTGTAATCCTGATTGTTATTTATTTCTATATCTATAGGAATCAATCGGATATTTTGAATTTTTTCAGCAAGTAAATCTCTTAAAAATTTTTCATTAGCACTAGAATGAAAAATATAAAGTTGCCAATCTCTCACAAAAAAACTCACATTCGCCAAAATCAGTTTAATTAATTCATCCGATCTTGTCTCTACAATGACCAAAGCATTTTCACTGTTTTTTGGAAATTGATACGATGCAAAAAAATCGAAATAGTTTTTGGAATCAGTTTTGAAGATTTGTGGTAAAATTTCAGAACTGTTATTGGGAACATTAGTGTCAATTTTTTTAATGTTTGAGGTCAAATAACACAGAGTGGGATAATCCCTTAACCAAAATTTAGGATTAAAAAATTGCTTGTATGCCTGAATGCAGGGTTTTCCGCAATAATTATCTGAATTTAAAAGTTTTGAAATGGGATTGGGCACTATTAATTTTACTATTTTAAATTGTAAATTGGGTCATATATCAAAAGCAAAAATAATTATTTCAACATTGTAAAACAAATTTGTTCAAATTATAACTCATAATATTAGCTTTCCATTTCCTACAATACAAACTTTTTTTCTATTTTCGTAAATTCAATTTAATAAGATTTGTTAACGCGACTCAACATACAAAATTACGCACTCATAGAAGATGCTCAGGTAATTTTCAGCAAAGGTTTAACCACTATAACCGGCGAAACCGGAGCTGGTAAATCCATTTTGCTGGGCGGATTGGGTTTGATTTTGGGAAATAGGGCAGATGCAGGTGCTATGAGAAATGCAGATAAAAAATGCATCATTGAAGGAGAATTTGATGTAGCGGACTATGATTTACAACCCTTTTTTGATGAAAATGATATAGATTATGACAACCAAACCGTCATTCGTCGTGAAGTTTTACCCGGTGGAAAATCCCGCGCCTTTATTAATGACACTCCGGTACGATTGGAAGTGTTATCGGAATTGCAGTCCAAATTGATAGATGTACATTCGCAACATCAAACCTTACGGATGAACGAAACTTCATTTCAATATGCTGTGGTTGATGCTTGGTCAGACAATCAAGTTATTTTTGCTGAATATTTGAGCCAAAAAACCGCTTACGAAAAGTTGAATGCTGCTTACGACGCATTAGTGTCGCAGTTCGCTAAAGAAAAGCAAGAATCCGAATATAATTATCACCTTTATAGAGAATTGCATTTGGCGGATATTAAAAAAGGAGAATTTCAAGAATTAGAAGTCTTGCAAGAAAAACTTTCACATATAGACTTGATTCAGAATAGTTTATCAGAAACCTATCGTTCCATTTCAGAAGAACAATGGGGAATCAATCCGCGTTTGTATCAAGTGAAAAATCATTTAGAAAAAATTAAATCTTTTAGCTCCGTTTATGATGATTTGTTCAATAGGGTTCATTCTTCCTATATTGAACTATCGGATTTGGAACGCGAAATAGCTTCTATATTAGACAAAGAACAGTACACCCCCGATCAATTGGAAAATGTAAACCAAAGACTTCAAGTTTACTATGCTATGATGCAAAAACATCATGTAAACTCGGAAGATGATTTATTAATGCGTTATGCAGACTTAGAAGAGAAAGTGAAACGCATTTCTGATTCTGATCAAATATTAAAAGAAAAAAAGGAAGAACTTTACAATTCACAAATTGAACTGAGCAAAATAGCAGACTTGTTATACGAAAATAGAAAAAAACACTTACCTCAATTTGAAAATGAAATAAAGGAAATTCTTTACAAATTGGGGATGAAAGAAGCAGATTTTGAGGTGAAATTAGCTACATCTGACAAATTTAATGCTTATGGCGCTGACACGATGCAATGGTGGTTCAGCGCTAATAAAGGCAATCCAAAAGGAATGGTGGGCAAAGTAGCATCAGGCGGTGAATTATCGCGCATTATGATGGCTATCAAATCTGTTTTGGCAAAAAAAACAAAATTACCTACTATCATTTTTGATGAGATTGATACCGGAATTTCAGGTGAAGTAGCAATTCAAATGGGTGAAATAATGAGAACAATGGCGCATGATATGCAAGTCATTGCCATCACTCATTTACCCCAAATAGCTTCGAAAGGGGAGGAACATCTTAAAGTTTACAAAAAACAAGAGGGCACAAAAACAAACACGCATATCTCAAAATTGACACCGCAAGAGCGTTTAGAAGAAATTGCCGAGATGTTAGGGGGTAAGCAAATTAGTGAAACAGCACTAAAACATGCTGCTGAACTTTTACAATTCAAAAAATAATCTATTTTTGCTTTTTTTAATACCTGATGTTTTTAATTTTTTAAAACGCAAAATTATCAATTAACACCAAAGGTTATTGTAGGGTAACATCATTAAATACTTTTAACACGCCTTTACAACAATACAGGCTTTTACTTTTAACTTTTAACTTTTAACTTTCAATGTATAATTTACTCAAAGGAAAAAAAGGAATCATTTTTGGAGCATTAGATTCAAAATCAATAGCATGGATTACGGCAGAGCGCGCACACGAAGAAGGCGCCAGTTTTGTGTTAACCAATGCGCCGGTGGCCATGCGCATGGGAACTATTAACGAATTAGCAGAGAAAACAGGTTCTGTGGTTATTCCGGCGGATGCTACCAACGTTGAAGATTTAGAAGAATTAATAGATCAAGCTATGCAAATTCTCGGTGGAAAATTGGACTTTGTTCTACATTCGATCGGAATGTCTGTCAATGTACGCAAAGGACTTCATTACACGGAAGAGGATTACGATTTCACCCAAAAAGGTTGGGATGTTTCAGCATTATCTTTTCATAAATTAATGAGTGTTTTGTATAAAAAAGATGCCATGAATGAATGGGGAAGCATTGTCGCTTTGACTTATATGGCAGCACAACGCGTTTTTCCGGATTATAATGATATGGCGGATAATAAAGCCTATTTGGAATCTGTAGCTCGTAGTTTTGGGTATCATATGGGTAGAGATAAAAAGGTTAGAGTAAATACAATTTCTCAGTCGCCTACGGTAACAACAGCCGGAAGCGGAGTAAAAGGTTTTGGTGGTTTTTACACCTTTGCTGAAAAAATGTCACCACTCGGTAATGCTTCTGCCTTAGACTGCGCCAATTACACCATTACATTATTCTCCGATTTAACAAGGAAAGTGACGCTACAAAATCTCTTCCACGACGGTGGTTTTTCCAATATGGGAATCAGCGATGCCATTATGGACGATTTCATGAACAGTCAACATAATGAATAAATTCAAACCCCGAAGGTTTCAAAACCTTCGGGGTTTTTTTATCGTTTTAATGAATTTTCAAAAGGTATTCTGTGTAATATACTTCTCCCTAAGGTAACTTCATCAGCATATTCCAATTCGTCGCCTACTGAAATTCCACGGGCTATGGTTGTGATTTTAATGTCAATTCCTTGCAATTTTTTAAAAATATAGAAATTTGTAGTGTCCCCTTCTATGGTGCTGCTCAGTGCAAAAATCAACTCTTTAATTGAATCGGTTTTTACTTTTTCAACCAAACTGTCAATATGCAAATGTTGAGGGCCAATCCCTTCTATAGGCGATATTTTTCCACCCAACACGTGGTAATGTCCATTGAATTGAGCCGTGTTTTCTATAGCCATTACATCGCGAATGTCCTCTACTACACAAACCGTTTCTGCATCTCTTCGGGGATTAGCGCAGATTTCACAAATTTCAGTATCGGATATATTATGACAATTCTTACAAAATTTGATATTTTGTACCAATTGTAATAAGGAGGTAGTAAGTTGCTCTGTTTGCGATGGAGGTCTGTTGAGCAAATGCAATACTAATCGTAAAGCCGTGCGCTTTCCTATGCCGGGCAATTGCGAAACCTCATCAACAGCTCTTTCTAATAATTTAGACGAAAAATTCATAATGCAAATATCTAAAAAATATCATCACTTTGGTATTAGAACTTCGTAAGGAAAGTAAAATACCAAAAAAGCAACAAAATTTTTGCCGTAGCAAAATCAGAGCAACATTTTTTTATAATAATGCGGTAATTTTCGAAAAGACTATTTCATAGTGAAAAAGGTTTTTAGAGGATGCATAAATCAATACAAATAAAGATAATCGATATTCAAATTAGAAAAAATGATTGACTTTTATCATATTTAGTTAATATTTATTGTTACATTTGAACCATTAAAGATGCTAAATAGTTTAGCAATCCATTTTGTCAGAAGACTAATAATAAACTACAAACAATAAACAACAAACAACATGTCATTCACATTACCACAATTGCCTTACGCTTACGATGCATTAGAACCTCATTTTGATGCATTAACTATGGAAATTCACCATACTAAACACCACGGAGCTTACGTAAATAACGTAAACAACGCTATTGCCGGTACACCTGCCGACGCATTGAGTGTAGAAGAAATTTGTTATAACATCAAAGACTATCCTGCTGTAGTGCGTAACAACGGAGGAGGTCATTTTAATCACTCTTTGTTTTGGACGGTTTTATCACCCAATGGAGGTGGAAAGCCTTCCGGTGCTTTAGCACAAGCTATTGATGATGCTTTTGGCTCTTTTGAAAAATTTCAAGAAAAATTCAATGCTGCGGCAGCCACTCGTTTTGGAAGTGGATGGGCTTGGTTAGTAGTCAAAAACGGAAAATTAGAAGTAGGAAGCACCCCAAATCAAGATAATCCGCTCATGCCGGATGCTACTTGTGTGGGAATGCCTATTTTAGGATTGGATGTGTGGGAACACGCTTATTATTTAAAATTCCAAAATAGAAGACCTGATTATATTACTACATTTTGGAATGTGGTAAATTGGTCAGAAGTTGAAAAACGTTACGCTGCTGCACTATAATTTAGATTCTAATTTTAAATTTATATTCAATGAAAATACTATCCATTTTTATGGGATTGGTGTCGTTGACCTTAGTCAATTGCAAAGCCACAGCCCAGCAACCTACTACGGAAGTGAAACAAAAAGAAACCATACATCAATTTGCGCCGCTTCCCTATGCTTATGATGCGTTGGAACCTTATATTGATAAAATGACGATGGAAATTCATTACAGCAAACACCATCAGGCTTACTATAATAATTTCATGGCAGCTATCAAAGGTACTGATTTAGAAACAACGCCGATGATCAATATTTTTAATAATATATCCAATCAAAACGCAGCGGTGCGTAACCACGGTGGAGGGTATTGGAATCACGAGTTTTTTTGGAACGTGATGATCCCAAATGGTTCAAAAGTACCTACCGGAAAATTAGCCGAAGCCATCAACGCCACTTTTGGTTCTTTTGATGAATTTAAAAAACAATTTGCCGATGCCGGAGCCAAACGCTTTGGTAGTGGATGGGCTTGGCTATCTGTGGACGATGACGGAAAATTGTTTATTTCCTCTACCGCTAATCAAGATAATCCTTTAATGGATACTGAAAAGAGAAGAGGAACTCCTATTTTAACTATTGACGTTTGGGAGCATGCCTATTACCTAAAATACCAAAACAAAAGAGCTGATTACCTCAGCGCCTTTTGGAATGTGGTCAATTGGGATGTAGTAGGAGCCAATTACGATAAAGCAATCCAATAACTACTTACTATAAATAAGGTTTCATACCTTTAAAAATCGGAATACACCAAAAATGTATTCCTTTTTTTTTGCATTTTTTTAAAAACAGTGAGGACCTTTGAACTTAGACAATGTTTTATATATTTGGTGTGTAACATTTAGCGTGCTACTAATACCAATAAATAAACCTTTTCAATCTTGAAAAGGAATTAATTCTATATTTGTATTTAAATAGTTATTAAATCACAGCACTATGAAGCAATTATCAATCGTCTTTATTTTTTTCTTGATTTTCGTGGCAAGCCAAGCACAAGAAAACATTTCCTATCAAAAACCATCAGCTGAAATACTGGCTTTAGCTGAATACGAAAGAGCCCCAAGTGTGTCAATGGATACCAAAAAGATTAATATGCTTCTTTCCTATCGGGATACTTATAAAACTTTGTCCGATTTGAATCAAGAGGAAATGAAATTAGCCGGATTGCGTATCAATCCTGTTACCAATATTTCAAGCGCTTTAACTTATATCAACAATTTGAAATTAAGAAAAATTGATGCCATCCAATCAGAACTAACTCAAGTGAAGGGATTGCCCGAACAACCCAAAATAGCCTACGTTACTTGGTCGCCTGATGACACTAAAATAGCTTTTACAAATACCACCGCAACCGGTGTAGCATTATGGGTAATTGACGTAACTACCACACAAGCTACGCGTTTGACCGATGCTGTATTGAATGCCAATGCGGGACGCCCTTTTACATGGTTTAAAGACAGTGAGCAATTGTTGGTTAATTTTTTACCTGAAACCAAAACTCCGCTGATTGATGCTAAACAAACTTTGCCTGCAGGACCTATTGTTCAAACGGCTGAGGGTAAAGTATCGCAAAACAGAACCTATCAAGATTTGCTTAAAAACCCAACGGATGAACAAAACTTTGAAAACCTACTCACGTCAGTGCTTTATGTAGTGGACTTAAATGGTTCAAAAAAACTGTTTAAGGATAAAGATTTATATACCTCACAACGTTTTTCGCCCGATGGCAACTATTTATTGGTCACAACGGTCAAAAAACCATTTTCATATATTGTTCCTATGAGTAGGTTTCCGATGACGCAAGTGGTCTATGACAGCAATGGTAATTTGGCAAAAGCTGTTAATGAAATTCCCTTAAACGAAATTCAACCTAAGGGATTTATGGCCACCCGCACCGGCAAACGCAACCTGACTTGGCGCGATGATGCACCTGCTACTTTGTTTTATGTTGAAGCTTTAGACGGGGGAGATCCTGCTAACAAGGTTGATTTTAGGGACGAACTCTTTTTGTGGAAAGCGCCTTTTAATGCCGCGCCTGTCAGTTTTGCCAAAACAGCCCAACGTTTTGCAGGGATTACTTGGGGTAATGCGCATACAGCCATTCTGGATGATTATTGGTATGACACCCGCAATAACAAAACGTATCTTATAGATCCTACATTGCCCTATAAAACCACCCTTTTATACGACAGAAACTATCAAGATGTCTATACGGATCCCGGTAGGTTTGAAACCAAAGAGAATGAGTATGGTGAAAATACATTGGCTATTGAGAACAACAAATTGTTTTTAATTGGTGATGGTTACACAGACCAAGGGCAATTTCCTTTTATAGATGAGTTTGATTTAAAAACTTTTAAAACCAAGCGTTTATATCAATCAGCAGCAACAGACCAAAAAGAAGACATCCTGTCTATTGAAGACTTTAAACAAGGTAAAGCCTTGGTGCAATTGCAATCAAAGACCGACTTTCCCAACTTCTATTTTCGCAATATCAAAAAGAGAATAGCCCCCATGGCTATTACCAACTTTAAAAATCCTTTTGAAAGTATCAAGGAGGTAACCAAAGAAGTGATCAAATACAAAAGAGCGGACGGGGTTGAATTATCCGGGACCTTGTATTTGCCTAAAGGGTACGACAAAACCAAAAAAGAGAAACTGCCCCTATTGATATGGGCTTATCCTACTGAATATAAAGACAAAAACTCTGCCGGACAAAGCACACAGAACGCCAACGAATTTACTTATCCTTATTATGGCTCTTTTGTATATTGGGTTACCAAAGGGTATGTGGTGCTCGATGATGCTTCATTTCCTATCATAGGAGAAGGCACCCAAGAACCCAATGATACTTTTATAGATCAATTGGTGATGAACGGCAAAGCAGCGATTGATGCAGTAGATGCATTAGGCTATATAGATAGGAGCAAAGTAGCGGTAGGAGGTCATTCTTATGGCGCTTTTATGACCGCGAATTTGTTGACCCACTCTGATGATTTTGCCTGTGGTATCGCCCGAAGTGGGGCATATAACCGCACTTTGACCCCCTTTGGATTCCAATCGGAACAACGCAATTATTGGGATGTGCCGGAAGTGTATAACACAATGTCGCCCTTTATGAATGCCGGTAAAATCAAAAAGCCTATTTTGTTAATACACGGTGAGGCTGACAATAATCCGGGCACTTTTACTTTGCAAACCGAACGCTATTTTCAAGCCATCAAAGGATTAGGCGGTACTGCCAGAATGGTCATTTTGCCCAAAGAAAGCCACGGCTATTTGGCAAAAGAAAATATCCTGCATCTCTTGTGGGAACAAGAACAGTTTTTAGATAAATATTTAAAGAAATAATAGGGTAGGCTAAACCGAATTGAAAACTTTGTCAAAGTTCTATACTTTGACAAAGTTTTTTTGTCTTCGCTCCCTGCAACGCACTTCGATACAGCGGCACTTTGACTGCTTTTAGCAAAGGAGTAAAGAAAAAGAAACAACAAAACAACAAAATTGGGTCGTTAAAATTTGCAGATTTAATATGTTTTTTTATCTTTGTAATCTAATCAGAACATAACAAGATGGATTTCTCACAATTTTCAGGTGTATTATTATTTTTATTCATTTTTTCAATTGGATTTTGGTTGTTGATTTTTGCATTGACCGTGATTGTGCCTATTTGGCTATTTGGCTCATGGACAGAGATATACAAAGAGAAAAAAGCAAAGAAAGTAGCTGCTAAAAGTTAGTTAGCCTCACATAATATAAATAAGAAAGGTCGGAGTATTCCGACCTTTTTTTGTTTAGGTTCTCGATACGTCCCGCCTGCGTCAGGGTCTACTCGAACTGACGGCAAGTACATTCCCCCGTCAGGTCGAGTGTTCTCGATACGTCCCGATTCGTTCCTCATCGGGTCTACTCGAACTGACGACAAGGAATACCTACGTCAGGTCGAGTGATTGAAAAAACCAACAGTTTTTTCAATTGTATCGAGACCTCGATACGTTCCGATTTGTTCCTCATCGGGACTACTCGAACTGGCATGTTTCTGCCTTTCAGCGTTTTAAACGCTGAAAGGGTTTTTGATTCTTCGTCAGGCACCCTTCGGTGTTTCGTCTCCGCTCAACGACCGAAGCTCCCTGCAGGCTAGCTCAGCGCAATGTATTAATAAATTATTTTATTCAATACATACTTTATACTGAATAAAAAATACTATTTTTGTTCATTATAACATTAAATAATGATTAGAAACATTCTTTTACAACAACAAGAAGAGCAAAATATTTTACTAAATCTTTCTTATATCAGTCGGATAAGCGATCATGAAAAGAATGATTTATTAAATACCTCTCTGATTAAATTGATTACAGGACCTCGTCGTGCAGGAAAATCTGTAATGGCATTGCAATTATTGAAAGATAAAAAATTTGCCTATATCAATTTTGATGATGATTTAATGCTGAAAAATTTTGATGAGGATAAAGTGATGCAAGGTTTAAACGATGTTTATGCAGGTTATGAATATCTTTTATTAGATGAAATTCAAAATTTAGCCAATTGGGAGCTATGGGTTAGCAAATTGTATCGAAGAGGAATTAATCTTGTCATTACCGGTTCTAATTCAAAATTGTTATCCCACGAAATGGCGACTGCTCTTACCGGAAGATATATACAGCTAATGGTTTTACCCTTTAGTTTTCAAGAAATGTTAATTTTCAATGAGCTCCCTATTCCAATTATTGAAAACATTACCCCGGTTGAAAAAGGAAAGATCAATGCATGGTTACAAGATTATTTAGTGAGTGGAGGATTTCCGGAATCTATACGCAATCCGGGTATTACCAATATTTATCTCAGTTCTTTATTTGATTCCATACTACTAAAAGACATCCTCAAAAGATTTCAAATTAGACAAACACAACAATTTTATGATTTGTCAAATTATTTATTAACCAATTATGCCAATCTTTTTACTTACAATCAGGTTAAGGATCATTTAGGATTTAATAGTGTTGCCACCGTTCAAAAGTTTATTGGATATTTAGAAGAGCCCTATTTGTTTAAACATCTTACGCGTTATGATACAAAAATTAAAAACCAACAAAAATCGGCACAAAAAATATATGTTATAGATAATGGGTTTATCAAGGCACGTTCCTTTGAATTAGCTCCAAATTGGGGTCGTTTACTCGAAAATATGGTTTTTATTGAATTAATCAGACGTCAAAATAAACCGGAATTGGAGGTGTTTTACTATCGTACACGCAACCAACGTGAAATTGATTTCTTAATCAGAAAAGGACACCAAATTCAACAACTCATACAAGTAAGTTATGATATTTCTAATGCTAAAACTTTGAAAAGAGAGATAGATGCACTCATAGAAGCAGCAGCAGAATTACAATGTAATAATTTAATTTTGATCAATTGGGAAATAGATAAACAAATAATAATGAACGAACGAATGGTTCAGCTTGTTTCGGTTTATAGATGGTTGTTGGAGAAATAGTTAATAAAGCAGGAGCCTGAAGGTAATTAGCACGTTTATTTCCTTCGCATAACCCTTTCAGCGTTTTAAACGCTGAAAGGGTTTTTGATTTATCCCTTTCGGCATTTGATAAGCATCGGAATTGGCTACGCTGGTCTACTCGGTTCTCGATACGTCCCGCTTGCTTCAGGGTCTACTCGGTTCTCGATACGTCCCGACTGCGTCAGGGACTACTCGAACTGACGGGGAGTACTTACTTCGTCAGGTCGAGTGATTGAAAAAACCAACAGTTTTTTCAATTGTATCGAGACCTCGATACGACCCGCTTGTAGCGGGTCTACTCGGTCCTCGATACGTCCCGATTCGTTTCTCATCGGAACTACTCGGTCCTCGATACGTTCCGATTCGTTCCTCCGGAATCGGCTACGCTTCTTGCAGACTCCGCTCTGAGTATTGCATTTTCAAGTTAGTAACTGAAATTTAATACAAAAACCTTATCCCATTAAATATTTTGAGTACTTTTGTTATTCATTAAATCCAATGTTAAACCATCTCATTACATCTAAAACCCGATTGCGTCTGTTGGTGAAGTTTTTTTTGAACGCTGCCAACGAAGGCTATTTGCGTGGATTGGCAGATGAATTGGATGAAAACACTAATGCCATTCGCAAGGAACTCAACCATCTCTCGGATGCCGGATTTATTATCCGAAATGTAGAGGGCAGTAAGATAACCTATCAAGCCAACAAACTTCACCCTTTTTTTAGTATATTGCAGCAATTGATAAGAAAATATGTGGGTTTGGATGCCATCATAGAAAATATAGTGGGTAAAGCCGGAGATATTGAAAAAGTCTATCTTTTGGGAGATTACGCACGTGGCGTGGACAGCGGACATATAGAAGTGTTAGTACAAGGCAGTTCTCTCAATGATGCTTACCTCCACCAACTAGCAACCAAAGTAGCCGATTTGATACAAAAACGAGTCAGTGTGTACACGGATAGTGAAAGAAAGGATGAATATGTGTTGCTATATGAGAGTAGGGAATAGGGTAAAGTCGTGTATTTTATGATTAAAAAAAAACAATAGAAGTGTAGTAATAACAGCCTGTTGGGTTAAATACCTAATGGCAGTGTGCGCATGTTAATAACACAGTATAGAACTTATGCAACACAATACAGAACAGCAAGAAAAATGGTTATTTGAAATAACACCCAAAGACCGTCTTTTCAGATTGAATATTTCCGAAATATGGAGATATAGGGATTTAGTGACCCAATTTGTAAGGCGCGATGTAGTCACGCTCTACAAACAAACCATTCTGGGACCCTTGTGGTATTTTATTCAACCTCTGTTTACGATGGTGATTTTTACCATTGTCTTCAACAATTTAGCCGGCATCAGTACCGGAAATATTCCTACTTATCTGTTTAATTTAGCCGGAATTATCACGTGGAACTATTTTAGTTCGGCACTTACCGAAACTTCCGATACTTTTAAAAAGAA
>DYMN01000037.1 GCA_020740485.1 Polaribacter sp. | reverse complement strand
AAAGCGAAAAAAGAGCCATCGAATTATTAGATTTTTTGGGACTTAAAAACAGAGTGAACCACAAACCATCAGCACTTTCGGGCGGAGAACAGCAAAGAGTTGCCGTAGCACGAGCCTTGATAAACAATCCACTGATCGTGTTTGCGGACGAACCAAGTGGTAATTTAGATACTGAATCGGCTACGCATTTGCACCAACTTTTTTTTGAACTCAGAGATAAATTCGGGCAAACTTTTGTCATCGTAACCCACAATCCCGAACTTGCCCAAATGGCAGACAGAAAAATTGAAATGGTAGATGGAAGGATTGTTTAATTTGATTATTAGTAAATTTGAAAATTAGTTGATTCGATGTTTATAAATAAATCTGCGCTTCGACTTCATTTCGGCTTCGCTCAATGACCATTTCGGCTACGCTCAATTCCTCATAACAAAACGAGTTTTTAGAGGTTCTTCCTTTAATTATCTATTGGGTAAATTGTCAAAAAATGACCAAATTATTTCGCAAGCATTAAAATCCCTATTGGTTGTTCCTATGATTTTTTTTGATAAATATTGTTTTCCTCCGGGCCATGTATGTCCGCCATCTATTATTTTATACAGTACCAATGAAGATTTTTCTTTACATGTTTCAAATTGTAACATTTCAACAACTGAACCGTCATTTGGGTCTTTATTGGGTAGAATTTGTGTTTTTTTGTTATCACAGTTCAACTGATTTTTCCAAAAATCAACCAATACATCAGTAGCTACTATTGCTCCTCTACTTTTATTTAAAACCATGACATGTCCACCATTGTAAGGAACTAAAGGATCCTCTGTTCCATTGATAATCATAACTCCAACCGGTACTGTTGGTTTACATTTATTTATATAATCAACTGATAATGTTGCTGTTAATATAGCTCCACCACGAAATATTTCTGATTTGTCACAAAGTAGTCTTGAAGTCATAAACCCACCATTTGACATCCCTGTTACGAAAATTTTTTGCATATCAATGCGGTATTGACTTTTAATTTTCTCAACAATAGCTGTTATAAACCCTACATCATCCACAAATTCCATTCCCGGTTTCAGATTTGCCAATCTACCATCATTCCAATTCCTTTTAATAGCATTGGGATAAACCGCTATAAAATTTTTTTCATCTGCCAATTGGTTAAATTTTCCAAAAGTTAATTTTATAGTCCCTTTGCCTGTTCCACCTCCGCCGTGTAAATGAAAGAGTAACGGCACAGGATTACTACTGTCGTAATTTTTGGGAACATAAATCAAATAACTCCGTTTGATATCTTGCCAAATTAAGGTTTCTTTACTTAATTTTCCTTCAGAATTCCATTGATTTTTTCCAAAAACAGTAACGGAAAAAAATAAAAATACGATTGAAAATAGAATTGTTGATTTCATTTGTATAAATAGGTTTTTAAATTTTTATTCACTGCCGTCCGAAAGTTTTTCAAAAGTAGCGATAAAATGACTTCAATCCCTTTATTTACGTGAATAATTTTTGTTGCATAGAGAAATTATCTGTCGGAAAAAGTGTTTTTTCAGGTGGTTTAATTGCTTTTCGTACTATTGGTTTTAATTCATTACAAACATAATTTAGAGTCAAATAGTGCATTAAACACACTCTTATTTTATCACAAAACACGCTAAATGCACTTTTACTTTCATTATAAACTCTTCTGATGAGTTCTAAAAGCAAATAAGTGATTAATGCAATATAAATTTGAGACTTTACAGCATTTTCACCGGTTACAACAAATGTTTTGATTTGTAGATTTTGTTTCATTGCTTTGAAAAACAACTCTTATGTCATTTAAAAATGTGCCACTTACTGATAATCCGATACTTATAGAGGCTAATGAGTAACATTTGTTGAGCTGTCCGAAAATTAAAGATACCAACTGGTCATAAGTCTTGTATTTACTACATCCTTTGTCAGATTGATGTTTTCGGTTTTGATAATCTAACAGATGATGAGGAATTAAATCTAAAATTTGTCTAAGTAATGGTTTATTGTTATTTTTGGTTCGCCTGTAGAGTGCCATATTTGAATAATTTTGAATTTTTTTTCAAATTAAAGCATTCTCAGGCTCTTTTAAAAATCAAACTTTCGGATGGTAGTGAATTTGATAATTAGTAAATTTGAAAATTAGTTGATTCGATGTTTATAAATAAATCTGCGCTTCGACTTCATTTCGGCTACGCTCAGCGACCATTTCGGCTACGCTCAGCAACCATTTCGACTACGCTCAATGACCTTAGGTAAAAAGGTTTCAAGTTTAATGATTCAAATAACCCAATAATCTACAACCCAAAAATCAAAATTGAAAGAAAAAGTCATTATTAACGTATTATAAAAAAGATTAACATTCAATATTGAAAAAACAAAATTGTATATCATTTTCTGACCGTGAGTTAGTAAAACTTTCTTTGAAAGACACGTCTTATTTTGAATGTTTATTCCATCGTTATGAGAGCAAATTACTTACCTACATCAAACGGATTTCCAACTTTTCCGATGATGAAGCCTTAGATATTTTGCAAGAAAGTTTTATCAATGTATGGAAGAATCTGAACGATTTTGATTCAGACTTATCCTTTAACAGTTGGATTTACAGGATTGTACACCATCAAACTATTTCTCAATGGCGCAAAGCGACTTCCTATGGAAAGAATAAAACAATTGATATAGAAGATGTAACAAATTTGACCGCTGAAGCCTCTAAAAATCACGAAGACCGTGAGCGTAAAATGCTCAAAATATTAGATTTGTTACCCGAAAAATACAAAACCGTCTTGATTTTAAAATATTTTGAAGAAAAGGATTACGCCGAAATATCCGATATTTTAAAAATACCGGAAGGAACTGTTGCTACTAACCTCAATAGAGCAAAAAAAGCATTTAAAGAACTATCTGTAAAACACCGTATTTCATTTTTTGATTAAAACCATATTATTATGAACAATTTTGATAAAATCATCAACACCATAGAAAAAGAAGATATTAAACCCACTCCCAAATGGTATTTTCAACTGAAAAACACTACTTTTTGGACTATTTTTGTATTAGCATTAGTCGTTGGAAGTATTGCTTTTTCCATCATTTTATTTAGCGTACAGCAAACTGATTTTTTTATACTGCAACATATACATCATTCAACCACGGAAGCTATTTTGGCGCTTATACCCTACTTTTGGCTCATTGCCATGTCAGTGTTTAGTCTTATCGGTTTTTTTAGTTTTGAAAATTTTAAAAAAGCCTACAAACATCAATGGTATTCTGTTTTGGGATTGAATGTTTTACTAAGCCTTCTCATCGGAACTATGTTATTTTTAAGTGGCGGAGCTAAATATTTTGATGAAACTTTTGCCAATCAAGTAGAGATTTACCGAAGTGTAGAAGAACAAAAAACCAAACATTGGATGAATCCTGAAGCAGGTTTTTTAGCCGGAGAAATTATTGAATCTAAAATAGATACGTTGTTAATAAAAGATTTTAATGATAAAAATTGGACTATATTTTACCATGATATGTTTATTCCCCCAATCATTGAGTTGGAAAAAGGCGTAAAAATCAAAGTAATGGGTGGCATGCAGTCCGATAACGCATTTAAAGCCGAACAAATAAGACCTTGGAAAGCCTTTGAAAATCAACAGAAAGGGAAAAATAAAAGAAAAAATTAAACCTTTTTGAAAGGTAATTTAAAGTTATGCGTAATAATACACATAACTTTAAATTTTTTTAAAATGCAAAAATCAATTTTAGCTACAATTGTCTTATTCACTTTTTTATTTTCGTCGTGTACCAATAATACGGACGAAATACTAACTCCGTCAGATTGTACCATAGTCAATCCTTCTGCTACAGTAAATGAATCAGAAATAGAAATGATGAAATTTATGCGAGAAGAAGAAAAATTAGCCTATGATGTGTATCGCTATCTCTACGCAAAGTATGGATTTAACGTTTTTAATAATATTTCCAGCAGTGAAAAACAACATATGGATCAAGTGTTGTGCTTGTTGAATTATTATAAAATACAAGATCCTGCTTCTCCTGAAGCCGGTGTTTTTAACAATCCGGAACTTCAAATGCTTTACAATGATTTAACAGCACAAGGAGACATTTCTTTATTGGAAGCCTTGAAAGTAGGCGCTACGATAGAAGATGTGGACATTAAAGATTTAATGGATTTATCAACTTCTACCACAAATCCGGCTATTTTAGCTACCTTCAGTAATTTGACTTGTGGCTCACGCAATCACATGAGATCATTTGTAAGTAACATCAATGCACAAGGTGGTAGTTACGCACCACAGTTTATCAGTGTTGATCTTTACAATCAAATCATTACAACCTCACGAGAATCCTGCGGTTCTCATTAAATATTTTATTAATAAGTCATTTAAATTCTTCGTTTTTTTCTCAAAAATAAGAATTTAAATGACTTTCTAATTTATAAACCATACACTAAATACAATGAACATACCACTTAAAATAGCCATCTTATTCCTGACATTGAGCCATCTCAGTATATTTGCTCAAAAACCATTGGAAAAAAACAGCGATTGCGGTCAAGTAGGGACGTTGGGAACACTTAATTTTGATGAACTAAACTTCCTTACTTCTCAATATGAAAACATCAAGTACAGAATGGATGTCAACAATCAAATTGTCAAAAAAACCGGTTGGACAGAATTTGATAACATATCTCACTCAACTCAATCAGCTTTGAAAAATTTTAAATGCGCTCTCAATCAGACGGGTTCAAAAGATTTTATATCGGATAGAGAAGGCATTTTTAACAACAAAGAGGTACAACATAAATACAATCTCTTTGCAAAACAAAATGCTTATGATAAAAAAGAACAATTAATTTCTTTTGTTGTAGAGTATGAAAAAGTAATTTTCGAATTAAAGCAATTTGAAACTAAAATAAAAAATCCTACAATAAAAAAACTGAATAAATATCTAATGTGTATTTCTCAAAATAGCTTTAGAAATAACATTCAACATTTAAAAAAGTTGAATTACGTTTACAAACCTCAATTTTTAACTTCAAACGAATTTAAAAAAATGCTGTCTAAAAAAAATCAATCTTGTACTATGAGTGCAACAGCATCAACAGGAAATCAACAAGGTAAAGGAAGTGGACAAGGTAAAGGAAGTGGACAAGGCAAAAGAATGGGTAAAGGACAAGGAAAATTCTAATTTAAATCATATTAAAATTATGAAAACTGGTTATAATAACACAATCATTTATTTATTTCTAATTTCGTTAAGTATTTTAACACTACCGTCGTGCAACAATACTAAGTCAGAATCTAAAGCAAATTCCGAAACAATAATAAAAAAGGAAGTTGTAGATAGCATCGGTAAAATCCAATTTGAACAAAAATGCGTAGCTTGTCATGGTTTTGAAAACAAGACAGAAGAACAAATGATTGCGCCACCTATGTATGCTGTAAAAAGAAGATATATAAAAGCATCTGCCGACAAAGATGAATTTGTAAAAATGATGTCATTTTGGGTAAAAAATCCACAGCCTGAAAATGCATTAATGCGTGATGCTACAAAAGACTTAGGAGTAATGCCCCATCTCAACTACGATGAAAAATCGATTTTAGAAATCGTTAATTATATCTACAGCACAGAAATATCAAAGCCGGAATGGTTTGATGCACATGAACAATCACATAAAAAAATTTAAATTATTTGAAAGAAAAAAAATAGATTCACGTAGCATATGATATAAACTTAAAATATATATACCATGAAAACATTTTTTTTAACTTTAGCAACCATTTTCATACTAACTGCTTTATACAGCTTTATGAAAAATGAAACAATCAATAATGATTATGAACCAGCAACCACTAAAATCTCAACTATGATTAACGACAAAGAAATCGAACTATTAAAACACATGCGCGAAGAGGAAAAATTAGCGCGCGATGTCTACAAATACCTTTATGACAAGCATAAATTTTTTGCTTTTAATAATATAATGCAAAGCGAACAAATGCACATGGATCTAATATTGACATTGCTCGATCAATACAACATACCTGATCCGGCAAGTACCGAATATGGTGTTTTTAACAATCCTGAACTTCAAAAACTCTACGATCAACTCGTAGCGCAAGGCAACCAATCTCTAATAGAAGCATTGAAAGTTGGTGCTACTATTGAAGATGTAGATATCAAAGACCTCGTGGAATATCAAAAAGACACGACCAATCCTACTATTTTGGCTGTGTTAGAAAACCTTACTTGCGGCTCACGCAATCATATGAGAGCCTTTGTATCCAATTTGAAAGGATATAATGCAAGTTACCAGCCTATATACATCAATCAAGCTACTTATGATGCCATCATCAACGGAGAGCACGAACGTTGCGGACAAAACAGAATGGGCAATAAAGGAAATCAAGCGGGTAAAGGGAGAAACAACAATTCAGGCGGATATGGGAAAAATAGGAAATAATTAAAAAAGCCAAACCCATATTTTTAATCCTATCCAAAATTTAATACAGATGAAGAAAAATAGAGAAATTAAATTTATTTTTCTTCATCTTTTAACTTTGTTTTTGCAATAAATGTTGCAATAAATGTTGCAATAAATGTTGCAATAAATGTTGCAATAAATGTTGCAATATATTAAATTTTAAAACGTTTTATTTGCTCCTTTAATCTAAAAACACACTGAAATGCACAACAAATTCAATTTATTTATCATTCTTTTAGGTTTGACCTTTTCAAACTATTCTCAAGTATCAAATCAGGATATTGAAAAAATAAAAAAAGATATCGCTAATCACTATTTTAAATCAGCAGAGACAAAATTAGAGTCAATTTACAGTCAAGATAAATCAAATGCAACTATTAATTGGCTGTATGCCTACACTTTATCCCAATTAGGCAAATACAATAAAAGTAAAGCATTGTATGAAAACACGATAGATTTGCTCCCTAATTCTAACGAATTAAAATTGGAATACGCACAAACTTTGCTAAAAATGGGCAAGTTAAATGAAGCAAAAAATATCATATCAAAATTAAAAAACACCAACTTAGAGCCATCAACTGTTTTATTAACTGAAGCTGAAATTTTATTTTGGAATGGGGAATACAACAAAGCAAATGGGGTTTTAACTCAAATAGATCAAAAATATCCGAAAAATTCAGTTACTAAAGATTTAAAAAACAGAATTAAAAAGGCACAAGCCACTTATATAACCATTTCCGGAAATTATATGAGTGACAACCAACCCTTGGAAGCCATAGGAGAAGGAATTAAAGTAGGAAAAATGTTATCTCGTTTCTTGCATCCTTCTATTGAAATTCAAAATGTAAACTATTCAAACAACGCTCAAGCTATTGATTTGACTGTTGGAAACGAATTTTTATTCGGTTCAGCGGGAATTGGCAGTAAAATTGCCTTGGGAGTTGATTACAACCAAGTAACGAGTAAAAAAAACTTAATCGGAAGTTTTTCAGTAAGCAAATCCGTTATGGATAAAGCTAAACTTACTATTGGTGCAGAGCGTTTGGCTTACAAAAGCACTTTAGAAAGCACTTCAATTGACTTCCTTTATAATAAAGCATTTGTTGCATTTAATTATGGGGATTATAACCAATCGCTCGTACATATTGGCTATGATTACAATATTTTTAAAGGCGACAGTATTTTCAAAGAAGACAACACAATCCAAAACTTTGGGGCTTGGTATATTTCAAAACCTTTGTCTGACAGTGATTTCAAAGTTCAAATAGGTTATGGTTTTGGTTATTCTGACTCTAAAAAATCTACTTACAAAGCTACTGTTACCCAATCAGGTTCTTTTTTTAATACTACCAACACGGTTACTGCTAAATACAATTTATACTACACTCCCAATAATCAAATGGTAAACTCCGCTGTAGTGGTGTTAAAATATCCATTTGCAACGAACCTTGAAATAAGTGCTAAAGGTAATTACGGGTTTTATGCTACTAATTTAACACCTCAATATACGGTTACTAATGGCAGCAATCCTGAAATTTCTTATTCAGAAAAGAAAACCAAATTCAATCCCTTTGATGCGAGTTTGGATATTAACTATATAATTAACAAGCAATTTTCTTTATCTGCACAAGCATCTTATTTTAATACTTTCTTTTACGATAGTGTGAACGGAGGTATTCGCTTGGATTACAAATTTTAAATAATGAATACTAAACTGCGAAATGATTTATGGATTACCAAACGCTCGCCTGATATAAAATTAGGCGATAAGTTTGTGTTTGATGTATTGAGTTTGGCGGGTTTCATAGGTATTCTCTTCTTGTTAGAATGGTGGTTTCGCGCTGAACATATTGCCAATAAAGTTTTATTCATCATATTGAGTACTTTTTTTTGGTACAATATCATTCGTTTACTATTAATATGGGTCAATTATTTATGGTTAAAAAAACCGAAGACCGTTCCTATACCGGCTGAAAACTTAACTGTTGCAGTATTTACCACTGCGGCACCGGGCGAACCCTTAAGTATGTTTGAAAACACCTTTAAAGCATTAAAAAATTTAAACTATCCACATACTACTTATTTATTAGATAGTACCGAAGATATAAAGTTCAAAGAATTAGCCGAACAACACGATGTAGTTTGGCTTAATTTAGCCGGTTTACCCGGAGCAAAAGCCGGAAAGGTCAACGAAGCACTTCGCAGAACGAAAGAAGAATTTATTTTGATATTAGACCCTGACCACATTGTATTTCCAAATTTTTTAGACGAAACTTTGGGATTCTTTCAAGATGAAGAAATAGGTTTTGTGCAGGTAAGTCAAGGATATTACAATATGTATCGCTCTTTTGTTGCCAAAGGAGCAGCAGAGCAAACTTATACATTTTACGGACCTACGCAGATGGGACTTTACGGATTAGGCGGGGCAGTCGCTATTGGTGCCAATTGCACTTTTCGTCGCAAAGCACTAGAAAGCATTGGCGGACACGCTATGGGGTTAGCCGAAGATTTACAAACCTCCATAAGAATTCACGCCCAAGGTTGGAAATCGGTTTATAATCCGGTAATAGTCAGCCGTGGTTTAGTACCGGAGGATTTTGCTTCCTTCGCCAAGCAACAACTTAAATGGGCGCGTGGGGTTTTTGAATTACTTTTTGATGAATATCCATACGTCATCAAGAAATTGAGCTTTTGGCAAAAAGTTTCTTATTTGTCGATAGGTACTTACTACCTATTTGGAACATTGGCATTTTTCTTTGTATCAGTTCCTTATTTTTATTTTTTCTTAAAATTAATCCCTGCCAATATGGATATTTTTGAATTTACCCAAAAGGGCACTGTTGTCCTGTTGGCTGCCATTAGCATCTATATTTACGCTCAAAAATTTTTAGCCGATAAAAAAACAGAGTCCGGGTTTCATTGGCGTGGGATGATTTTAAAATTTTCTACTGTACCTGTTTTTCTGTACGCCTTTATTTTAACATTACTAAAAAAGAAAATTCCGTATATTCCAACCGCAAAAACGGCAGATCGAAACTTTTATAGTGTATTTTTGTTACCATTAATTATTTATATCATCGTTTTTATTGCCACTGCTTTTGGAGTATATATCAACAGAAGATTTATAGTTCCTGAAAGCGAACTCTATTTCACCCGCCAATTGACTTGGGGAATGTTGTCTTTCGGCTTTATAGTATTTATACAAGCAGCTACCGGAATCTATTTTACTTGGCAGGCATCCAAAATCAAAGTGGAAAATGCTTGGGAACGTATCCAAATTAACGAAGACAAATCATTTTCAATTAGATAATTTGATAAAGTGCTAATTTGATAATTTGCTAATTTGTTAATGTGTCAATATGATAATGTGCCAATGTGCTAATTTGCTAATTTAATTTATGAAATATAAAATAACCCAATAATCAATTAACCTAATAATCAATTAACTTAATAACCAATTAACCTAATAGCCAATAATCCCGCTAAGGCGGGTTCCGATAAATATCGGAATCACTGCGTTCAGCCTAATAATCAATAACCCAATAATCAATTAACTTAAACCATGAAAACACTCTTATTAGCCGGCGGTTTCGGAACCCGCTTCAGTGAAGAAACCGAATTAAAACCCAAACCGATGATCAACATTGGTCCTTACCCTATTTTATGGCACATAATGAAAATCTATTCCCACTATGGGCACAACGATTTTGTGGTGCTTTTAGGCTATAAGGGCTATGTTATTAAAGAATATTTTATCAATTATTTTATGCACCAAAGCAATATTGAGATAGATTTGACAAGCAATAAAGTGAAGATTTTAAATACTTCGTCCGAACCTTGGAAAATTACCTTGTTAGACACCGGATTAGACACGATGACCGGAGGTAGAATTTTGCAAGCCAAAGATGTGGTGGGCGACGAAACCTTTATGCTTACTTATGGCGATGGGGTGGGCAATGTAAATATCAATGATTTGATTGCGCATCACAAAAGTCACGGAAAAGCAGTAACGATGACCACCGTACAACCCGAAGGTCGTTTTGGAGGTGTAGATTGTGACGAAGACAGTTGCAACGTAAAATCTTTCATTGAAAAACCTGTTGGTGATGGTGGATGGATCAATGCTGGATTTTTTGTATGCGAACCCAAAGCATTTGATTATATCAAAGGGGGATTATCAACCATTTGGGAGCGTGAACCATTAGAAAATTTAGCCAAAGACGGCGAATTGTATGCTTACAAACACACCGGTTTTTGGAAACCGATGGATACCCAACGTGACAACAAACAACTCAACGATATGTGGAACGCAAATAAAGCAACATGGAAAACGTGGTAAATTTTGAACAACTTTTTGGCGGTATTTACCGCAACAAAACCATATTATTGACCGGACATACCGGTTTTAAAGGGTCTTGGTTGGCGTATTGGTTGACCAAAATGGGTGCCAAAGTATATGGTTATGCATTGGATAACAATGAATTGCATCATTTACAATTGTTGAATAACACTTTGGAGCATTCCGAAATCGGTGATATTAGAGATTTAAAACATCTAACCGATTATTTTCAAAAAGTGCAACCCGAAATCGTGTTTCATTTAGCAGCACAAGCTTTAGTTAGACCTTCTTACACCCATCCGGTCGATACTTTTTCAACCAATGTAATAGGTACGGCAAATGTATTGGAAGCCTGTAGATTAACTAATTCTGTTCGAGCTATCGTAAATGTAACCAGCGACAAATGCTACGATAATCGCGAATGGATTTGGGGTTATCGCGAAACCGATCCTATGGGTGGTTATGACCCTTACAGTGCTTCAAAAGGAGCAGCAGAATTGGTAGCTTCGTCTTACAGAAATTCATTTTTCAACCTGAAAGAATACGGCAAAAAACACAAAGTGTTATTGGCAAGTGCTCGCGCCGGAAATGTGATTGGCGGTGGTGATTGGGGAATTGATCGATTAATTCCGGATATGGTAAAAGCCACAGCGCAAAATGAAACAGTACAAATTCGCAATCCAAAAGCAACTCGCCCTTGGCAACACGTGTTGGAACCACTGAGTGGCTATTTGACACTTGGGTGGAAACTACTTAATAATCAAATAGAATATGCTGATGGTTGGAACTTCGGTCCAGAAATTAAGAGCAATGTTACCGTAGGTGAAGTTTTGGAGGAAAGTCAAAAATATTGGAAGGATATAAAATTCAACATTCAAACCAATCCGGATGAACACCACGAAGCGCATCTGCTGATGTTAGACTGTTCCAAAGCCAACAAGATCATGAAGTGGAAAGGTGTTTGGGAATTTGAAAAAACCATTGAAAAAACGGTAAATTGGTACAAAATTTACTACCAAAATAAACAGATAAACACCGAACAAGATTTAAACGATTATGTTAAGGATGCTGCGCAAGCACAACTCATATGGACACAACAAATTTGACAAATAAACGGGTATTAATCACCGGTGGAAATGGATATTTAGGCAGTTTTTTAAAAAAAGAACTGCTTAAATACACTACTGATATATATATACTTTCCAATTCGGGTGTGGCTACCGAACGTGATTTTATAGTAGATATCACTGATGCAAAAGCATTGCAAGCAATTGTTAGCAGCATTCAACCGGATGTGGTGTATCACTTGGCCGCTTTGATTGACCGTAATCGTGATTTCTCTATCTATCCCGCTATGTATCGCGTGAATGTTGAAGGAACATTAAATTTAATAGAAGCATTGCAAAAAACTCAATGTCAGCATATTATATTCACATCATCCAGTGAAGTTTATGGCAATAATACTTCACCATTTCACGAAAATTTGTTGCCAAAACCGGTTTCTCCCTATTCGTTGAGCAAAGCAATGGCGGAATTGTTGTTGCAAACTCGGTTAAATAACACGAAATTAAACTATACGATTGCCAGAATATTCAATTTTTACGGACCCGGAATGTCTGAAAATTTCTTTATCAACGAAATGATTAACACCTTGAAGAGGGGCAATGATTTTAAGATGACATTAGGCGAACAATACCGTGATTTTCTTTATGTGGATGATGTGGTTTCGGCATTACTTCAAATAGGAAGCAATGAAAATGTTTATGGCGAAATGCTAAACGTTTGCAGTGGCGAAGGAACTAAAATCAAGGATATTGCCCTAGAAGTAGAAAAATATTTTGAGGCAAAAGTACTTTTAGGAGCTATTCCCTACCGTGAAAATGAAGTTTGGGAAATGATGGGCGACGCTACAAAATTGATAGAAAAATTACATTTTAAACCTCAATTTTCCATCGTCAAAGGGATTCAAAATTTAATTAAAACTTCTTAAAAATGACTACAAAATCTTTTAAAATTCCGAGAATTATCTATGTAATAATCGCTTTATCACTAGCTTTTTTATTGTTTTACTTATTTTCATTGATCAGTAAAGGAACAGAAGGTCCTTTGAAGAGCCTTTTCTCAAGTGCTGAGAATGCCATTGAAAGTGTAGAGGAAAATGCAATTATCAAACAACGCGAAAACAGACGTATTGACAAATTAGCTTGGTTTGATTCCATTCGTAACAACAAAGAAAAAGTAATACTTTCAAAAAGAATTTTGTTTGGAGCCTCTGACAATACGCAAGTAGATTCCTATGAAAGTATCATCAATTTGGAAGATAGTTTGGGTATTACCTTTCCTATTATTCATATTTACAAGGCTTGGGGTGAGAAACAAGAACAAGAATTTCCGATGATAGAGAGTCAAACTATTTACCGTTTGGGTTCTATTCCTATGATCACTTGGGAACCATGGGTGGGTGCATTTACAGTAGAAAATTTCCCAAAAATCAAACCTGATGTTGTAAAACGCGATAAAGGTTCGTTAGCTTCTATTGCCAAAGGCGATTATGACACCTATATTACTGAATGGGCAAAGAAAGCCAAAGAATTCGGACATCCTTTTTACTTGCGTTTTGGTCACGAAATGAATGACCCTTATCACTATCCTTGGGGTCCGCAAAACAATTTCAAAGTAGATTATGTGAATGCGTGGCGTCACGTATATGAAATTTTTAAAACCAATGGTGCCTACAATGTTATTTGGGTGTGGAATCCGCATTTATCCTACGAATTTGATAATTTTTATCCGGGCAATGCGTATGTTGATGTCATTTCGTTTGGGGTGTTAAACTTCGGAACTAGCGTTTCGTGGAGTAAATGGTGGACGTTTGAGGAGCTTTTGTCCAACAGTTATACTATTTTGGAAAAATACAACAAACCGATGATGATTTCAGAATTTGGATCATTAATGGTCGGTGGGGACAGAAATAAATGGTTTAAAGATGCCTTTAATAAAATTCCAAATGAATTTCCAAAAATAAATTCAATAGTTTTCTTTCATTATTCAAATGAAAAAAGCACCGACAAATCCTTAGATTGGCAATTTATAGATGACCCTGAAGTTATCGAAGGAATGATTACTTCCTGGGCTAAATGGGATAGAAATATCAAACAACCAGATATGTAGAAATGAGTTTAAAGTTTTCATTTTAAATCATAAAAAGAGTTTGCCAATCTTTTATGAAGTTTGGCAAACTTTTTTTTCTACTCACAAAGTAAATTAATACTCAGACTTGATTTGAACTACTTAGTAGTGAAGTCATTTAAAAATCCAACATATTTGCTCCCTCTGTAATGATTTCTTTGTTTTCTATGG
>DYMN01000036.1 GCA_020740485.1 Polaribacter sp. | reverse complement strand
TTGATAACACCGGCAATGGCATCGGAACCGTATTGAGCAGCAGCTCCATCTCTTAAAACTTCTATTCTGTCAATAGCAGCTGCAGGGATGGCATTGAGGTCGGTTCCAACATTACCACGTCCAAAAGTTCCATTGATGTTTATCAACGATGTATTATGACGTCTTTTACCATTAATCAACACCAAGACTTGATCCGGACCGAGACCTCTTAAAGAAGCGGGGTCTATGTGGTCAGTCCCATCGGAAATAGTTTGCGTATTGGAAGAGAAGGATGGAGCCACAAAATTCAACATTTGATTTAAGTTGGTTTGAGGTACCGAAGAAGTCAATTCTTTTGCATTGAACACATCTACAGGAACTGCTGAGTCGGTTGCAGTTCTGGCTTGATTTCTAGAACCCACCACTACCACTTCTTCCAAAGTTTCGCTAGATGACATCACTACGTCAATGGTAGTATTTCCATCAACTGTTTTTTCAATAGTTTTAAACCCTAAAGAAGAAAAAACCAGCACATCGCCCTTTTTAACATTGAGACTGTACTTCCCGTCAAAATCTGTTTCTGTTCCTGTTTGCGAATTTTTAATCATTACGGCTGCTCCTGCCAATGGGGCATTTTCATCGTCCGTAACTTTCCCGCTAACGGTGTATTGCTGACTATACATAGCATTTACACCGAACAACATCATTAAAAAAGTAAAAAAAATTGTTTTCATGATTGTAAATTTAATATTTGTTTAGACAAATTTAATAAAATATTAATACAATACTTAATTTTATATAAATATTTTTAAAATAAAGTAATATTAGTCGCATTAAATATTAAAAATTAAGAATTATTTTATAAAATTTATTCTCCTTTATTTTGATTTTTAACTAAAATGAGTGTATTCATATCGTATTATTTTTCAAATAAAAAAAGCCGATTAAAATTTTAACCGGCTTTTTTTAATTCTGTATAAGTAGGATGAACTCACTCTGCTAATATGATAATTTTGTTATGGTTCATTTCAATGGTTCCTCCAGATATTTCCAATTGATATTCATCTTTATCTTTTGTAAATTTTGATTCAAACTCATCTTTCATTTCTATCTTAGAACCTTTTATTTTGATGGCGCCTTTTTCTAACAGAGACACAATAGGGGCGTGGTCCTTTAACATTTGGAAAGAGCCGTTAATGCCGGGAACTGCCACCGATGTTATTTCGGAATTGAATATTACCGCTTCGGGTGTGACGATTTCTAAAACCATTCTATTTTGGATTATTAAATTATAATGAGAAAAGGCATGCCTTTTCTCTACGCTTCTGCCAACATTTTTTCTCCAGCTTCAATAGCGTCAGCAATTGAACCTCTTAAGTTGAATGCAGCTTCAGGATATTTATCCAATTCACCATCCATAATCATATTGAAACCTTTGATGGTGTCTTTGATATCCACCAAAACGCCGGGAATACCGGTAAATTGTTCCGCTACGTGGAAGGGTTGAGATAAGAAACGTTGTACCCGACGCGCTCTGTGCACTACTAATTTATCTTCTTCGCTCAATTCTTCCATACCGAGAATGGCAATAATATCTTGTAATTGTTTGTAGCGTTGTAATAACTCTTTCACACGTTGTGCTGTATCGTAATGTTCTTTACCTAATATTTCGGGTGTTAATATTCTGGATGTTGAATCTAAAGGATCTACTGCAGGATAAATACCTAATTCGGCAATCTTACGAGACAATACGGTGGTAGCATCTAAGTGCGCAAAGGTAGTTGCAGGGGCAGGGTCCGTTAAGTCATCCGCAGGCACATAAACCGCTTGAACTGACGTAATAGAGCCTTTTTTGGTAGAAGTAATACGCTCTTGCATAGCGCCCATTTCTGATGAAAGTGTTGGTTGATAACCTACGGCAGATGGCATACGACCTAAAAGCGCAGATACTTCAGAACCGGCTTGTGTAAAACGGAAAATGTTGTCAATAAAGAATAGTACATCTTTTCCTTGCCCGTCACCGGCTCCATCACGGAAATATTCCGCAATAGTCAAACCTGACAATGCAACACGCGCACGAGCTCCCGGTGGCTCATTCATCTGACCGAATACGAAGGATAGTTTTGATTCTTTCAATAAGTTCATATCAACTTTTGATAAATCCCATCCTCCTTTTTCCATGCTATGCATAAAGTCATCACCATATTTAATGATACCTGACTCTAACATTTCGCGCATGAGGTCATTTCCTTCACGGGTACGTTCACCTACTCCGGCAAATACGGATAGGCCTCCGTGACCTTTGGCGATATTGTTGATTAATTCTTGAATCAATACGGTTTTTCCAACTCCGGCACCACCGAATAATCCGATTTTACCACCTTTGGCATAAGGTTCAATCAAGTCGATTACTTTAATTCCGGTAAACAAGACTTCGGTAGAAGTTGATAAGTCTTCAAACTTCGGTGCAGCCCTGTGAATGGGCAACCCGTCTTCTCCTTTTTTAGGAAGTGGTTTCAATCCATCGATAGGGTCACCATTTACATTGAACAAACGTCCGAAAACGTCTTTACCGATTGGCATTTGAATAGGTGATCCTGTAGCTACTACTTCGCGCCCACGACTTAAACCATCTGTGGAATCCATTGCCACGCAACGCACCATGTTTTCGCCGGAGTGTTTTTGCACTTCTAATACCAAGACACTACCATTTTCTCTGGAAATTTCTAAAGAATCGTAGATTTTAGGAAGTGTAACACCGCTTTCGAATGAAACATCGATAACTGGACCAATGATTTGTGCTATTTTGCCGGTAACTTGTGCCATAAAAAAAAGTTAGAAGTTAGAAGGAAGATGTTAGAAGTTTTTTCTTAACAGCTTACCTTAAATTATTTTATTAAAAAATGATTATACTATCAAAGGTTGCAAAAGTAGAAAATTATTTATAAAATTAAAAATGAATTAATTAAAAATTTGAGAAAAAATAAACCCCGAAGGTTTTTTGTAACCTTCGGGGTTTTCTTTTTTGTATTTGGAATTTTTGTCTTACTCCTGACCCCAAAAAGATGGATTGGAAGAAAGTTGGATATAAAACCTCCCCTCAATCCCCTCCAAAGGAGGGGAAGTAAGCGGAATATAAACCTCCCCTCAGTCCCCTCCGAAGGAGGGGAAGAAAAAGGAAGATATGTTATTTTATTGGTTGATAGTCCAAGAAATAAAATATTGAGAGCCAATCATTCCGGTTCCCGGTGCTACGATATAGTCTTTACCACCTATGTTAGAGCCTCCTACTTTGAATTCTGATTTGATAGAAGGCACTTTGTAATTGATCTGAGCATCAAATACAGAACGAGCCGGTACCATAGCATCAGCAAAGGTAGCCTGCCATAAGTACTCGGTTTGGTAACGATAATTGATTCCAAAACCAAAGTTTTTGAATAAATCTTCACTTCCTAAACTCACTTTTACTTTGTGCTCAGGCGTGTTGAATCCGGCTTCATAATCAGGGTCAGAAGCTTGGTCAAAATTGAACTTAGCATAGGTATAATTTACACCTACATCAAACTTGTTTAACTTGGTAGAAACCCCAAGTGTTGCTCCATAAGAGCTGATATCTGCTTTTGAGTTTGTGTAAACTTGGAAAAATTGAATATCATTTTGAACAATTATATCAGGTGAATTTGGATCAACGGAATTTAATAACGCATATATTGCATGATTATTTGCATTTCCTATTTCACCATATTTTGGAACAATTACAGTTTTAGTAGCAATAAAACCTTCATAAATATTGTAATATCCACTCAAATCAATATTAATTGATGCTATTTTTCCTCGATAGCCTAATTCAGCAGCTTTAACACCTTCAGGTTTCACATAATCAACATCTGATTTTTTTATTAAAGCTAGCGCTCCATTTAAATCTGATGGATTGTTTAAATAAGCTGTTAAGGCATCTTTAACTGATGATAATGAAAATGCATTATCGTATGCACGGGCTCCTGATAATTGTATACCCTGAGTATAACCTAGTTGGGTTCCATAGGGAACTGGCATGTAAGGAGAAGGAGATGAACTTATTGTTAGAGGTTTTGATGTATATCTATTTAAGTTATCAGGAGCAGAACCTACTAAAATTCCTTTTCCTAAATCCAACCCGATGTACTGATCTTGCGTGGTTGGATTTCTAAATCCGGTTTGGAATGATGCACGGAAGTTGTGGTCTTTATTTTCTCCTGCAGAATACACGAAAGCTACACGTGGAGAGAAGGAACCTTCAAAATTTTGGGCTTTGTCATAACGAACAGAACCTGTAAATTTCAAACGGTCATCAGCAAATTTTTTACCCAATTGTAGATAAGCTCCATATTCGTTATAATTGATAGGACCGTCGTAATCTGTAAAGATAGTTCCTTCTGAATTTAGGGAATACAATCTATAAGAACCACCAATTTGTAAATCAGCCCAATTGTCAATGACATCTTTAAGATTATAGTTAGCATCTGCATGGTTCATTTTTGAACGATCTACGAATTTAGCACCGGTCAAAAGATTTGGGTCATTAACTACGGTATTAAATAATGTATTAAATGCAGCAGTACCGGGCTGAGGAGTAACCGTTTGATCGGCGTAGGCTCTAGCACCGGCGTGTAGTTGCGGTTCGGCAGCTTGAGCGGCTGCAACGCCTTGAGCATACGTTCCTCCACCCAGCATCACTTGTTGAATAATACTGCTTTTGCCTTGCAATATTGCTCCAACGTAAGTTCCAAACCATTGTGGTGCATTCAGTTTATTCATATTGATACCGGCAAAACGTATATCATAAGAATTACCCGCGTCTTCTGAGGTTCTGTAGCCGCGAATAAAGAAATTTTTGCCTTTAAATTCCAATTTCACTTGGTTTAAAGTGAAATCTTTTAAATAATAACGATTACCTCCTTGATAAATGGTATTGCCTTTACCTGTTTTATAATTGAATATAAATTCTTTATCATTTGCCCATGGTTTGTAATGCAAAGCAAAATCTGCCTTTATACTCTTGGCTTCATAATCTGTCAAATCTCTTTCTTTGTATCCGGTTCTTCCTACTGAAATATTAGGAATTAGACTACTTGACCCAGCGGGTATTATACCTCCTGCTTCCATTGCCTGTGCTACTCCGTAAATGTTAGTCGCCACTTCATCGCCATAAATATTTAAACCGTCAAATGATAGGCCTCTATCAGCATAAGGAGTTATAACATTAGGTTCTCCGGTGTTTACATCTTTATATTGATCGTAATCAGCAGCCATCCAATCCGTTCCTTTCATAAAGGAGAAATTAGCTTTCCCTGCGAATTTATCAGAGAATTTGTAAGCCATTCTAATACCGGTATCGTAAAAATTGTTGTCGCCGGCTACTTCTTGCATGGTCAAACCGGTTTTGAAGTAGGTGCTGATGCCTTGGTCATCAAAGGGACTTTTGCTGGTCATAAATAAAATACCATTGAAAGCATTTGCTCCATAAAGTGCAGAGGATGCTCCAGGCAGAATTTCTACAGAATTGACATCCAACTCATTCATACCCAAAAGATTTCCAAGCACAAAGTTTAACGCAGGCGATGCATTGTCCATTCCGTCCACCAATTGCATAAATCGGGCATTAGAAAAAGTGGCAAAACCCCGGGTATTGATGGATTTAAAAGTCAGAGAGTTGGTATTAATATCAACACCCTTTAGGTTTTCTAAACCTTCATAGAAATCAGCATTGGCTGAATTTTGAATGATTTTAGCATCAATACGTTCAATGGTTACAGGCGATTCCTTGATTCTTTCAGGTGTTCTGGAGGCAGAAACAACGATTTCATCTAAAGTTTGAACATCTTCTTGTAAGGTAAAATTAGCAACTTGTTCTTTTTTGGTTACTTGTGTAGTGGTAGATTTATGTCCAACACTCGAAATTTCTAAAGTGAAAGGAGGATTTTCACTTACCTTGAGGGTAAAATTTCCATCGAAATCTGTAGTGGTACCTAAGTCTTTACCAACTACTTTGATACTTGCACCCGGAATAGGATCTCCTAATGCATCTGTAACTTTGCCGGTTACAACGGTTTGAGCGAACGTTATCGCGCTCCACAGCATGGCTATGGCAAATAAAACATGTTTCATAAAAATGTATAAATTTGGTTATGGGCGCAATATACAATTTTATTTAATTCCTTAACATATGTTTATCAATTTACGTGTAAACGTTAAATTATTTTTAATTAAAAGGATATAAATATTAAATTTAGAAGGCTTTAGTCCCTATTTTGTTATAATTTGTGCAACTTCATTGGTCTCTTGTATTAAAACTACGTCGTTTGAATGTTCGTATTGTTTAATAATTTCAGCAGTATAATGTCTGATAGAAGTTAGTTTAACATTCTCGTAATACTCCAAATTATAGTGTTCCGCCAATACAGATTTCAGGTTATTGAATTGGCTGTACATATCTTCGATGCAAACGGAAAAACTGATGGCAGAATTTTGAATTAAATTTACCTTAATCCTATTTTCGGCAAAAAATTTGAATAAATGACTGATGTTGTGTTCAATCATAAAAGAAAAATCTTTAGTTGTGATAGACAATAAGATTTGATTTTCTTTGAGTGTATAGCATACATTTTCAGGAAAAATGGCTACTCCTTTAGTAATAACTGTTCCTTTTGCATCAGGGTCAACAAAGGATTTTACGTGGAGTGCAATATTCTTGTTTTCAAGTGGTTTTATGGTTTTTGGGTGAATTACTGTCGCACCGTAAAAAGCCATTTCCAAGGCTTCTCTATAAGAAATGCGTTCTAAAAGCGAGGTATTTTCAAAATAACGCGGGTCGGCATTGAGCACACCGGGAACATCTTTCCAAATCGTCATACTTTCTGCGTTAAGACAATAAGAAAAAATAGCGGCAGAATAATCTGAACCTTCACGTCCTAATGTGGTGTAGGTATCATTGGTAGCACTCCCAATAAAACCTTGTGTAATATACAAAGTGGGTTTTGAAACAGCGTTTTGGATGTTCTGACAAGTTTCTGTCCAATCTACATTGGCAGAACGATATTGAAAATCCGTTTGAATGAGATGTCGGGCATCGAGCCAAGTATTTTCTACTTCACTTCGGTTTAAATAACCACTGACAATCTTGGTAGATAGCATCTCACCATAACCCACGACTTGGTCATAAATATAATCGTAATTCACATTTTTGTTTTCTGAAAAAAACTTTGAAATCTGCAAAAACAAGCTTTCTAATTCTATATAAATAGGATCAGTAGAAATAAATAATTCTTCTACCATTACGAGATGAAATCTTCGTATATAGAACAAATTTTCATTAAAATCATCAGATTTTTCAATGTAACTTTTGATTAATTTTTCAAAAGCATTGGTCATTTTTCCCATGGCAGAGATGATAATTACCAATTCATTTGAATGGTGTTTTTTGATGATTTCAGCCACATTTCTGACTGCAGCTGCATTTTTAACGGAGGCTCCCCCAAATTTGAATACTTGCATTTTTAAAGGTAAAGGTTATGCTTCGACTACGCTCAGCAACCTTGGTAAAAGATGAGCGTTAGTGATTCCTATTGCAATCACAACAGCAAAGCGAGGTTAAAATTTTAAATCGTTTGAACTAATTTCTTTTTTCCATTTTTCTGCTCCCTCACTATTGATGACTGTGATGATAAGTTTTCGGTCACTTAAAGGTCCTTTGACGTCAATTTTAGCAAAGTTGTGTTCTTCTACTAAGGTATTTTCGACTTGCAATGGATTTAATTTTGACATATATCTGCTCACTCCGGAAGTTAAGGGTGAGACCGTTAAATCATATAAAGGGTAAGTTGGAGTTATGTCGTATTTTGATAATTCAGTATGATGCACATCACCGGTTAAAAACAAGACCCCGCCAATTTTTAATTTTCTGATACTTTCTATCAAATATGCTTTCTCTTGAGGAGCAATATTTTCGTAGGTTTCTTCAATTTTTAAAGGATTGATAAATTGACCGCCCATCACTATAAATTTAAAAGAAGCTGTACTGTTTGATAGGGCATCTAACAGCCATTGTAATTGTTTTTCTCCCAGAATGGTTGGATTTGATAAGTCAGTTCTATTATCCGGTGATCGCCAAGTGCGATTGTCTAACAAAAAGAAATCACAATCTGCCCATTGAAAAAAGCTGACATTACCTTCATCGAAAATATAAGTAGGATTGGGATAAAAATTTCTAAAAACTTCTTGTGTGGTTGTTTTCATGGGAAAACTACTATCGGAATTATTATTTCCATAGTCGTGATCGTCCCAAATAAAAAAATGGTGTTTTCCTCCCCACAACGGTTGTAATTCCGGTAGCGAATGGGCGTGAGTAAAGCGATATTCTATTCCCATTTTACTATCCCAATCCGCTTCTCTAAGATACAAGTTATCGCCCAACCACAACATAAAACCGGCATCAGTTTGAGCCATTTTATCAAAAATCTGATAATCACTGCCATAGGGTTTTCCCGGACGGTCGTAAGGCGTATCATTAATGTAGGCACAACTACCGGTAATAAAAGAAAAATCAGGTGCATCGCCACGCCATTTCCACAAAGGGAGCGTATCGAATTTTAACTTATAAGGCCGCTTGACCAATTTATCATTAATGTAGAGTTCGTATTCGTATTTTTGAGCGGGTTCAAGCAGTCCAACGGGAATTTGAGCAACGAAGGTTTTTTCTTTTGATGTTACTACCGTTTCGGTTTCTATTTTTTTCGCAGGATCATTAGTGTTCCAATATTTAAATTGCACTTTGGCTTCGGATTTGGTTTGTACCCACAAGAGCACTTCCCGCATCGTACTGTAGGCATTCATCGGCCCGGATTGTAATAATTGGGATTGACCGAATAAAGAAATATTAAAAAAAAAGATAATTACATACGATATATAAAATATATTTTTTTTCATTGATTGATGCTTGTATGGTTTAATGCAACAAATATCTAAAAAAATGTTTAATTTTTTTGCAATATTGTTAATTTAAGTAGATTATAAAGTTTAATTTTTTTACGAAAACGTTTTAGTTAATTTTATTACCTTTGCAAACATCTAATTAAACATCAATATGCCTTTTAAAAATATAACCCTTGGTGAGTTTATTATTGAAAATCAAGAACAATTCAAATTTGCTGAAGGCGAACTTTCGCGTCTGATGAATTCAATTACTTTGGCGGCTAAAGTGGTAAATCACGAAGTAAATAAAGCCGGATTGGTTGACATTCTCGGCGCTTCAGGCGATGTAAATATTCAGGGTGAAACGCAACAAAAATTAGATATTTTTGCAAATACCGTGTTTATCAACACTTTAAAAAGAAGAGATATTGTTTGTGGTTTTGCGAGTGAAGAAGAGGATGATTTTGTCATAGTATCAGATAATGACGGGGGCTTTGATCATAAATACGTCGTTTTAATAGACCCTTTAGACGGTTCATCCAATATTGATGTGAATGTGTCAGTAGGAACGATTTTTTCCATTTACAGAAGAGTTTCTCCGGTAGGAACACCGGTAATTTTAAAAGATTTCTTACAAAAAGGAAGAAATCAAGTAGCAGCGGGTTATATTGTTTACGGCACCTCAACGATGTTAGTTTATACTACAGGACATGGTGTAAACGGATTTACACTCAATCCGGCGTTAGGTTCCTATTATTTATCGCATCCAAACATGAAATTCCCTGAAATGGGATCTGTTTATTCTGTAAACGAAGGAAATTATGTGCATTTTCCACAAGGAGTGAAAGATTATATCAAATACTGTCAAAGAGAGGAAGAGGACAGACCTTACACCTTACGTTATATTGGTTCATTGGTGTCTGATTTTCATCGAAATATGATAAAAGGAGGGATTTATATTTATCCGACAAGTACTAAAGCACCGAAAGGAAAATTGCGTTTATTGTACGAATGTAATCCGATGGCATTTCTCGCAGAACAAGCCAACGGAAAAGCATCAGATGGTTATCAAGCCATTTTAGATATAGAACCGACCGAACTTCATCAAAGAGTACCTTTTTTTGTTGGTAGCATAAAAATGGTTGAAAAAGCAGAGGAATTTATGACTTTGTATAAGGAGTAGATTTATGTTTTAAATAAAGCACTTGTTTTTTGTAATCAATAACCGCACAGCCATCATTTAATAAATCGGCACCTATAATTCCTTCCACGCTTTTCACCCCATGTTGCGTCAATGCTGTGTTGACGTGGCTTAAATCTATCAAGACCAAATCCCAATCATTCCATCTTATTTTTCCTATTTTCAATTCCACATTATGCGCTATTTTAGTTTCAATATCCAATGCACCGGCACCGGCTGCCTTGGTTTCTGTTTCTTTTGAACTCAAATGAAAGTGTTCTTCCAGATCTAAACTAACACAAGTATTTGATGCACCTGTATCTAAAATAAAGCGTCCTTTAACTCCATTAATTGATGCTTTGAATTCAAAATGTCCGGTTTTGGTTTTTATTAAAGGAATATTTTTGTATTTTTTTTTATCTAAAAATGTAGCTAAATTCATTATGTAATTGCGTTTGTGTCAAAAATAAAAAAACTTTGTTGAACAAAGCACGTCAACAAAGCTTTTTACGAAAAATTGTTAAAAAGAAAAAACCTATTTTTTAGGAAATTTTATACTCCATATTCCTCTAATATCCCCTTCTTTAAATCCAATAGCTTTATCGTTAGGATATAAAACTTTAACGATAGAATCATTTTTAGCTTCCATAGTTTCGCCTATAACCCCGTGGCATACCGTACATTTATCCAATAATTTGATTGGCGCGTAAAATTGCACACTGCCATCCGAGTTTTTTTCTACAATCGGTTTTAGTGCATCCGGTTTTTGACTTAAATATAAATCGATGATTTCTTGTTCTCTTTGAGTAGGAGCATTTTTTTCATTTCTCAACAAATGCGATGTTCTATTGATTTGAACTCCGAATTTTGACGAAAAATCTTTGGTGATTTCCGGCGCATGCGCATTGCAAAAAGCCATTGCTTGTTTTACCCCACCTTCTTTCTTGTTTTTAGCCACTTCTTTAAGCATACCTTCAGCAGTGCTTTGAGCAATCTCTTTACCCTTGAGGGTGTATTCTTGTTTTTGAGCTTCCGACAAATCGCTACTACAAGAATAGAGCAGTGAAATTAAAAATAATGAAAATACTAATTTGTTCATAATGAGTTGTTTTTAGATTTTTATTTTATAGGGAACAAACCTAAATCAAAGCATTAAATTTAATAGTAACTTTTGTGACATGTTTTTAAAACAAAGTGTCCTGAGTATAAACTTTGTCTTTACCTAAGTGCTTATAGGCTCTTTCGGTCACTTGCCGTCCGCGTGGGGTGCGCATGATAAATCCTTCTTGTATCAAAAATGGCTCATATACTTCTTCTAATGTTTCGGCGTTTTCGCCCACAGCGGTAGCTAAAGTGGTAATACCCACCGGCCCTCCTTTAAACTTATCAATGATAGTAGTGAGGATGCGGTTGTCCATTTCGTCCAAACCGTGTGCATCTACATTGAGTGCTTTCAGTGCAAATTGTGCAATTTTGATGTCAATCGTTCCATTCCCTTTGATTTGCGCAAAATCGCGTACACGTCTTAAAAGGGCATTAGCTATACGTGGTGTACCACGACTTCTACCAGCAATTTCAATAGCCGCTTCCATTGAAATAGGCATTTTCAAAATTTTGGCAGAACGTTGAACAATGGTAGTCAACAATTCCGCGTTATAATATTCCAAACGGCTGCTGATGCCAAAACGCGCGCGCATCGGGGCTGTGAGTAAACCAGAGCGAGTGGTTGCTCCTACTAAGGTAAAGGGCTCTAAATCTATCTGAATACTTCTGGCATTAGGACCGCTTTCGATCATGATATCTATCCTAAAATCTTCCATTGCTGAATAAAGATATTCTTCAATTATGGGACTCAATCGGTGGATTTCATCAATAAAAAGCACGTCTCTTTTGTTGAGATTGGTGAGTAATCCGGCTAAGTCTCCAGGCTTGTCTAATACTGGTCCTGAGGTAATTTTGATACCAACCCCCAATTCATTGGCTAAAATATTAGCAAGTGTAGTCTTGCCCAATCCGGGTGGACCATGGAACAGCGTATGATCTAAGGCTTCTCCGCGTAAGTTAGCTGCTTTTACAAACACCTGTAAATTATCCAACACCGACTCTTGACCTGCAAAATCGTTGAATGATAAAGGGCGGAGTTGTTGTTCCGCTTTTATATCTTCAGGAGAAAAGTTGTTGTTTTCGGGATTGAGATGCTCGTTCATTATACATTATCTAATTAGGAAACGAAAGTAAGAAATATAAATAGGAAAAAAAAGTTTAAATCATTTTATTAAAAAAACAATTTTTCAATTTTTTTGTTTTACTTTTATACTTCGATTTAAATTACTTTCATCATGTTGAAAAAAACATTATTCTCCATTCTTACTCTTATTCTATTATTGGTCATTGCAATAGCTATTTTTTTATACTCTAAAAAGCCAAATTATAAAGGAAATGAACATCTGTCCGGACTGAAAAATGCAGTTGAAGTATATTATGACGATTATGGTATTCCGCACATTTTTGCCGAAAGCGAAGAAGATGCTATGATGGCATTGGGCTATGCTCAAGCACACGATAGACTATTTCAAATGGAAGTATTATCTAGAATAGCCCCCGGAAGGTTATCGGAAATATTTGGAGATAAATTAATTGAAACTGACAAATTTTTCTTGAGCTTAGGAATTAACGAAAACTCTGAAAAAGTACTTTCTCAATTAGACAAAAATGCAGCTTCTTATAAAATGGCGGAAGCTTTTTTAAAGGGAGTCAACCAATATGTGGCAGAAGGAAAAACGCCTTTGGAATTTACCATTTTAGGCATTAAAAAACACGACTATACCCTTCAAGATATTCAAAATGTATTTGGTTATATGAGTTTTGGGTTTGCTATGGCACATAAAACAGATCCATTAGTGTCTGCCATTAAGGAAAAATTAGGTGATGAATACGTAAAAAATTTGGGATTGAACATTGATCCCAATTCTACATTAATCAAAACCTATCCGGTTAAGGATGCTGTAGAAATTTCAAAAGCGATAACCTACTTAGATAAAGTCAATCCTATCCCTTCATTTATAGGAAGTAATTCATGGGTCTTAGGGACTCAAAAGACCAAAAATGGGAAAGTGATTTTCGAAAATGACCCACATATTGGCTATTCACAACCCGGAACGTGGTTCCAAGCCCATATTAAAACCCCCAAACACGAGTCCTATGGGTTTTATTTGGCTCTGACGCCTTTTCCTTTGCTTTCTCATAATAGAAGTGTTGCCTATGGTCTTACCATGTTTGAAAACGACGACATCGATTTGTATATCGAAAAACTAAACCCTAATAACCCGGAAGAATATCTCGTGGATAGTACTTACCATCCATTAAAAAAGAGAAATTACAAAATTAAAGTGAAAGGAGCTGATGAAGTAGATTATACAGTATATGAAACGCATCGCGGTCCGATCATCAACAAAAATGTTCCCGAAGTTAAAACATCCGAACCAGTCTCCATGTATTGGGTCTTTATGCACAGAGCCAATAAGCTATTAGAACTGGTTTATGGGATGAGCAGAGCAAATAACATCGACGAATTTAAAAAATTTCCACCTTTGCTCCATGCGCCCGGACTTAACATTATGTACGGAGATATTGATGGTAATGTCGCTTGGTGGGCATCGGGACACCTATATGAAAGAGCAAATAATCCTGTGACCAAAATGATGTTGGATGGAACAAACAGTCTCAATGATTCTATTGATTACTTTCCATTTTCTGAAAATCCACAAGCCATAAATCCTGAGTGGAATTATGTTTACTCTTGCAACAATCAACCCGATTCCATTGTAAGTAAAAGATACGTCCCCGGTTATTATTTACCGCAAAATCGCAGTAAAAGAGTAGTTGAACTTGTATCTTCAAAAAATGATTGGACACAAACAGAGGTTGAAAATATGGCATTAGACATCACTTCACCCGTGAATGTAGATCTCAATCGTATTTTAATTCAATCTATTGGAAAGCAAGCATTAAATGAAACAGAAAATAAAGCACTTGCTCAACTTAAGTCTTGGGACGGAAAAGCAAGCACGAATAGTGTAGGTCAAACTATCTTTAACCAATTCATTTATGAATACTACAAAGCAATGTTGGAAGATGAAATGGGGCAAGAAATATTTAATCAATTTCTAAACACTCATTTGGAAAAGAGAATGTTTGAACCTTTGATGAAGGGCACTTACGGTATTTGGGCAGATGATATTACCACCAAAACCAAAAAAGAAAGCGTAGCGGATATACAATTACAAGCCTTTAAAAATACGGCAAAACGATTAGAAAATGCATTAGGAAATGATGTTTCAAAATGGACTTGGGGCAAAGTACACACGGTGGAATACAAACATCCATTTGGAGAAATAAAATTATTGAGACCTTACTTTAATGTAGGTCCGTTCGAAATAGCAGGAACTAACGAGGTGATAAACAATCAGATTTTCAACATAAGTGAAGCCGTAGAAACGGAGGTTACCTCTGGACCTAGCACGCGTAGAATTATTGATTTTTCGAATGTGGAAGGAGCTAAAGCCATTTTACCTACCGGAAATTCAGGCAATGTTTTGAGCCCTCATTACAAAGACCAAGCTCAACTGTTTATCGAAGGTAAATTTGTGCCTATGCTGATGAATGAAGAGAAAATAAAATCCGGTAAGAATGTTTTAAAATTAGTGCCTTAAATTTTTAGCACCTCTTCTAACGATAAAAAGACCTAAAAATATTTGTAAGTGTTTGATTTAAAAATGGTCTCCCAATAGTTATTGGTCTTTGGTCTTTAGTCTTTGGTCTTTAGTCGTTGG
>DYMN01000018.1:43903-49181 GCA_020740485.1 Polaribacter sp. | reverse complement strand
CGCGATAACCGGGCTACGCTACACCCCGAATATATTTTATTAAAATTCTCTTTTCTTTTGGCGACCTTCCCGCCTCAAGCGGGACGCGATAACCGGGCTACGCTACACCCCGAATATGTTTTTTTGTGATCGCGAAAGGATTCGAACCTTTGACCGTCTGCTTAGAAGGCAGATGCTCTATCCAACTGAGCTACGCGACCTCACTCACCTTAAGTTCAATTGTTGAGCTTTGAACTTACGAATCCTTATGTAATTGAACTTTTGCTGCGGAGAGGGCGGGATTCGAACCCGCGGTACAGGGTTAACCGTACGACGGTTTAGCAAACCGCTCCTTTCGGCCACTCAGGCACCTCTCCTGTTAGTAGCGGGGACAGGACTCGAACCTGTGACCTCTGGGTTATGAGCCCAGCGAGCTGCCTACTGCTCCACCCCGCGATATTGGATTGCAAAGATACTACTATTTTCTTTTCGTGCAACTTTTATTTTAGAAATCATAAAAAAACCCGAAATCAATGATTTCGGGTGAGATGTATTTTGATAAAATACTATTTTTTAGATAATAAGTCTCTGATTTCTTTTAACAAATCATTGTCAGATGGTCCTGCAGGTGCTGCTTCGACAGGTTTTTTCATTTTATTGTACGATCTAATAATCAAAAACATTACAAAGCCCACTAATAGAAGATTTACTACAGTGTTAACCCAAGCTCCCCAACGTATGGCTACTTCAGGTTTTTCAGGCACTCCTTCAGAAGCAACTACAGCTTCAGATAGTACAATTTTTAAATTTGAAAAATCAACTCCACCGGTAAAATAACCAACGATAGGCATTACAATGTCGTTTACAAAACCATTGACCACTAATCCTACAGCTCCAGCCATAATAACGGCTACTGCAAATTCTATGACATTTCCAGTCATAATGAAATTTTTAAATTCTTTCAACATAAAATATTTGGGTTTAAAAGTTAATAATGAAGCAAATATATATAAAAAAATTAATCTACCACAATTCTCACTACTCTTTGCGAAATGGCGGTTAATAATTCATAGGAAATAGTGCCTACATTCACTGCAATTTCTTCCACGGTTTTTTGCGAATCAAAAACTATTACTTGGTCGCCTTCATTACATTCTATATTGGTAACATCTACCATAGTCATATCCATACAAACATTGCCTAACACATGTGCTTTTTTACCATTTACAGACACGAAACTCTTTCCTTTTCCCCAAGTACGAGGTAATCCGTCAGCGTGCCCTAAAGGAATGGTAGCGGTTTTAGTTTCTTTTTTGGCAACATATCCTCTGTTATAGCCCACTGATTCTCCCTTTTGAAGTGTATGAATTTGGGTAATAGTAGTATATAAAGACCCTACATTTTTCAATTGTTGAGTCCATTTATCCTCATTACCATAACCGTATAAACCTATTCCTGTGCGAATCATATCAAAATGGGCTTCGGGATAATTTAATGTCCCGGATGTATTGGTGATGTGTTTTATAAATTTGTAATCAATATGTTTTTCTATTTTACTTACAATTTTCTCGTATTGACTTATTTGACCTAAGGTAAACGCTCTTTCGGAATGGTCTTCACTTGCCACCAAGTGAGAAAACACAGATTTTATTTTAAGGGCTTTACTACTTTTAACTTGATTTATTAAATCGTCAATATCAGCATATTTAAACCCTAATCTATTGAGTCCGGTATTGAATTTTAGATGTATTGGAAAATTTTCAATCTGATTTCCAATCATATAATTCCGGAAGATTTCCAACATGGTAAAGCTGTAAATATTGGGTTCCAACTTATATTCTACACAGCTTTTTGCGTCATTTCTTTGGGGATGTAATACTAATATTGGTGTAGTAATTCCACTTTCTCTTAATTTTACTCCTTCTTGTGCATAGGCAACTGCAAAATAATCGACATTTTGCTCTTGAAGTTTTTTTGCAATAGCATTAGCTTCATGACCATAAGCAAAGGCTTTGATGACCGCTAAAATTTTAGTGTCATTTTTTAATTGTGATTTGATAAAATTAAAATTATGTACTAACGCATTTAAATCAATCTTTAGGTAGGTGGTATGAGTAGATTCCATTTTTAATTTTTGATTTCGGGAGTTTCCGAATTTGTTTCATTTTTTCTCAATTGCATTGCTTTAAAATAAGCTGCCCTACTCAATGGTTCATAAATATCGGTTTCTCCTAATACTACTAAATCCTTATTAGCGGTCATTCTATGGCTATAATGTGCTAAATTTCCGGTTCGAGTACAGACAGCATGTACCTTGGTGACATACTCCGCAGTAGCCATCAAGGCAGGCATGGGTCCAAAAGGTTTTCCCATAAAATCCATATCTAAACCGGCGACAATCACTCTGATCCCTCTGTTTGCTAAATCATTGCACACATTGACAATTTCATCGTCAAAAAATTGAGCTTCATCAATACCTACTACGTCCACTTCACTGGTCATCAAACGAATTTGTTCTGCTGAATCTACCGGCGTACTTCTGATTTGATTGGCATCGTGCGAAACAACCATTTCATCATGATATCGTTTGTCAATTGTCGGCTTGAATATTTCCACTCTTTGCTTAGCAAACTGGGCACGTTTCATACGTCGGATTAATTCTTCCGTTTTCCCGGAAAACATTGAGCCACAAACCACTTCTATCCAGCCGAATTGTTCATTGTGATTTACTGTATTTTCTAAAAACATTATTAAATAATTTCAATTGAATAGTTAACCTTTTCTTTAGAATCTGGATTTATTAACACACAGAATAAATTCATAAAACAAATTTTTGTACTTTTACAAAAGTAAAAAAATATAAACAGTTCAATTATAAATTTTAAATAAGTTATGCACAATATTTCAATAGAAACCCTCCAAAATTTAGCTTTGGAAATTGCTGAAATTTGCAAAAATAATTCTAACGATGTATTGTTGTTTAAAACACGTGAGCTATACGAAAAAACGTTGATATTTAATTATTTAAATGAAAATAACTCAATTGAAACCAACACTGATCTCAACATTGAAGTTACGCCAAATCAAATTGAAATATTGACTTCAAGAGAAGAAAAAGCTATTGAAATAATCAATGTTGAAGAAATACATGAGCCAGAAATTGAAGTTTTTATTGATTTTAAAGCACCTATTGCCGAAGAAATTTTGAAAGCCCCCGATCCGATCAAGGAAACCAAAAATATGATGCCAAAAATAAGTCAAGAAGAAGAGATGAAAATGAGTATTTCTGGAGATGTCGCAGCTCAACTTTTTGAAAATCAAATCAAAATGGAGACTTCAAAAAAAACTTTGAATGATATGCTTTCTCAAAAACAAATCATCATCGGTTTGAATGACCGAATTGCGTTTGTCAAGCATCTTTTTAACGATAATTTAGCTGATTTTAATAGAGTAATATCCCAAATTAATTCATTCGAAAATGAAGGTGAAGCTAAAAATTTCCTTGAAAATATGGTCAAAACGGACTATGATTGGTCTGGAAAAGAAGATTACGAACAACGTCTTATTCAATTGATAGAAAGGCGATTTCTTTAAAAATAGAATCTAAAATAAGGCGTTAAAGCATCATTGTAGACACTTTTATTTTCCTTCCACAATAAATCATATCTTACGCCAACAGCACCATGCTTACCTATAGCATAGCCCGCCCCGACATAGAGTGCCGGAATCCAATAATCAGTATTAGGAAGATTGGTAATTCTATTAATTCTCAAATATTCAAATTCGGAATTAAGTTGCAATTCCTTAATTGGATTATATAAAACCAATACGCTTCCCCCATAGACATTTTGTTTACTATTGTAAAATTTATCATTGACATATAAGTAAGTAGCACTAATGCCGGAAGCAAAATGCTCATTCAATTCATAAATCGCAGAAGGTGATATTCCGATTACAGTGTAAGCATTTCCAATACTCAATTGAATACCTCCGCCAAAATGAATCTTATCGGAAATAGATTTTTTATTTTCTTCTTGTTTATTTTGTTGTGCTGACAACAAATTAAAAAATGAGAGAAACAGAATAATTGATAAATTATTTTTGATCATAATTTTCGGAATAATTTTTGATTGATTGACAAAAATAGAATATTTTTATTGCTCTGATATTCTCAACCTCATTTTTAACAAAATATAAATATGCAACTATTAAGAACATTACAATCCAAAATCTTTTTAACCATGCTGATTTTGGTTATAATTGTTTCACTTTCAATCATTTTCATAGCTGTTTTTCAATACAAGGAGCAAGCTGTAGATTATCATAAGAGCCGTTTGGAAAGAAAAGAAAATTCAGTAAAAAGAGATATTGAATATCAATTGGATAACACTACATTTCTACTAGAAACCGGAAAATTACCTTTTATTTTCCGAGAAAAGCTTTTCGAAATGTCGCACGTGCATAGTTTGGAAATAGGAATATATGACTTAAAAGGGGATTTACTTATCTCCTCAAGAGCTACTTTTCAAATGGATTCGCTTACCAAACCTATACCAAAAAGAATACTCGATGCGTTAAATAAAGACATCAATCACAGGGTCATAGACAATGTGAAATATGAAAATGAGAATTATCTTTCTATTTACAGTTATATTTATGATCATCAATTTAACCCAATAGGGGTTTTATATATTCCCTACTTTAGCACAAGTAATTTTTATCAAAAAGAATTAGAAGAATTAATCACTCGAATAGGTTTTGTGTTCCTTTTTGCCGTTTTGTTTTCTATTATTTTAGCCTATTTCAGTTCTCGATTGATTTCTGATCCTATCAAGGAAATTGTCGAAAAAATGAAAGCGACACGCCTCATCAAGCAAAACGAAAAAATTGACATCTACACTTCTACAATAGAATTAAAAGAATTAATCAAGGCATACAATTCCATGATTGATGATTTAGAGAATAGCGCTGTAAAATTGGCTTTTAGTGAGAGAGAAAATGCATGGCGTGAAATGGCAAAACAAGTGGCGCATGAGATTAAAAACCCATTGACGCCCATGCGATTGACCATTCAAAATTATGAACGTAAATATGATGCTAAAGCTGAAGATAACAAAGAAAAATTAACCGATTTTTGCGATTCACTCATTCAGCAAATCGATACGATGAGTACAATAGCAAGCGCTTTTTCCGACTTTGCTAAAATGCCTATACCGAATAAAGAATTACTCGATGTAGTTGATGTTACCAAAAGCGCGCTTGATATTTTTTCTGAAGATTATATTTTTTTCAAAAGCGA